>JAWXBZ010000196.1:0-37498 GCA_034440375.1 Candidatus Eiseniibacteriota bacterium
CGGTCACGAGGCAAGTGTCGGCGCGCGCGGGGTCCGAGTCCGCACTGGCGATCAGGCGAATCACGGCCGTCTGACCGGGGGTGGCCGCGGCGTAGGCTTCGACGTTGACCGGCGGCAGTTGGAGCGACGTCGGGCCAGTGCCGCCGAGCCAGGCGGCGCCGATAACCGGGCCCCCCACGAGGACGATGTCCGGACCGGGTCCGAGGTCGACGATCGACCAGCGAATCGAGTCGGCCTTGCTCCCCGTATTGGCGATTGCGAAGGCCAGGGGGACCGTGTCGGGAGAGACCAGGAGCGTGTCCGATGGGCAGGTGACGCCGACGATCGGCGCCATGACCGACACGGAGACCAGGCACGAATCGACATCGGAAGGGAAGTCGGTCGGCCAGACCCTTGCCCGGAGCGTGATCGTGCTGCCGTCCAGGGTATTTGCGGCGGCCACCACGGTCAGTGGAACAAGGAGCGTGTCGCCGGTGGCGACATCGGCCTCGATGACGACCGGGGAGCCGACGAGCGAGAGGCCCGGACCGGGCCCCAGGTCGGTGACTTCGGTATGGAGCGTGTCACCTCCGGGGCCAACATTGACGACCCGCAAAATGAACACCAGCGTGTCGCCGGGGCAGAGTGAGGTATCAAAGGGGCAGATGACGCCCGCCCGGGCGAACATCCCCGTGTTGACTTGAACGGTGAAGGGTGTGGCCGCGCCCCAGTTGTTGGCCGAATCACGGCCGCGGATCCAGAACTTGTTGGGGCCGGGTGGAATCTCGCGCGTTGGTAGAACGGCCGACACGTTGACCGTGGGAGAGGTGAAGACACCGGTCATGGCCGTTCCCGTGCCGGCCGTTGCGGCGGCGGCGCCGCGGCTCCATTCAGCCGCGGTCACGTTGAGGCCGCCGCGTGCGGCATCGGTCAGGCGGCCGGTCAGCGTGGCTGACATGCCGGCCGTGATCGGGTTGGGCATAACGGCGGGACTCCCGACCACTACCAGCGGACCTTCGTTATCCGCCGCCGGGCGCTGGAGAGAGAAATTGCCGTTCATGGTTCCGGTGCCGCGGAGCGAGGGGGAGCCGTTGTCGGTGATCCGGACTCGAACCCGCATGGTGGTGCGATTGGGGAGGGCGGAGACATCCCAGGTAAAGGGGGAAGCGCCGACGCCGTCCGCGATGAGGCTCCATGAATCACCCCCATCGGCGGAATATTCGAGCCGACGATTGGCCGTGGCCGCGCCGCTGATCACTTCGGTCCAGGCCACGTTGATCGAATTGGCGGTAACGATTCCGGCAACGGTTGGAAACGTGACGTTGACTTCCGGCCGATCACGACCGATCAGCCAGATCAGCGTCTTGTTGAGGATGTCGGTGCGGGCGGCGTTGGGCGTTGCGAACGGCGGGTTGATGGCCGTGTACTCGAAGTACATGGTGGCCAACCGGGAGGGGAGACCGCCCCAGACAGCCGAATCGGGGCTGCCGTTGTTGGCCCCGTTGATCCAGCGGAAGCCGATGTCGTCGGGTGAGGTTTCGTTGTTCCGCCAGACGTAATTCGACGTGCCGGTGCCGTTGAACACATCGATTTCGTCGCCGGCAAGCGCGGTGCCGAGTGGCGTGTATCCGACCCCGCCGGTGTAGGCGCCCGAGATCGGATCAGCCGCGTAGCCGATGTTGCTGCTCCAGGTGTTCGGATCGACCTGCCAGGTCGTGTGCAACACATCGCGCAGCCAGTCGCGCCGGGCCGTTGTGTAGACCGACGAGCTTGGGTCGCCAAACGACCAGGCGATGTCGTGCCCCACGGTGAGCAGGCGGCCGCCACCGTTCAGGTAGTTGCCGACGGCCGTCCGCTGCGCATCGCTGAATGGTGGATACTGGCTGAAACCCGGCTGCCAGATGACGGTCTTGTACGAGCGGAGCCCGCCGGTGAGATTGCCGAGCGGGGCATTGTCGGCCAGTGTGCCGGACCAGATGTCGAGCGACCAGCCGGCCGCGGCCGCCGCTTCCGTCCATGCCTCGAGCCGATCGAACGACGCTTCGTCGCCGATGACGAGCAGGATGTCGGCCGGCGGGTCGATCGTCACCTGAAAGTGGGCGCCACCGTTGTCATCGCGAACCAGGTTGCCGTTCAACCCGACCGATTCCACATCATAGAAATAGGTGGCTCCGGTCATGAGTCCTGGAATGAGCATCTGGTGGGAAAGGACCGCCGTCGGATCGCTCTGGCTGCCGAGCTCGAGTGCCGTGGTCAGGCCCCAGTAAACCGTGGAACTGGCGTTCTGGTTCGTGGCCCAGCTGATCAGGGCCGAGGAACTCCCGCGCGAATCGGCCGCGACCGCGGTGATCGTCGGCTGTTCGATTGCGACGAAGGCTCTGGCCGTCAGGGTGGCTACGGGACTGGCGTCGAGATAAGTGGCGGTGATCTGGTCGCCGTGCGAAACCCGAAGCGTGTCATCGGCGAGGTCGACGGACAGGGTCTGGAATCCATCGCGCGTACGGGGATCGAGATGACCGGCGCCATGCGGGGCGCCCGGACTCCACGGGGCCAGTCGGAGGGTGCCGGTGAAAACACCATTGCCACCGGTCAGCGTGACGTCTTCGCCGCCCGGTTCGGTCGGCGAGGAAACGTGGACCAAGAGCGGCGAGCTGGCGTTGGTGTCGATGACCTGTACTTCGACCTCGCTTGTCGAACCGTACTCGGCCCGATCCAGGTAGAGCGCGCCCGACCCGCCGTCGACGACCCCGGTCACGACGAGGCCGAACGGCTGGGGGCCGGCCGGAATGGCAAATGCGTCGATCCGCACGATCCAGGTGCCGGTGGCCGGATTCGAGATGAGGCAGGCCTCCTCGACGTTGCGGCTGTCGGCGCTTCCGCCGGTGATCGAGGCGCCGCTGCCGTAAACATTTCCCTTATAGGAAGTGGCCCCCCGCGACACCGTCAAATTCAAATCGTTGACCAGCTGGATGGCGGAGGCCGGCGAGGCCGGAAAGTCGGTCCAGCAGAGGGTTACTTCGAGGGGAGATGTGTTGGCGGTCACCTGGATCTCGTACTCGATGTAGTCACCAAAGGCGAGGCCGGGCTGATGGTCGATGGCGATCAGCCGTTTCGTGTCGCCGGGAAAGTAGAGGACGTTGTCGGCCATGACC
The DNA here is from genome assembly GCA_034440375.1 of Candidatus Eiseniibacteriota bacterium. GTDB lineage: Bacteria > Eisenbacteria > RBG-16-71-46 > JABDJR01 > JAWXBZ01 > JAWXBZ01. The sequence continues at coordinate 3,132 of JAWXBZ010000196.1, forward strand.
CGGCCATAGCCGATATTGTTGTCAGGAGCCGTGAATCCGCTGACCCCGTTGTCGGCCGAATTGACCACCATCGCCTTGAGGAGGGCGGCCGAGGGAACGATGGCATTGGCCGGCACCGGCGCACCGGACGGATACCATCCGTCTGCCAGGTACTGGCGGATGAGCACGGCTTCGCCGGTCTGGCTCGGGGAGGCCATGGAGGTGCCGGAAAGCGATTTGTAACCGCTTGCCGTGTTGCCATCAGCCGAAAATATCGACTGGCCCGGACTGCAGACGGTGGGCTTGCGGCGGTTGTCGTCGGTCGGTCCACGACTGGTTGAACTGTAGATATTTCCGGAACTGACGCCGTTCTGGGTGCCGCCGGCCGAGCAGATGCTCTTGGCCGAGGCCGGGCTGCCGACGGTGTTGGTCGCGCCCGAGTTGCCATTGGAGAAGAAGATCAGGAAGTCCTTGTGGGCCCACATGAACTGGTCCACCTGCATGCACGACACGTCGTAGGCGCCGCCGTTGTTGGAACCCCACGAATTGGTCGAGAGGCGCGGCGCTCCAGCCGCATTGCCGTCGTAGGCCTCCTGGTAGAGATCGTTCAGGTCGGGGAAGTGATCGATCGAATTGGCCAGGCTGGTTCCGGAGAGGTCGTGGAAATAGATCTTGGCACCCTTGGCCATGCCGTCCCGGAGGCTGACTCCGCCGACCGGGCCGTCGTTGCCGGCCACAGTGCCGTTGGTGTGCGTGCCGTGAAACGAGGCCCCGGAGTGGTCACCGAAGGTGACGCCCGCGTTGTCCGACCCGCGTTTGTAGGCAATGACCTTGCGATGCGTGGTGTAGTCGCCGAACGTGGTCACCGGTACGGCCGGGTCACGAAACTGATCGTGCGCCATCGTGATGCCCGAGTCGGTGTTGTGAACGACCTGCCCCGTGCCATCGATCCCCTGGTCCCATATCTTGCGATTGGCATTCAGGTTGGTCTGCACGACCCACTGGGCGTTGTCGTTTTCCATTGTTGGCGTGATCCAGGGTTCGATCCAGTGGACGCCCGGAAGGCGCGCTGCCTCGAGAATGCGCGCCGCCGGCATGCGGATGCGGAGCAGACGGTTGATGCCATTGTCGGATTCGATTTCGATTGAGGCACCCAGCGTCTTCAGCCGATCGCGGTCCCGGCCGGCCGGCGCATCGGTGAAGAGCAGGACCGTCATCGGAATCGGCTCGACTGCCGCGGCGCTGGTGGTTCCCGCGAGGGCCCGAAGAGATGGAGCCACCCGATAGGCCGGGTGCCAATCTCCGGTCCACGTTACGCGGGCGAGACGCGACAGGGAAGCACGCGCATCGGGAAAGGCCCGGACCAGCCAGGCATCCCCGGGAAGCGGCGTGATTGGAACGGCGCCGGCGGCGAGCAAGGCGGACATATCTTCCCCGGTCGTCGGCCCGTTGAACTGAACGAGGAGCGACTGGCGTTCATCCGTTTCGGGGCGGAGGGCGTTTTTCTCGAGGGCGCTGAGCAAAGGTTCACCCTCCTTCGTGTCGAAATCGAATCCGGCGGCCAGCTCGATCCGTGAATCGTGCGCGCGGACATCCGTTGTGGCCAGACGTCCCCGGCTCTCCCGGTGGATCAGGGGAGAGACGGAGGCACTGACCTGCCACGCCGGACGGACATCGACGCGCCGGACGGTGCTCGCCCGGAAGATCTGTCCGGATTCGTCCAGCGAGGCCACGGCCCAGAACCAGCCGGCCTCCCGGGGCGTCAGGCCGAGGTCGTCGGCATCGACGATCGGCCCGGATACCGGGATGACTCGAATGGCGTCGCCGATCGGAAGCGCCGTCAGGCCATCGGTGCTGAACGGCAGAATGGAGACCATCAGGAAGTGGCGGGTCAGGTTCGGGGGCGGTGCGAAGGAAAACTGCAGCCCGGATTCGGGCACGACCTCCCCCTCGAGCGGGGCAACGAGCAAAGGACGCCGGTCAACACCCTGGCCTTTTCCATCGACCCGGGGGGCAAGGCTGAGCGCCAGGGCGAAAGCGGGAACGAGGAGCAGAAGGGGGCGGAACCGGCGGGTGGTGTTGGCAGAAGCCCGATGCATGAATCCTCCGTCGGAGCGGATGCGAGGGGTGAGCAAGGAGAATCTCGGTAAAGCCCTGTAATTCTAATGGAATAGGCCGTTCGGATCGAGCAGGAAATTCGGGGCCATCAGGCCGGAGCGGTTGATCCGGGGCGGCGTCGGCCCTGCCAGGCATGCAGGACCAGCGCGAGCGTAATGACGGCGTAGGCCACGAAGACGCGGAAGTACTCGCCGATCTGGGCGTCACCGGCCAGGGCCTTGCCGGCGAGGGGCGACACCACGAACAGGGTGTGGAAGAGAATCGTTCCGATGAGGGCCTGGGCGACGGTGGCCTTCTTGACCGTGGCGCCGGAAACCAGAAGCGCGGCGATGGCGAACATGCCGACCTGTTCGTGGGAGTTGTAGGTGTTCATGGTCCCCATGTTCTGCAGAAAGAGCAGCTGGCCCCAGGCGCCGAGAACCGTGGAGAGGATAGTGGCCGTAATCCGGTTACGGTCGACCGGAATGCCGGCGATGGCGGCCACATGGGCGTCCTGACCCATCGCCTTCAGCTCCTGCCCCAGTTTTGTTCGGAAGAAGGCGACGATCGCCAGGCAGAAAGCCAGAACCACCAGAATGGTGGCCACCGGTATCCGGACATTTCCGCCAAAGATGGGGAGCTTGACCGGCAGGAGGTCGTCCAACGCGTACTGGATCGGCGTCAGGTCAATCGTGTTTCGAAGGCCAAACCCCTGCGGCAGGATCATGGTCTCGTTGCGAAATGGAATGAGCGTGCCGGCCAGGAAGAGAAAGACAAACTGGTAGATGCCGTTGGCGAAGTAGCCGGCGATCAACCCGGTGATCATCTCGCGCCCCTTCGCCATGTTGAAGAGCCAGCCGACAAGCCAGCCGAACACGACGGCGATGGGGAGTGCGACAAGCGCCGCCAGCGCGAAACCGGGAAGTCCGCCGATGCCCCAGTGCACGATCAGGATGGCGGCGATCTGACCGGCCATGGCGCCGATGGTGATGCCGAAATTGAGTCCCAACCCGGCCAGGATCGGGATGATCAGTGCCAGGACGAGGAGCGAGTTCCGACCGAAACGGATCGACATCTCGGTGGCAAGGAAAAGCGGTTCGATCCGGGCCACCAGGATGCCGGCCAGGCAGAGGGTGAGGAAGAGAATCGGAACGGCGAATCGTTTCACGTGCGATCCCCGCGACGCGTGAGGGCGTAGAGAATCATGCCGTTCTGAATGACGAGACGGGCTGTTTCCGAAACATCACCCTGGATCACCTGGCTGGTGACCGGGAGGGCGATCGTCAGGATTGTCTGGAACAGGAACGTGCCGATGATCACGTTTCGGATACTGGCCCGCACGACGCTGGCCCCACCGATCAGGATGCATGCCACCGCCGGGAAGGCCATCATCAACGGGGCCTGGTAGAGCTGAACGAAGCCGTACGACTGGCTGAAGGCCACGATGCCGGCGGCACCGAGAACCGTGGTCAACATTGCGGCCTGGATGCGGGTCCGGGAGTCCTGAATGCCGCTGGCCCGGGCGAAGCGGGGATTGTCGCCGGCGGCGCTGATGGACAGGCCCGCCCGTGTGCGAAAGAAGATCCAGACCAGGAAGCAGATCAGGCCGAAGTAGAGGAGCGCACCGGTCGGGAGGACCAGGTCACCGATCCGGATCTGCAGGAACTTGTCGAGAATCTTCTCGAAGTTTTCATTGAGCGTCAGGGTCGTGCGCAGTCCCTTGCCACCGATGGCCCACACCAGCCTGGGATTCCGGAACGGCGCCAGGAGCCAGAAGATCGACATGAGGCTGACCATGGCGAAGCCGATGTAGGTACCGACCATCATTTCCTGGCCGCGGGTCCTGTTGAGGAGCCATCCGTAAACCCAGCCGATCGGCACGGCCAGCAGCGAGCCAAGAAAGGTGGCCATGGCAAACCCGGTCCAGCCGGCCACGCCGAAGTTGATCGTGATCACACAGCCGACGAGGCCGCACAGGATACCCAGCGGCAAACCAAAATTGAGGCCGAGCCCCCCCTGGATGGCCGGAAGAAGGGCGAGAACCAGGATGCCGTTTCGCGCGATACGGTCGACGCTCTGGCTGATCAGGCTGGCCAGGTTCATGCCTGTTCCGGCGGCCACGCTGAAAAGAACCAGGAGAAAGGCCACGATGATCAGGCGGGGAACGCCCATTCCCCGGACCAGGTCGCCCCACCGCGCGGCGATCATGCCGGGCGCCGGTTTCGGCCGGGTATCGCTCACGACGGCATTTGCTCCCCGGCCATGGCCAGGCCGTAGTGGGCGTCAGGGGCATCCGGATCCAGAATGGCGTGAACTTTTCCCCTGGTCACGATGGCGATTCGATCGCAGATGCCGCGCAGTTCGGCCAGTTCGGATGAGGTCACCAGCACCGTGACGCCCTGCTTTCGGTTGAGCGCAACGATCAGGTCGAGGACAAGCTTCTTGGCGCCAATGTCGATGCCGCGGGTCGGCTCGGAGACCAGGAGGATTTCCGGTTCGAGCGTCATGGCCCGCGCGACGCAGACTTTTTGCTGGTTGCCGCCGGAGAGTCGTCCCACCGACTGTGCCGGCCCGGTGGTTCGAACATCGAGGTCCCGGATCATCCGATTGGCGTGACCACGGACCACTTTCTGGTCCAGCAGGTGCACGCCGGGCAGGACCCGTCTCAGGAATCGACGCTGCACCCGAATCGACGGGAGCACCATGTTCAACTCGATCGATTCCTCGGGCATGATGCCGACGCCGCGCCGATCCTCGGAGACGAAGGCCATCCGCTCGGCCAGCGAACCGGCCGGATCGTTGAGCTTCAGGGGCCGACCATTCACCATCACCGTTCCCCGGGCCGGTTGGATTCCCATGAGGCCGTTGGCCACGCCGACCTTGCCGTACCCGGCGAGGCCGCCCAGCCCAAGGATTTCCCCCCGCCGCACGGCCAGCGTCAGGTCGTGCACGGCCTCGCCTGGCATGTCGACCTCGAGATTCCGAATATCCAGCGCCAGGCTTGATTCCGGGCCGGGGCCGGGCCTTCGGTCGGCCAGGGTCATGTCGAGTTTTCGCCCGACCATGGCCTCGGCGATTCCTTCGAGCGTGGCATTGCTGCGATCCATGCGGGCCACCACCTCGCCGTCGCGCAGAACGGTGATGCGCCCGGCCACGGCCATGACTTCGTGAAGGCGGTGCGTGATGAAGAGGATCGCGATGCCGCGGGCGGAAAGGTCCTGCATGACCTGGAGCAGCCGATCGGCTTCCGACTCGGTCAGCACGGCCGTCGGCTCATCGAAGACAAGGAGCCGCAGGTTTTCCTTGTCGAGTTCGCGCGCAATTTCGACGAACTGCATGTGTCCGACCGGCAGCCCCTGGACGTGGGTCCAGGTATCGAGATCAAGCCCGACCTGGTCCAGCGCAGCCCGGGCATCACTGTCGATTTTCCTCCGGTCGAGCGTGGCCAGCTTCGGCGCGAATCGGGAGAGGAAGTTCGGGCGGAGCGGCTCACGATTCAGCTTGATATTCTCGGCCACCGAGAAGCCGCCGATCAGCATGAACTCCTGGTGGACCATGCCGATGCCGGCCGTCATGGCTTCGGAGGGACCGGCGAAGCGAACCTCGCGGCCGTCAAGGCGGATTTCGCCGGAATAGCCGCCGGTGGAATGAATGACCGGCATTCCGAAGAGGATGTTCATGAGGGTGGACTTGCCGGCGCCGTTCTCGCCGACGAGCGCATGAATCTCGCCCGGGAGGACCTGGAGATCGACCCCCTTGACCACGCGGTTGCCGGCATACTCCTTGGCGATCCCGCGCAGTTCCAGGACGGGCGTGCCGCTCATGCGAGAATCCGGGGCGTCATCGACAGCGCGGCCGTCGATCAGTAGTAGATGCTGTCGAGCAGGATCAGATAGCTGTTGCCGCTGGTCGAGTCATACCGGGCCACCGTGACCGGCACGCCCGCCGTTCGACTGAGGTACTCCGCCACCACGCCCGAATCCTTGTAATCCGCCTTCCCCAGTTCCGAATCGACAAGGAGATCGACCATGGCCCGAGTGGCCACGATGACTTCCGGCGCCGCCCAGGTGGAGAAGTGTCCGCTCATGCCGGCCTCGGCAATCTTCAAACGGTTCTGCTCACTGATATAGGCAAAGTCGCCGGCCTTTTCCGGAGGAATGGAAATGCCGAGGGCAGTGGGATATCCGTGCGTGGGGCTGGGGCAGCACTGCTCGGGGAAGTAGGCGCCGGTGGCCAGGATCTGGCGAATCATCGGGTCCATCATCCCGCAGTTGGTGGAGAAAAATGCGGTCTGGGTGCCGAACTGGGCCACCTCGCGCGGGATGTCTTCGAGCACGAACTGTTGCGTGGCGGGCAGGCCGCCCTCGGCCATCGGGTCGGGCGCGGTGACGAAACGGAAATCGATGCCCATTTCGCCGGCGGTCTTCTTCATTTCGTCGCGACGCCGCGCGATGAGCTCCTGGGACATGTGGCGCGGGAACGAATAGTGAATGAACGTCTTCACGCCCATTGTCCTGGCCTTCTCGATGATCGTCCGACCGCGGGCGACCTGGTCCGGCTGGATCGAGATGTCAGCCGCGGCATTGACGACCTTCGGATCCTCGTGCGGCTCCATGAAGCCGATCTTGATGTCGGGGCGGGCCTCGCGAATCTTGCGCAGCGCCGCCACCGAACCCGGCACGGCCTGTGAGGCGACGATCACTTTCACCTCCGGATCGGCCGCGAGGCTGGTCAACTGGGAGATGGTGGTCTCCTGCTCGTTCATGAAATTGTCAGGATAGGTGACATGCTCGACGTGCCCCGGATACTTCCGCGAAATCATCTCGGCGGCGCGGAACTCGTCCTCACCCTGGCTGACCGTTCCGGTCATGATGCCGATCTTGAAGGGGATGTCGACGGTTTCCACTGTGGGACCCGGAGAGACTGCCGGTTTCGGTTCGCCCGCGACCCGGTCTGTTTCGGCGGTTTTTCCGCCGCCGCCACAGCCGGCCAATGCCGAAATGAGCAGGAATGTGACGAATCCGAACAGTGATTTCTTCATCGGTTCCTCCGGAATATCAACGGCGCCGGACCTGGGGCTCCGGCGCGAGGGGTCAAATGACACATGGATACGACCAAGGCCCGGCGGCCCCGATCAGATCATGGACGGATCGTATCAGAAAGCCCCGGAAACAGCATCCGGTTGACGCCGAAGGGCTCTGGCCTCACCTTCCCCCGGTATCGGATTTCCTGCCGCCCCAACCGTCCACTGGCGCCACACGCCGCTGCGAAGGAGATTGCCCATGCTCAAGAAAGGCGATATCGCCCCCGACTTCACGCTCAAGGGTAACGACGACAAGGAACACCGCCTGTCCGATCAGAGAGGCCACAAGGTCGTGCTGATTTTCTACCCGTTCGACTTCAGCTCCTTCTGCGAGAAGCAGCATGCCTGCATGCGGGACGACCTGGCGGCCTTCCGGAATGCGGATGCCCGCGTCTTCGGCATCAGCGTCGATCACATTCATGCGCACAAGGCTTTCGCGAAATCACTGGGCCTGGAGTATCCACTCCTGGTCGATTTCCATCCGAAGGGTGCGGTGGCCAGCCAGTACGGGGTTTACCTGGCCGACAAGGGGTTCAACGGGCGCGTCACCTTTCTGATCGACGCGAACGGCGTCATCACGGACGTTATGAATTACGAGATTCCCTCGGTGCCCGAAACGGCGCCGCTCCTGTCCGCGCTCGGCTCTCGCTGACTTCGGCCGTCGCGATGCAACAGATTCGTCGGGTCGTCCTCCTCGGCCTCTTACTGGCCGGGGGGGGCGCACCGGTCCGGGCCGCCGAGGCCCCGGTGCCGTTGCCGCAACTGATCGGATGGGTGTCGGATGTCGATGACGCCTCGGCGCTCTTCGCCAATCCGGCCGGTATGGCCATCAGTCGCGGACCGGAGTCCTGGCTCGACCTGAATTTCGAGTCGGGCGATCATGAACAGGGGGTGGGCATCCTGGCCCTGCCGCCGCTCCGATTCGGTTACGTTCACGACAATCTCGGCGACAATGATTTTGATACGTATGCCATCGGCACGGGATTCGAGGCGGCTCCCTTCGCCTTTGGCTGGACGATGGCTTTTCATCGCAACGATTCAGGCATAGGAACCAGCGCCACCTCGCATGACCTGGGACTGCTGTTCCGCCCCCGGCGGCGGGTCTCGCTGGGACTAGTCGCTCGAAACATGAACGACCCGGCCTTCGCCGGTTCGCGCCTGGCACGAGGCTATGCGGCCGGCGTGTCGATCCGGCCACTTGGCGACGATCCAGAACGACTGACCGCCACCTTTCAGACCGAGTGGCGCACCACCGAGGACGCGGCGCGCTACGTCGTTGCCGGCGAGTACCGGGTGCTGGACGGCCTGCGGGTGACGGGCCACTGGCGAAGTCATCCGGAAGAGGCGGCCCTGGCGGTGGCGTTTGACCTGCCGGGAAGCACGCTCCGGACGATATCCATGGCTCGACAGGACACACCGAAACGCCGGACATCAGTGTCGATCCAGACCCACGCCGACGCTTTCCGTCGCGAGTCCTTCCCGGTCATGAAGCGTTTCGCGGAATTGCGCCTGGATGGTACCTACGCCGACCAGGCCTCCGGCTTCGTTCTCCTGGCCGCCCCGGTCAAAAGCCTGCACCGCGTCCTGCAAAATCTGGAGAAGGCGCGAAGCGACACGGACGTCTCCGGTGTCATCGTCCGCATCGGCCACCTGGGTGACGCCTTCATCGGCGGTGTGTCGGCCGTCCACCAGGAACTCTTTCGCGGCCTCCTGGCCGTGCGCGAGTCGGGCAAGCCGGTGGTGGCCTTCCTCGAGGCGGGAGGCGGTCCGGCGGAACTCTACGTGGCCTCCGCCGCCGATCGAATCATCATGCCGCGACTGGCCCGCCTGCAGGGAATCGGCGTCAGCGTGGAAATCCTCCGCCTGAAAAGCGCCTTCGCCGATCTGGGCATCGACTGGGATGCCGTTACCGCCGGACCCTACAAGTCGACCTTTCACACCTGGTTCACCGATGAAGCGACGCCGGCACAGAAGGCGGAACTCGAGTCGCTGGTGCTGGCCGCCGCGGCGGAACTCGACTCCACACTGACCGGCGCCCGCCACCTGTCGCCGGACAGCCGAAACCGGCTGTTTTCCGGCGGAATTGTTCGCGCCGACGAGGCGCTCACCCTTGGGGTCATCGACCGAATCGGCTGGTACGAGGATGCCCGCCGGGTGGCGGCCGAACTGGCGGATTCAGGAACCGATCCGGCCCGCACCCGCCGGCTGGATCGACGGCGCTACTGGCGCGAGCGATGGACGCCTCCGCCGGCGGTGGCCATTGTTCTGGCCATGGGTGGCATCGAGAGTGGTGAGAGTCGGGTCAACCGCCTGACCGGGGGACGAACCATGGGGTCCGACACGGTGGTGCGGGCGCTCCGCTCCGCCGCCGCGGTCTCGGATGTCCGGGCCATCGTCCTTCGTGTCGACTCCGGCGGGGGATCAGCGCTGGCCTCGGACCAGATCCGGGCCGAGGTGCAGCGAATCAAGGAGAGCACGGGACTTCCCATCATCGTTTCGATGGGTGATGCGGCGGCTTCGGGGGGATACTGGATCGCCAGCAACGCCGACGCGATCGTGGCCAACCCGCTCACGGTAACGGGCTCGATCGGAGTCGTCGCGATGAAGCCGGTGTTCGAGCGACTTCTCGAGCGTCGCCACATCAGCCGCGAGGTGTACCAGCGTGGGGCAATGACCGACATGTTCTCGCCCTGGCGCGCCATGACGGCAAAGGAAAAGGAGGCGCTTGATCGCGATATCCGCACCACCTATGATATTTTCCTGGACGAGGTGGCGGCGGGTCGCAGGATGACGCGGGCACAGGTCGAGGCGGTGGCGGGAGGGCGTATCTGGTTGGGGCGCGAGGCCCGGGAGCGTGGCCTGGTCGATCGTCTTGGAAGCGTCGAGGATGCCGTGGTCGAGGCCGCCGCACGGGCGGGGATCACCGACACCTATCGCACGCTCTACTTCACGGGGCAGAAGGTCAGCTTCCTGACCCGCCTCGCCACCGGTATTGAGTTCATCCGCACCGCCAGCGGATTGGTCGGCTCGGGCGTGGAAAGTGGCGGCGAGATCGAACTCGCGGATTGACCCCGATTTACTTCGGTTCGATACGGGGGGGCGGGCCGTCCTTGTCGTCGTCTTTCTTGATCTGCTCGTCGATCCCGGATACCCCCTTCTTGAAATCGCGAATCCCCTTGCCCAGCCCCCGGGCGATTTCCGGAATCCGGTTGGCGCCGAAGAGGAGAAGGACAATGAGGAAGATCAGGATCAGTTCTGTCGGGCCCAGATTCGGGAGCATGTGGTGAGATCCTTGTCGTCGCGTCCGCCCGGCCGGTTCGAAGTGGAACCTTGGGGCATTCGCCTGTCCATACGGACGGTATCACGGCCCCTTGATGGCCAACAAGAGATGTCGGCTACTTCTCGTTGAACGGCATGGAGTTGCCGGATTCGCGAAACTTCAGGAAATCGGCCAGGACAAGGGCGTGGTCGAAGGCCAGCGGGGTCGGGGGCGCCCCCGGCGGGAAGAACGCCGCCTCGATCGCATCGTCACCGGCCACGGGTGCGGCGGCCGGGTCAACCGGTCGCCCCAAGAATACCGTGGTCACGGTATGGTGGCGCGGATCGCGGCTCGGATCGGAGTAGGTATGAAATTGCCCGGTCAGGGCCACCCGAAGGCCGGTCTCTTCCAGGATTTCGCGGACGGCCGCCGCCCCGAGCGTTTCTCCGACATCGACGAAACCGCCGGGGATGGCCCAGCCGTCGGGAGGATTGCGACGTCGGATCAGGAGAATGCTTCCTGACGGGTCCTCGACCAGGACATCCACCGTCACTTTCGGCTGCTTCCACTCGTCGAGCGTCGTGCCGCAGCGGGGGCAAACCAGCCGCTCACCCATGGTGACGATCGGCACGAATCATCCGGGCACTCACCCGGTCAGAAGGTCGGCCACCGGAAAGAGTGGCGTGAAGGCGATGCCGCGCGCCTCGATGGCTTCCTTGCCCCCCCCGGCCCGATCGACCACGCAAACCACCCGCGAGACGCGCGATCCCGCGGCTTCCACGGCATCGATGGCCTGGAGCACCGAGCCGGCCGATGTCACGACATCCTCGACCAGGGCGACGGCACCCGTGGCGGGAAGAATCCCCTCGATGAGCTGGCCTGTGCCATGGCTCTTGGCTTCCTTGCGGACCAGGAAAACGGGGAGCGGGTGACCCCGTCGAAACGATTCCGCGGCAATGGCCCCCACGATGGGCGCGGCGCCGAGCACCGGACCACCCACCGCGGCCAGACCGTCCCCGGCCAGGATATCCAGCATGAGATTGGCAATGAGGAATGCCCCCTCGGGATCCATGCTGATCTTGCGGATGTCGAGGTAATACGAACTGGTGGCGCCGGAGGCCAGGATGAACTGACCACGGCTCAGTGATTTCTCGATGATGAGCGCCCGAAGGCGCTCCCGGTCGGCAATGACTTTGCTCATGTGCGGGACGTTACGGTGGGCGGCGGGGAGCGTCAAGATCATGGCCGCTCCGCATGCTATCGTTATGTCATGATGCGAGTATTCTTTGCCTTTTCGATGGTTCTCGGCCTTCTGTTGCGCGCGGCGCCGTCAACGGCCCGAACCGAACCGTCGCTGATCCTCGAACTCGCGCCGGGCTCCTCTGCCCTCTCCCTCAAGGCTTTGGATTACGGGCAAATCGAACCGCTCTTTTCGGCACATCGCGATCCGCTTGATCCGCTCTCCCGATTTTATCGCCTGATTCCCGGTGGCGCCTGGACCGCCGGTTCGTCGTCGGCGGCCCTGTCGGTTCAACCGGGTGTCATTTCCGCTTCACCCGATCGGATATCGCCGCTGGCCGCGTGCCTGCCGAACGATTTCTATTTCGCGCATGACGAGCCTGATTCCGCCCAGTGGCCGCTCCATGCCAATCCGCAGGGGCCCGACCTCGGAGCCATCGAGGCCTGGAACGTCACCACCGGCGATCCCGACGTCCTGCTGGCGGTTCTCGACAGTGGCGTCGACTGGCGTCATCCGGAGTTCGGCCCACCGCTCTCACCGGCCGGACAGATCTGGGTCAACGCGGCCGAAGCCTCGGGGCAACCCGGCATCGACGACGACGGCAATGGTTACGTGGACGACCTCCGCGGCTGGGACTTTGTCGATGTCGCAACCATCCAGGGCGAGATCAACCGGGTGGACCCGGCCGAGGACGGTCTCGTGCCCGACAACGATCCGGTCGACTATGACGGTCACGGGACGTTCGTGGCCGGCCTCGCGGGCGCCGCGATGGACGACGGGGTCGGGATGGCCGGCCTCGCGCCCGGTGTCCGGCTCCTGCCGCTGCGGGTCGGCTGGCGAGAGGACTACATCGATCCCGGCACCGGTCGGCGTGTCAACCAGGGCGTGGTGGCCATGAGTTTCTGCGCGCAGGCGATCGTGTATGCCGCCGACAACGGCGCCCGTGTCCTCAACTGTTCGTGGCTCTCCGAAGAGACGCCCGAGTTGAAGGCCGCGCTCGACTACGCCATCCAGGTGAAGGGCGTCCTCGTCGTCGATGCGGCGGGGAATGGTGGACTCTCGACCACCCAGTCGCGCAACTATCTCAGCCGTCGCGGCGATTGTCTTGAGGTTGCGGCGCTCGACCGTACGGGCCAGCTATCCGGCGTGACCAGCATCGGAACCTGGGTCGATCTGTCGGCGCCGGGCGAAAAGCTTCTCTCGCTGGTACGAACCGGCGTGTCGCGGTTGTACCGGATCAATGATGCCGGTGCCACATCGTTCGCGGCTCCGTTCGTGTCGGCCACCGCCGCGCTGGTCCGTTCGGTGGCGCCGTTGATGACCCCGGCCGAGGTGCGGACGCATCTCATGGCAACGGCCCTGAACATTGATCACATCGGTCTGAACGGAAACCAGCTCTACCGGGGCAAGCTCGGAGCCGGAATGGTCAGTCCGGTCCGCGCCCTCCTGGCACTGGTGCCGGCGGTACGGGAGTCGATCGCGGCGCCTCTTGGCCCTGTGCCGCTGGTTCTTGCCGGGGCGGGGTTCGTCGCCGTCGATGTCCAGCGGCATCTGCTTGCCTGGGGCGATGGAACGGAATCCCGGACGCGACTGCCGCTCGATGGCGAGATTCGGGGCGTGGCCAGCGTCATGAACGGCTCATCCCGAATCGATGTGGTGACGCTTCGGGATGGTCACGTCGCCGTGCTCAAGGATGGTGCGTTCGCGCCCGGCTGGCCACGTCCTACCGGCGGCCTTCTGCTGGGCAATCCGATGATCGTGGAACTCGGCGGCGGAGCGGAGCCCGAAATCGTCGTGGCCGGTACCGACAGTCTTCTTTATGCCTGGTCGCTCGACGGCACCAGCCGTCCCGGTTTTCCGGTGCGGTTGCCCGATGCCGTATTGACCGCACCAGCCGCGGGCGATGTCATCCCTGGTGGCGCGATCGAAATCGTGGTCGTCACCGCCGATGATCGCGTGTCGATCGTGACCGCGGGTGGCGTGCGTACCGACTGGTCGAGTGCGAACCTGACGCCGCTTTCGGCCGCCCGCTACGCCGCGCCGGCCCTGGCCGATGTGACCGGCGATGGCCGTCTCGATGTCGTGCTGACCGGGTCGGATCGCATCGGCGTTCTGCCGAATCCGGCGGGGGCGCAGGCGAGTGTGCTCTGGGTGTCGTTCCTGGGAGCGGACCCCATGGTGGGGGAAATTGCGGTCGCTGATTTTCAAGGCAACGGGCACTTCAGTGTGGTGACGACTCACGAGTCCGGAGGGGTGCTCTTGAGAGGCTTTGTCGCTCCCCCAGGAATCGTGGCCAACATCGAAGTTGAGGCATCCGGAACGCCGGCCACCGGAGCCATCCTCCTGGCCACTGACGACTCGAGCGAACCCGGAATCGTGATCGTAACCACGAACGGCTGCATCGAGGCCTTCCGATCGACCGGCGAGCGTGTGCCCGGCTGGCCGAAGCGCCTGTCGGCGGACGCCACCGGACGCGTGGCCGCCGGCCCCGACCTGGCGTCCAATACGATCGGCCTCGTCGTCGAAACGGCCGGTGGCGAGCTGCGCCGCTTCACGATCCCGAGCACCGATCCGATCGGCGACTCACCCTGGGGCATGGCCGGCGGCAATGCGCAGCGGACGAGGAGCCTGGCACCCACGCTTCCCACCGCGCCGGTCGATCCGGAAATTCCAGATGGAGGCCAGCGGCCGATCCAGTTTTCGGCCTCGCGCAACCCGGCCAGCGCCGGAACGCCCGTGGCTTTCCTGTTATCCGGGGGTTCCTTGACCGACCTTGTCATCCACGACATCCAGGGTCGCGCCGTTCGCCGGATGCGTGTCGCCCCCAACGACAATCGCTCCGGCCTCCACTGGTGGGATGGTCGGAGCGATGACGGCCGGATTGTCAGTGCCGGGTTGTACCTCGCGCGGGCCCGGCTCGCCGACGGGGCCGTGCGAACGGCTCGCCTCGTCGTGGTCCGGTGAGCTTAAGTCTAGCCGCGCAGTTCGACCATGTTGTCCGGTTCGGGTGTCGGCGGGGCTGCGTACTCGACGGCCATGATCCGCGACGGGGCACTCTCGTTGCCGGAGCGATCGATGGCGGTGATTCGAAACGGCGTCGGGCCGGCCAGCGACGATTCAAACGACACGCCCCGGCTTCCGGCCGGAGCAAAACCGATCGGATCGGTCACTCCCACTTCATAGATCTGATAACCGGCGAGATCGCTCTCCACGTTCGGGGACCAGTTCAGGACGACAAGGCCTTCCGTTTTGGAGTATCCCGACAGGAGTTCCGGCGCGAGTGGCGGTGCCGTATCAGGGATCGAGGCGGTCTCGGTGCCGCACCCGATCAGGGCCGTGACGGCCAGGGCCAGGAAGCCGGTGGTATGGAAACGGGTCATGGGGTTGATCCTCCTGATTTCAGAAAACGCGAAGTCGCGGATGAGTCGGCGGTCCGGCCAGGGCGGGACCGAATCGAATCGGTGCCAACTAGGGAGATGTCCGCAATGCGCATGCCAGCCGCGGGCCGCTTGGCCCTCCGATGAGCAAGAGACGTCCAAGTCACCTGAAGCAAAGCGCTTGAGCTGGGTTCCCTCACCCATTTTCGAGATGATTTTCGATGGAGAATCCCGGAGTTGCGGGGCGAATTGGCGCAAGCTGCACCAGGGGCCCATGCAATCTGCACGGATCGAGCGGGGTGGCATGCGGCGTACAAACCAACGGCGCGGGTCTGCCCTCCTTGCCCGGGTGGTCCTGCTGGCTGCCCTCGTCGCCGCAGCCGGTGCCGCCTCGGCGTCCGACAACAACTACCACCCACCTGTTCTCGAGCCGCTCCCGGTCTCCAGCAGCTTCGGCGAATTTCGCGCCAACCACTTTCACGGCGGCATCGACTTTTCGACCTCCGGCAGGATTGGCATTCCAGTCCACGCGGTGGCGGATGGCTGGGTCTGGCGGGTGCGGGCTTCCGGTTCCGGCTATGGCCTTGCCCTGTATCTCCGGCTCAGCGATGGTCGAACCCAGGTCGTCGCCCACCTCGACCGCGTCGCCACGGAGATCACCGGCTTCATTGCGGCAGCGCAGGAAAGTCTCGACCGCTACGAGGTCGATCTGCATCCACCCCCCGGCCGCCTGCCGGTGCGGCGCGGCGAGGTGATCGCCTGGACCGGGGAGTCCGGCGCCGGGCCGGCACATCTCCACTTTGAAATGCGCGAGGGGGAGGATGCCGGCATCGGCGTCAACCCCCGCCTGCTCGGTTTCGGTGATCGTGACGTGGCCGTTCCGGTCATCCGGCGCGTCCTCGTCGTGCCGGTAGGCGCCGGGTCCCGTGTGAACGGGTCACCAACGATGAAGTCATTCACGGCCACCCCGATCGCCGACGGGCGTTATCGGTTGCCCGGATCGATCGACGTCACCGGCAACGTGCGCTTCGGACTCGACGTTGTCGACCCGGCCCCGCGCGACAACCTGATGGCCCCGTATCGCGTTCAAATTGTCGAGGGGGATATCCGCCACTATGATGTGCGGCTTGATCGCGTGGACTGGACCCGGACACATGAGGTCGAGTGTTTCTTCGATCTGGCCGAGGCCGATCATGGCCGGCGCTTCGTCCTGAACTGTCAGAGGTGGCCCGGCGTCCGTGATCCCGTGTTCGGCAGCCTGCCGATCGGGGCGGGCGTTCTCGAACCGCCGCCGGCCCCCGGGCCCGGCACGCGCCGCGTAACCCTTCGCGCCTTTGACCTGGCCGGCCATGAGGCGGCTGTTGATGTCGATCTGCTGCAGCGCCCGGTCGAATCGCCGCGCTTGACCACCACGCGGGCGACGAGTTCAACCCCGGCGATCGATCTGGGCGCCGCCGTCACGGTTGCGGGCCTCACGGTTCGACAGCGGGTTCGGCAGGACTGGCGCGATCCCCGCGTGACGGTGGCCCCCCCTTTGATGAATCCACTCTCCTGGTTCGATCGCCTGATCGGCCGCGCGCCGCCACCGGCGGCTTCGCCGACCGCCCTCTGGCCGATGGGCGGAGGGGACTCATCGGCACTCCTTTCGCCACCGTCAACGTTCGAATTCCGTCCGCGGTTGGAACTCGCGATCACCGACCCGGACGGCTCGCCCCGCACGATCGGGGTCGACACGCTGGACATCATCGGTCTCGTGCGCGGGGAAGGACGCACCGTCCGTTTCGGGATACTGAGCCTGGCTTTTCCGGACAGCGCCGCCTTCATGCCGTTCTGGCTTGGTCTGTCCACGGCGCCCGGCGACACGGGGAACGGCCTCGTCCCGGTCTCGAAGGTCTATCACCTGGAAGCGCCTGGAATCGTGCTCGATCGGCCGGCGCGCTTCGCGATCGCGCCCGATGGCACCCCGACGCACGGCCTTGGCCTCTACCGGCGAAGCGGCGGCGGCTGGTCATGGGTCGGAAACGAGGCCGGGCCGGACGGCGTTGGGGGCAACACACGGTACCTGGGCGAACTGATGCTGGCTCGCGATGCCCGGCCGCCGGTCGTCACGCTGCTCGCTCCGGCGGCCCGCGTGCGTGAGCCTCGCCCGACCATTCGCGTGAGCATCAAGGAGGCGGGGAGCGGCCTCATCTGGCCCTTGATTTCGGCAACGCTGGACGGAGTGACGCAGCTCCTCGTGTGGGATCCGGAGTCGCGTACCCTCTCCGGTCGCTCACGCCGCCCGCTCGCCAGGGGCGCGCATCGCCTGGTCGTGACAGCCGTCGATCGCGCCGGGAACTCGACGACGGCTACCCGTGAATTTCAGGTCGTGCATTGAGCGGCAAGGGATGCGGGCGGATCACGACTTCCGATTGATGCCGCCCAGGTGATAACGTCCCGGCATGACCCGTTCCAGCTTCGTTCACCTTCATAATCACTCGGACTACTCGCTGCTCGACGGCGCGCAGACGATCGACACGATGGTGTCACGCGCGGTGTCGATGGGCATGCCGGCCCTTGCGTTGACCGACCATGGCAATCTGTTCGGTGCGATCAAGTTTTACGACGCCTGCAAGAAGGCCGGCATCCAGCCGATCGTCGGTATCGAGGCGTACGTCACACGCGGAAGCCGGACGGATCGGACCGCCAAGCACGGCCCTCAGAATCCGCTGGACCACCTCGTGCTCCTCGCCCGGAACGAGGAGGGGTATCGCAATCTCGTCCGGCTCTCGTCGTCGAGCTTCGTGGAGGGGTTCTACTACAAGCCCCGGATCGATCTCGAAATTCTCTCACGCCACTCGGCGGGACTTCTCGGTATGTCGGCCTGCCTCAACGCCGAAATTCCGAAGCTCCTGCTCGGCGGACGCGACGCCGAGGCTTTTCAGGCGGCGGGCCGGTTCAACGACCTGTTCGGTCCGGGAAATTTCTACATCGAACTACAAGATCATGACATCCCCGAGGAACAGCGGGTGATGCCGATGCTGGTCGAGCTGGCCGGCCGGGCCGGCATCCCGCTGGTGGCGACCAATGACTGCCACTACAGCCGGAAGGAGGACGCCGACGCCCACGATGTCCTCGTCTGCATCCAGACCAACAAGTCGGTAAATGACACCAACCGACTCAAGTTCACGACATCGGAGCTCTATTTCAAGAGTTCTTTGGAGATGCGGCAGCTCTTCCGTCATCACCCGACCGCCTGCGATGCGACACTCGACATTACCGAGAAGTGCCGGCTCAAGCTCGAACTGGGCAAGGCTCAGCTGCCGCACTTTCCATGCCCGGACGGCTTCGCCGGACTCGACGAGTATCTGAATCATGTCGCCCGCGAGGGGCTCGCGACGCGCTATCCCTCGCCCGGTGACAGCCTGTGGGAACGACTCGAGTTCGAGCTCGGCGTCATCGGCCAGATGGGGTACGCCGGCTACTTCCTGGTCGTCAAGGACTTCATTGACTATGCCCGAAAGCAGGGCATCCCGGTGGGCCCGGGGCGCGGCTCGGCGGCCGGAAGCCTGGTGGC
The DNA here is from genome assembly GCA_034440375.1 of Candidatus Eiseniibacteriota bacterium. GTDB lineage: Bacteria > Eisenbacteria > RBG-16-71-46 > JABDJR01 > JAWXBZ01 > JAWXBZ01. The sequence continues at coordinate 21,723 of JAWXBZ010000196.1, forward strand.
CTACTGCCTCGGGATCACCGACATCGATCCGATCCGGTTCAACCTTCTCTTCGAGCGATTCCTCAATCCGGAACGGATTTCGATGCCGGATATCGACGTCGATTTCGAGGATGACCGGCGCGACGAGATCATTCAGTACGTGCGCCGGAAGTACGGTGAGGAAAATGTCTGCCAGATCATCACGTTCGGAACGATGGCCGCCCGGGGCGCCATCCGTGATGTGGGACGGGCGCTCGGGATGCCGTACGGCGACGTGGATCGTATCGCCAAGCTGGTGCCGGAGGAACTCGGCATCACCCTCGACAAGGCCATCGGCGCGGCGCCGGAGCTTTTGCAGATGGAAACGGAAGGGGGCGCCCCCGCGCGGCTCCTCAAGACGGCGCGTGTCCTGGAAGGGCTCTCGCGCCATGCGTCGACGCACGCGGCCGGGGTCATCATATCGCCACGACGGCTGGACGAAATCGTGCCGCTGTTCAAACCAGCCAACAAGGATGAAATCTCCACTCAATATGACATGAACTCGGTGGAGAAGATCGGCCTGGTCAAGATGGACTTCCTGGGCCTGCGAACCCTCAAGGTGATCGACCGGGCGGTCCGGCTGATCCGCGAGCTGAAGGGCGAGGTGATCGACATCGCCCGCCTGCCCTTCGAGGACCCGATCACGATGGACCTGCTCCGGGCGGGGCGTGCCATCGGCGTCTTTCAGTTCGAATCGGAGGGGATGCGCAACCTGCTGCGCCGGCTGTCGCCGGAAAACTTCGAGGATTTGATCGCCGTCTGCGCCCTGTATCGCCCGGGCCCCATGGGCTCCGGCATGGTGGACGATTTCATCGACTGCAAGCAGGGTCGGAAGGAGGTCCGGTACGAGCATCCGGAACTTGCGCCGATCCTGGCCGCCACCTACGGCGTGATGGTGTATCAGGAACAGGTGATGCAGATCGCCTCGAGCCTGGCCGGCTACTCGCTGGGACAGGCGGACCTGCTTCGCCGGGCCATGGGGAAGAAGAAGGCCGAGGAGATGGCCCAGCAGAAGGCCTCGTTCATCGATGGCGCCACGGCCCGTGGCATCGCGCTCCCGGTGGCCGGGAAGATCTTCGAACAGATGGCCTACTTCGCCGGCTACGGATTCAACAAGAGCCACTCGGCCGCCTACGCGCTCATTTCGTACCAGACAGCCTGGCTGAAGGCGCACTATCCGATCGAATTCATGGCCGCCTCGCTCAGTTCCGAAATGGACAAGACCAATCGCATCGTCATCCTGATCGAGGAGTGCCGGAAGATGGCGATCCCGGTGCTCCCCCCGCTGATCAATCGAAGTCGTTTTGAATTTGTCGTCGAGGAAGGGTCGATTCGATTCGGGCTCGGGGCGGTCAAGAACGTCGGGCAGGGAGCCATCGAGGCGATCCTCGCGGCGCGGGACGGCGGGAGTGCCGACCTGGTTGGCGGGGCGGGGCCGTTCGCGAGCCTGCACGAGTTTTGCCGGCGCGTCGATCTCAAGTCGGTCAACAAGCGGGTCGTCGAGAGTCTCGTCTCGGCCGGCGCCTGCGACGATCTCCCCGGGCATCGGGCCCAGAAACTGGCCGCCGTGGCCCAGGCCATGGCCGGCGGTCAGGCCGATCAGGATGATCGGCGTGGAAACCAGATCGGCCTCTTTGGCGGCGCCGATCCGCTCGCCCCCGCACTGGTCATCGATCCGAAACTCGCGGACCACCCGGAGTGGGACCAGCCGACCCGACTCCGGGAGGAAAAGGCCGTGCTTGGTTTTTTCCTGACCGACCATCCGCTGGCGCCGTTGCGGGAGGAGATCGCCGCGGTGGCCACCTGCGACAGCCAGACTATCGAGGAGCGGAAGTCCAACCAGGACGTTGATTTCGTCGGCGTCGTGTCGGCCGTGGTCCGTCGGCCGACCAAGAGCGGCAACGTGATGGCCTGGATCACGCTGGAGGACTTCGCCGGTTCGGTCGAGTGCATCTGCTTCAGCGACCTGTACGAGGCCAGCAAGGAAATTCTCGAGGTCGACCAGATCATCCTCGTCCGCGGCCGGGCCGACCGACGGGACGAGGAAGGTGCGGTCAAGATCGTGGCGGAAGAACTGTCGCTCTTTGATGAATCCAGGCGACTGGCCCTGCATACACTGCACCTTTCCCTGCCGCTCGCGGGCACCAGCCTTGACGATCTGGTTCGGGTGCACGACATCCTGACGCGCTATCCGGGCAAGGGCGACGTCATGATTCACTTCGATACGCCGAATGGGCGGGTCAGGATCAAGGTGGGCAAGTTGCGCGTGGCCGTGTCCGGAGACATGCTCGGCGAACTTCGGGCGCAGCTTGGTTCCGAGCATGTGCGCCTGGGCGAAGCCCGGCCCCGTCCGCGCCCGGCCGCCGAACCGGCCAACCCCTGGCGCGGGGGGACGCGCCGGGCCGGAAAGCCGCGGGAAATGGTGGTGTCACGTGGCTATCGACCGGCACCAGCAAAGGGAGGCCGGGCATGAGCACACCCGGTTGGCTGGAATTCGAGAAACCGATTGTCGAACTCGAAGCCAGGATCGAGGAATTGCGACAACTGAACAGCAATGGCCGTGTCGAGGTGGCCGAGGAAATCGAGAGCCTGGAGCGGAAGGCGGAACGCCTCCAGCAGGAAATCTATTCCAACCTGAACCGCTGGCAACGGGTGCAGTTGGCCCGCCATCCTCGCCGCCCCTATGCGCTCGACTACATCGACGGGCTCTCCTCGGAGTTCACCGAACTCCATGGCGATCGGCTCTTCGGTGACGACCGGGCCATCGTCGGCGGATTTGGCTTTCTGGATGACCGCCCGACCATGTTCATCGGTCACCAGAAGGGGCGCAACACCAAGGACAACATCCTTCGCAATTTCGGCATGCCTCATCCCGAGGGGTATCGGAAGGCCCTGCGCCTGATGGACCTGGCCGGGCGCTTCGGCGCGCCGATCGTGACCCTGGTCGACACGCCCGGGGCCTATCCCGGTGTCGGGGCGGAGGAGCGCGGCCAGTCCGAGGCGATCGCCCGAAACCTGCGCGACATGGCCCGCATTCCGGTCCCGATCGTCACGGTCGTGATCGGTGAGGGGGGGTCGGGGGGGGCGCTGGCCATTGCCGTGGCCGATGTCATCCTCATGATGGAGAACTCGATCTACTCGGTCATCTCGCCGGAGGGGTGTGCGGCCATCCTGTGGGGCGATCGCACCCGGGCGCCGGAGGCGGCCGAGGCGCTCAAGCTGACCGCCACCGACCTGGGTGCGCTTGGAATCATCGACGACATCGTGCCCGAACCGATCGGTGGCGCGCACCGCGATCCGCCCGTCGCCGTGGCCACTCTCAAGACCCATGTGGCGGCCCGGCTTGAATCGCTTCGGGCCACGCCGGTCGATCGGCTGCTCAAGGATCGCCTGGCCAAGTACCGGAGGATGGGGTCATTCCAGACAAAGGGTTTGACACGCCCGGGTGACACTGGTTAGCCTCATCACCGTCGGGGCTCCATTGTGTCGCCCCGCGCCGACCTGGAAAGACCTGCCCCACAGGAGCCTTCACCTATCGCATCTGGCTAAGGGTCACTGCCTGAACGGAAAGACCGGCGCCATTCCCGGAAGCTCAGGTGTGCCAACCGCGACCCATGACCAGCGCGACCACACTCTCTACGTCCGGAGGGGTGGCCTCGGCGTCCCGACTGTCACCATCAGCAAGGAGACGATGACCCATGCCAAGCAAGGAATTGCTGGAGCTCCTGGCCTGCACGGCCTGCAAGGGGCCCCTCGATTACCGTGAGTCGGAGCAGAAACTGATCTGCAGGAAGTGTGGCCTGTCCTACCGGATCGAGGACGATATTCCCAACATGCTTCTCGACGAGGCGGAAAAGACCACAGGTTGATGATGCACCGGAACGACGGTCCGCGCCCCCCGGTGGCCATTGGTGCGGGGATGTTTCACGCTTTGTGGCGCCGTGGCCTGGCCGCGACGTTCGGGACGCCGCTTCTCCTGATCGTCGGGTTGCACCTCGCAATCGCTGATGCGGTCGCCCGTCCCGACGACATGATTCGGGAAACCCCCGCCTCCGCCACCGGCGTGTCGTTCCGCTATATACCACCGACTCCCCGAATCCTCGACTTCGAGGGGGGCAAACCGAATCAGCGCACGATCGTCGTGGCCGATGCGGGCCTGACCGGTGCCCTGCCGGACGACTGGATTTTGCCGGTTCACACGGCGCAGATTCTCGTCCCAGCGGGCCATGACTGGTCGCTCGATTTCCGAACGGTGTCCGGTTCGCGTATCGAGGATGTCTCCTTTGCGCGCGTGCCGACCGGTGGTCGTGCCGCGGAACGCGGTGCCGACAGCCCGCGATCGATTACCCTGGACGGCGTTTTTCCGGAATCACCGGTCACGGGATCGCTCGAGATCTACCGGGGTCGGACGCTCCTCCTCCTGACGCTGGCGCCGGTGCAGTTCGATCCCATCGACGGTACGGCTACCACCTTCGAGTCGATCGAGGTCGATGTCCGATTCCATCGGCGCGCCGACGCCCCTGGCCGCGCCGTCCGGCCCTTCCCCACGGAATCGGCCGGGGATGATTTCTGGAAGGACCTGATACTGAACCCGGAGGCCCTGTCGGCCGACACCGGGGGCCCTCCATTGCGCTCCGAGCTGGTGGCTGCGGGAGCAGCCGGCTCGGGACGTCCGGATACCTATTTCGATGACGCGCCGATCTGGCTCAAGGTGGGGGTTAACGCGAACGGCATTTACCGCATCAACGCCGCGACCGTGACGGCGGCTGGTGTGGACGCCCGCACCATCGATCCGGCCACGATCCGGATATTCGCCAATCCGGGGCCGGAACTGGATGAAGCCACGCACGAAGCCGATGTGCCGGCCTGGGGTGAGCGGGGTGGATTCCGCGAGCTGGCCATTCATGTCAGGGAGGGCGGTGCGTCGAACAGAACCTTCGAGGATGTGGACACGCTCCTCTTCTACGGACTGGCCATTGACAATTTCGGCAACACCTTCGATCCGGCCGGGAGCGCGGAATGGCTTGAGAATGAACACACCGGGACGAACGTCTACTGGATGACCTGGGGAGGCAGTTTCCCGGCCGCGCCGCTGCGCATGGCCACCCTTCCGGGCGGCGCGCAAGGCGAGCCGGTCAACACCGTCCTCGAGCGAAGCCACGTCGAGATCAACGACCCCGCCCTGTACGACCCGTTACCTCGTGAGCGGGGCGTCCGATGGGAAAAATGGTGGTGGCAGCGGATCGAGGACTCGGGCGCCAGCTATTTCTGGGACATCCCGCTTCCCGACATCGACACGACCCGGACGCTTTCCATGACGATCCGGTGGTGGGGTTCAAACACGCCGGCCTGGAGCGCACAGGAACCAACGCAGCGCCATTTTCTCCGCGTGTCGGTCAACGACCAGCCGGAGATTGCAGCCACCTGGGGAGGCTTCCTCCAGGGGATCAGCCGGTACGACATGGCGATTGCCGACCTGCCCGCCCGGACGACGAATCGTGTGATCGCCACGGTTACCGAGTTCGCGGGCGCCTCGTTGCGGATCGACCAGATACTCCTCGGCTGGATGGAGCTGGACTGGTGGCGGCGTCTCAGCCTCTCGGGTCAGCACCTGGCCTTCCGCGGGACGAGCGCGGCACCCGGACCGGTCACCTTTGAGGTGGCCGGCAGCGAGGGGGGTGCGCGGGTACTCGACGTCACCTCGCCCTGGGCGCCGGCGTTCGTCCCCGCCGGACGATTGGTGATTTCGGGCGTGGCCACGCTGGCCTTCAACGTCGACGACCCTACCGGCCGCCGCTATGCCCTGGCCAATCCGGCGGGTATTCAGACGCCAATTTCCATTCAGCGGGACACGTTGCCGCAACGATGGCTGCGCGATGTCGACATGAGTGCCGACTATATCGTCATCACCGCGGATGAATTCGAGGGGAGCGCCGGCGACCTGGCCACCTGGCGCCGCACACACCTCCGCGGCATCGCCAGCGACATGCCGGTCGGCCAGACGCCGCGCGATGCACGAACCGCCGTCGTGCGGGTGTCCGATATCTATGATGAATTTTCCGGTGGTCGACCCGACGTCGCGGCCATCCGAAATTTTCTGAAGTACGCCTGGCTCAACTGGGGATCCAGCCTGCCGGAGGATCGCCTGCGGTACGTCTGCCTCCTCGGAGATGCCAACCGTGATACCCGCGACCGCGAAGGGACCGGCGTCAGGAACCTGGTGCCGACCTGGGAAGGGGGCTATGACACGGCCACGATACTTGATTCCAACCCGGCCTACGCCAGCGACGACTTCTTCGGCCGCTTTGACGGACCGGCCGACCGGATCACCGACCTGGCCATCGGTCGCATTCCGGTGGTCGACCCGGAGATCGCGGAGGATCTGATCCGGCGGAAGATCGTGGGCGTCGAGTCGTTCGACGGGTTCAATCCGAAACGGAATCGGGCCATCCTGGTGGCCGATGATGTCTGTCAGGCGGGGCGATCGGACCCGCTCGGCGTGACCCATATTCTGCAGACGGAGACCATCGATCGATACATCCCGAAGCAGTTTGACCGGTTGAAGATCTATCTCTATGACTACGGCCAGAATGACTGCTCACTCCTCTCCCGGCCGGGGGCCAAGCGCGACCTGATCCAGGCGATGAACGAGGGGGCCTGGCTGGTCAATTACATCGGTCACGGTGGCGACCAGGTCCTGGCCGACGAAAAGGTGCTGGAAACAACAGACGTCCCCTCGCTGACAAATCTTGAGGATCTGTCGGTGCTGGTGGCCGCCTCGTGCAGCGTCGGCAAGTTCAATCGTGCCGGGAGCGACGGGCTGGCCGAGGCCCTGGTCAAGTGGCCCAATGGTGGATGTCTGGGCGCGATCGCCGCCACGCACCTTTCCTTCTCGGGCGAGAATGAAGACCTGAATCGCCGCATTTTGCAGTTCCTGTTCCCGGGGGGGGACAACCGCAGCGTAACCCTTGGAACGGCGCTGCTGAAGGCCAAGATCGCCCAGACAATGACCACCAACTTCTGCTCCCCGACCGGCGATCTCGAGCCATGCGATCGACCGAAAAAGTATCTGCTCTTCGGCGATCCGGCGGCCGTGATCGTGGGCCCCAACGGCCAGATCCGGATAACCGAAGCACCGGATACACTGGATCGCGGTACGCTCGTCACGGTGCGCGGCGAAGTGATGCGCCCTGACTCGACCCGTGACGAGAGCTACCAGGGGATGATCGACCTCCTGGTCGAGGACCAACCGGACACGCGGCGGGCATTCGGTCAATCGGGCGCCGGCATCGGGGCTCCGTATGCCATCCCGGGCGCCACCATTTACAGTGGCCGGGCCGCCGTGACGGCCGGACTGTTTGAAGCCACGTTCGTCGTCCCGGTGTCGCTGCGCGGCGGGCCGAGGGGGCGGGTGCGTGCCTATGCGGCCGGCGGGGGGAGTGAAGCTGTCGGCGCCATCTCACCGCTCGCGATCGGCGGACTCGACGCCGATGCGCCGGGCGACACGACCGCTCCCAGCATCGTCATCAACGTCCCCGGCGGAACCATGGCGGCGGGGCAGGTCCTGACGATCAATATCGAGGATGACAACGGCATCAACCTGACCCGGCTTTTTGAATTTCGCTCGATCATCCTGACGTTCCTGGACGACACGGAACTGGAGCGATTCCGGGCCGACGTGACCGACGACTTCCAGTACGAAACCGGAAGTTACCGCCGCGGCATCGTTCAAACCCGCGTGCCAAACCTTCCAGGGGGGGCATACACGGTCCGCCTGACGGCCACCGACAACTTCAACAACCGCGGTGAGGCACGGCTGGCCGTCACGATCGGCACGACCGGTGGAGCCGGGGACTTGACCGACCTTCTGGCGCTGCCCAATCCCTTCCAGGAATCGACCGAGATCACCTTCCTTCTGGCGGGAGCATCGCCCTCGGTGCGGGTGCTCGTCTATTCCGTCAGCGGCCGAAAGGTCCGGGAGTGGAACGTCGTTGGCCAGGTTGGGGAGAACCGGCTGGCGTGGGATGGCCGCGACGCGACAGGCGATGCCGTGGCCAACGGGGTTTACCTGATCAAGGTGGCCGCCCGACCCGCCGCCGGTGGCGACGAGATCGACTTGATCGAGCCAATCGTCCGCCTGCGATAGGGCTGGCCGGGATCGATCAGGCGGTTTCCGGAGATCCTTCCCCGGCTGGCCGGGGTACCGCGCGTCTGCTAGCATAGTGCGGCAATTGAGGTTCCGAATTGGGAACCACGAAAAGTGGCGCCGGTACCACACCCGCCTGCCCCACCCCGGCCGATCATCCAACGGGAGGTTTTTCCATGCCGTTTGCTCGTTTCCGACTCATGTACGCCCTTCCGGCCCTGTTGTCCCTGCTCCTGGTGGCCGGGTCGGCCCGGGCCCAGGGGACCGCTGGCGCCTACAGCCTGCAGATTCCGCCGGGCGCCCGGGCGGAGGGGATGGGCCGAAGCTTCACCGCCATCGCCGACGATGCTTTTGCCCCCTGGTGGAATCCGGGCGGGCTGGCCTTCCTGGACGGCAAACATGCCGCGTTGATGCACACCAAGCTTGTTCCGGATCTGGCGGACGACGTCTACTTTGAGTACCTCTCCTACGCCCAGCATCTTTCCGGTTGGGGCGGCATCGCGGCGACGATCACCTACCTGTCGTACGGCGAGAGCCAGGCCACCGATCCGGGACAGGGAGATCTCGGCACCTTCAGTTCGTGGGAGATTGCCCCGTCGATCGCCATCGGCACAAGCATCACTGACAACCTCGGCCTCGGCGCGAATCTCAAGTATGTCCACCTCGACCTGGCGCCGGCCCTCTCTTCGACATCCGGCGAGGCCGGCAAGGGGAGCACCTTCGCGGTCGACCTGGGCGCTCTCTACCGGATTCCCGGCGCGCCGATCAACCTGGCGGTGGTGATTCAGAATCTGGGTCCGGACATTGCCCTCGTGGACGAGGAGCAGGCGGATCCACTCCCCCGGACGCTTCGCATCGGCGGAGCATGGCAGGCCCTCAGCAAGGAGGCCCACAGCCTCATCGTGGCTTTCGATGCCGACAAGCTCCTGCTGGGTGACCAGGGGGGCGCGCCGCCCGACTCGACATTTCAGCCGACCTGGTTCGACGAGAACGAGGTCCTGTTGAACGGCGGCATCGAATACTCCTACAACAAGCTCGTCTCCCTTCGAGTGGGCTACATCTTTGACGACCCGGGTGAGATCAAGGACTTCACGTATGGCCTCGGCGTGGCCTATCGCGCGCTCTCGTTCGACTACGCCAGCATTCCGCAGTTCGAAGAACTGGACCGGGTCAGCAAGTTCTCGCTCTCGGTACGATTCTGAGTTGATTCGCAAGGTCATTCTGCTGCCGGCGGGTTTCTCGCGAGCCCGGCTGACGCTGGTATTAGTCGCCGGACTGGCGCTGGTCGGGGGAGACAGGGCGGCGGCCAGGGAGCCTGTCTTCCGTCTGTCGCACACCCCGTTAACCCCTTCCTCCGTTTCCCGACAGGAACGATGGAAGGGGTTTCCCTGTTTCATGGGAGCCGACGGCCACGCCATCACGTTGAAGCCGGGCGGCCCCGACGCCGGACGGATTCGTGCCGAATCCTTGAAAGACGCGCCCCTCCTGTTTGATGGATCAGGCGGCCCCGCCGACGAGACGCGGCCGGCCGACCATGCGTCCCCGGCCATCGCCGCGCCGGGTCGCTTTGCCGCCACCGATATTGATACGCTTCGGGTGGCCATGATCCGAATTGATTTCGAAACGGACCGGAGCGGCGATTCGACAACCACGCCCGACGGTCGATTCGACCTGCGGACCGACCAGCTGCTCCCGGTCGATCCGCCGCCGCACAACCGTAATTTTTACTCGGCTCATGGCCGCGCGCTGGCAAACTATTACCGGGCCCAATCCGCCGGCCATCTGGAGCTTGCCGTCGAGGTTTTTCCAACCGATCCGGGCGCAGCCTACCGGCTGGGCGACACGGCCGATTACGGCCCCTGGTCGGTGGCGGCTGACAACGTGAATGTGGCCCTGGAGGCAGAAACGCTGATCAAGGATGCCCTCGGCGCCGCGTTCGCCTCCGGAGAGATCGACTTGCGTTCGTTCGATGCCTTCATCGTTGTTCATGCCGGCGCCGACTTTCAGAGTGACATCAACTCGGATTCGCCGAATGACATTCCGACCTTTGTCCTGGAGTTCGGCGACACGGTTTTCGTCGGCGGCAAGCATATCGAACGCTGCATGGTCCTGCCTGAGACGACGACCCAGGATGGATTTTCCGGCGCACTGAACGGCGTACTGGCCCATGAGTTCGGCCACATCCTCGGCCTGCCCGACCTGTACAACGCCCGGACTGGGCTGCCGATGGTCGGATTCTTCTCGGTGATGGACTCCGGGCACAATATCGGCGCCATCCTCGTCGACACCGATTCGACCGAGGTTGAAGTGATTGGTGTCCTGCCGTCGTCCTTCGATGCCTGGAGCCGGCTCCAGCTCTTTCTGTCGCCGGAATCGCCAGGTGGTGGATTCCTGGGATCGCGCATTGCCGTGGCCGAGGAATCGCTCGCTGTCGACCTCGGCGCGGTGCTGCTGGAACAGGAACTCATCTACTCCCCGATTCATGACAGCGAGTATTACCTGGTCGAGAATCGGGCGATCGAGCTGGACGGAAACGGCTTCCCGATCATTCGGGCCGATGCCATGACCGGCGTCATCCTGGGGCCCATCGCCGACTCGACGTTGTCGAATCCGGCCGGGGCCTTCGAATACGATGCGCTCCTGCCGTCCGGCGGCCTTCTGATCTGGCACATCGATGACCGCGTTATCTTCGGCGACCTGAGCGATCCGTTCGGCGTCAACACGAATATCGCCCGCCGCGGCGTCAAACTGGTGGAAGCGGATGGTATCGAAGACCAGGGTCGCCGTAACTTCGGCACGCCATGGGATCCGTTCTACGCAGGAAACAATTCGTTCCTTGGCCCGTTCACCCTGCCGGCCAGCACGACCAATGACGGCCAGTTCTCGCGAGTCGAGATCGGCACGATCTCGGAGCCCGGGGTCACGATGGAAGTGATCGTGCGGCGCCGGGCGGCGTTGGATGGCTGGCCAATCTTCCTGAACGACGCGATCACAATCACCTCGACCGGTCTGCTTGATGTGACCGGGGACGGCTCGCCGGAAATGCTCTTCACGTTCGGCTCGAATATCCTCGCGATCGAGGGACGGGGGGGGCGGCCATACCCGCCGCTCGATGAGACCGGCCAGGCCCAAGCCTGGGTACGGGGACCCGCCGCGCTCGATCGGCGGCTGGCCTCCGGTGATATGTCGGATCCACGTCAGAAACAACCGTCCTCCCGAACGTCCTTCGTGGCCGCCCTCACGGCCGGAGCCGATCAGATCGTGGCCTGGGAGGCCGACGGAACTCCGATCGCGACCAGCACCGAGCGGCCGCTCCGCCAGGCCTCGACACCCCCGTCGGTGATCGCCGACGAACGATCGTTCGGTGCGTTTGGGCTGGCGTATGGCGGACAGGTCGGGCGGGTTCACCTTGCGGGCGGTTTCACACCGCTGGAACGCAAGGCCGACAGCGAAGCCTTCCAGTTCGACGGACAGCCGGACCCACCTTATGGAAACGTGGTCGCGGGGGCGTTGCGCGGGCCGACATCCTCGATCGAGGTGGCCTGGGCCACGGAGTCGGGTCGCGTGCATATCGCATCCGTTGACGCCACAACTCCTTCGAGCGGGCCCGATGGCACACGCCTCATGACGACAATCGGTTCGACGTCTTCGGCCGTGGGTGGCCGTCGGCGCCTCTCCCTGCTCGCGGCCGATTTCCGGGGAAGCGAACCAGGCGCCTATGATCTGGCTGCCGTCGACCGGACCGGCACGATCACGATGCTGGATATCGCTGGCACCACGCTGCCGGGGTGGCCGGTGGTTATTGGCGTTCCGCTCGTTGGCCACGCGGCGGCCGGCGATCTGGATGGTGAGGGGAATGCGGAACTGGTGGTCGCCGATACGCTCGGCGTCCTCACGGCCCTGAACGGGGATGGCACCATGGCGCTCCACTTTCCGGTCGCGCTCGGGTCGAAGCCGACGTCCGGGGCGATGATGGCCGATGTCGATGGCGAGCCTGGCCATGAAATCCTGTTGATGACGGAGGACGGATCACTTCACGCCATCAATCGTGACGGGAAAGAAGCCCGCGGCTTTCCGATCGGACTGGGAGGCTACCGGATGGCAGGTAATTATCTCGCCGATCTCGACAACGACGGAAAAATGGACATTGCGGCCGGGTCGCCGGCCCATCTCCTTGCCGGATTCTCGACCGGACAGGCGATTCCGGATTCGATGATTGCCTGGCGGGGTGAAGACAATGGACCGACGCGCAACGCGATCCTCGACCGACGGGTGGCCGGGGTTGGCCGGCGCACCGCACCGAGCGCCGAGGCGCAATCGCTGGTCTGCTTTCCCAATCCGGCCAGGGGAAATCAGATGAACTTCCGAATGACGCTGGCGGCCGGGCAATCAGCGGAAGCCAGTGTCTTTGATCTGGCGGGGCACCCGGTGGCGGCGGGGTTGTTGCCGATTGGGGGCGATCGGGAAGCCAACATCCCCTGGAACCTTCAGGATGTGGCACCGGGAGTCTACCTGGTACGGGTCGAAGTTTCGGGACCCGGGGCGCCGGGGAGCGTGGTACGCCTGGTTTCAGTGCTCAAGTGACGCGAACAGGGGGGGGCAGATCGTGAAACGGCAACTGGTTCGAAACAACCGCTGGCTGTTCGCCGCATTGCTGTTTTTTGTGCCGTCCATGGCGGAAGCTGGCATGATGGATGCAAGAGTTCTGCGTGTGGGCGAGGATCGGCCGCTTTTGGCCCAGCGGGCGCTGGACGGACCGGAAACACCGGCGCCAGATGCCCGCCTGGACAGGGGCGACCCCCCACGCGTCAACGGGAAACGCTCTCCGGTACTGGCGGGTCTGCTTTCAATGGTGCTCCCCGGTTCCGGACAGTTCTACAATGGTAGTCGCAGCGGCTGGCTGTACCTCGGCATCGAGGCGGCCGGCTGGGTCACCTACGCCAGCACCCGGGGCACCGGCCATGACATTGAAGCCCAGTACAAACGCTACGCGGACGCCCACTGGACCTTCGTGCGATACCGGGATCCGGGCTTCGAGGATTGCCCTGCCAATGGTCACTCCGACGAGGGCGTCCAGGACTCGACGTTGGTCCTCCTGTATGACACGCGGCGTGATGACTACTACGAGGACATTGGAAAACTCGACATATACTCCTGCGGATGGGATGCAGCGGCCAATCGGGAGCACTATCGGGACATGCGGAACGAATCAAACGACTTTCTTCGAACTTCACGAACCGCCGTCACGGTGGTGTTCTTGAACCACCTGGTCAGCGGTATCCTGGCGGCCCGTGGGGCGGCAAGATATAACGCCTCATTGCCGGGCGGTTCGGAGCTCGGCTTTCATCTCGATCCTTCCATCACGAATCCCGGCGCGGCCATGACCCTGAGCCGTCATTTCTGACAGGAGTACTCATGATCCGGCTTTCTGGATGTCTGCTGCTTCTTGCACTCATCAATGTGCCGACGGCGTCTGCCGATCTGGCGGTCTCACCGGCGACATCCCCGTTTACCCAGCCCGGTTTCTCGGGACGGTTGATTGCCCTGAATCAAATCGGCGGGACACCCTCCCGGCCTAAGGACGGTCCAAACGACCCGACACCCAGGACCCCAAATGTGGTCAACCCGCGAAAGGCGATGCTCTACTCGCTCCTCCTGCCGGGACTCGGACAGCAGGTCGCCGGGCGAAAGGGACGGGCACGGGTTTTCTACGCCATCGAAGCGGGCATCTGGACCTCGTTCGCCATCTTTCGGGTCCAGTCTGACCAGCAGCAGGACCGCTATATTGAGTATGCGGAGTTCACAGCCGGCGCCGAGGCCTCCGGGAAAAATGACGAGTACTGGCGGACCCTGGCGCGCTACGAGCGGAGTGATCCCGGGCCGGGAAGTGCCAATGAATTCATCCGCCGTCAGGCCCGCGCCCTCTATCCAGGCGATCGCGCGGCGCAGGAAGATTACTTCGCCCGGAACGGCTACTTCGAGAACGAAACCTGGGACTGGCAGAATGCCGACAATCTGGCCCGCTACCAGGGCCTCCGCAGCCGGAGCCTCGACTCCCGGGATCGGGCGGAGTTTTCGATTTTCGCGGCCATCGCCAACCGGGTGGTATCGGTCATCGATGCGGCCCGCGTCGCTGGCCAGGCGAATCGTGCCGCCGCCCAGCCCCGCGGTGACACCGGGGGGGGCATTGGCAATCCGCTCCAGCACCTTGGTTTCAAGATGAAGAAAGACGGCGATGATCGTATTCCGATGGTCACCTGGAAAATGAAGTTCTGATTCACCGAACCGCGTCCGTTCTCGCGGTCGTGCTTCTTCTTGTCGGCCTGAACTCCTGTGGCGGTACCGCGGTGCGCGTGGCCGCCGACCCGCCCACCCATCCCTCATCGGGGGCGATTCGGATCATTGGTCGGCTGACACCTCCCCCCGGCGAAGGTCGATTCACGCCAACCTTCCTCGCCGTCGATCCGAAAGGCCGGCTCCTGGTGGCGGACGAAGCCCGTGGGGCCATCTTCGCCTACGACCGGCCGGAAGATCCGCCCATCGGCTGGCTGGCTGCGCCGATCGGCCAATCGGGCGGATCGCCGCGCTTCGTCGACATTCGCGGGATGGTGGCTTCCGCCGGCCTGAACCTGTTTGTCCTGGACGGTGGCACGGGGCGCATCTACCAGTTCGACCTGTCCTACGAGGCCCGCGGGCTGGTTCTTGACCTGGCGGGCGAGCGATTGGTTTCGCGCTTTGGTGACATCCGGGCGACGGCCTTGGCGATCGATCCGAGCGGCCAACCGATCGTGGTCGACGCGGCCGGCGACCGGCTTCTCGTTTTCGATCCGCAGTGGTCACCCCGCTTTGACCTGGGCGGCCCCGGCGCTTCGGCCGGTGGCTTCCGCGATCCGGCCGGCGTGGCCATCGGTCCGGGCGGACGGATCTGGGTGGCCGACCGGGGCAATCGCCTGGTATCGGTTCTCGATCCGGTCGGAGCCTTCCTGGTCGAGCATGAGTTTGACCACGCGCCGGAGTCGCTGGCGATCGATTCGTCCGGGAATGTCTACGTCGGCGATGCGGCCGGAGTCGTCACGATACTCTCTCGGGATGGTGGGCGAGCGACCATGCCGCCGGGCCGGGCGGGTGGCGGCACGGCCTATGTCGCTCTCAGCCCGGACGGGCGGCGTCTGTTCGTGGCGAGGCCGGTGGCGGGAATCGTCGAGGTTTACGAGGTGGTCCCCGCCGCAATGAAACCATGAACCGCCCGGACGCCCTTGCCGGGCTCCTGCTTCTGGCGACAATGATCGGTCCATCCTCCGCGGCCGGCGCCGGGCCATTGCGCCACGATGTCGCGGTCATGCCCCTCGACCGGGCTGTGTGCGTCGGTCGTCGCTTCCTCGAATCAGGCAGCGACAGCCTGACGCTTGCCGGGAGGCCGCTCCGGCGGGGCATCGACTACACGATGGACGCCGCACAGGGATGCTTCTTCCTGCTGCCGTCGGCCTTCCCGGATTCGTTGCCGCCACCCTTCACCCTGGTGGTCT
The DNA here is from genome assembly GCA_034440375.1 of Candidatus Eiseniibacteriota bacterium. GTDB lineage: Bacteria > Eisenbacteria > RBG-16-71-46 > JABDJR01 > JAWXBZ01 > JAWXBZ01. The sequence continues at coordinate 37,413 of JAWXBZ010000196.1, forward strand.
GGTATCGCCCGCTGCCGTTCCAGTTCGAACCGGTGTATGCCCGCCGCGACCTCACCCGTGGCAGCGGCGACGTGGCCCCGCCGGGA
>JAWXBZ010000197.1:0-4772 GCA_034440375.1 Candidatus Eiseniibacteriota bacterium
CGCCTCCGCCGAATACCCCCGCGCCACAAGCCCCCGTGTGACCTTTCCCAGGTCGGCCACGTCGGCGATTTCGACCGGCATTCGCTTGGTGCCGTCGAAGTCGGTGCCGAGGGCCACGTGTTGCCAGCCGATGCGGTTGACCAGGTAGTCGAGATGTCGGAAGAAGTCGTCGAGCGTGGCTTGCGGGACGCTGCATTCGTAGAGGACTTCCTCATCTTCTTCCGCGTGAAATGGAAAGGGGTAGCCGCAGGGTCGTGACAGCGCGGCGTATTCGGCCGAGTCCATGACCTTCTTCCACGCGCCGAACTCATCGACCAGGAAGCCGGAGACGAACGGCACGCCGACCAGGCCACCCGATTTGGCGATGATGTCGATCTGCTCGTCTTTCAGGTTCCGGAAGTGTGGAGTGACGGCATCGGCACCCGAGTGGCTGGCGACGAACGGCTTGGTGGCGATGGCCGCGACATCCCGAAACGTCTCGGGCGATGCGTGCGAAACATCCACCAGGATATCCAACTTCTCCATCTCGCCGATGACGCGTTTGCCGAAATCGGTGAGGCCCCCGTGACGCGGATCGTCCTTGCCCGGCCAGCAGCCGTCGGCCCAGTTGTTCGAATTGTTCCAGGTGAGCGTCATCAGCCGGATTCCCTTGCGATGAAACTCACGCAGGTTGTCGAGGCTGTCCTCGATGGCGTGACCCCCCTCGATGGCCGGAACGGCGGCCACGCGCCCGGCAGCCACGGCCTCGCGGACGGCATCGGCACTCGTTGTCACCGTCAGCCGCCCCGGAAAGCATCGCGCTTCGTCATGCAGGGCGTCGATCAACCGGTGTGCCCGGTCGCGAGCACCCGGAATGAACGTCGGGTCGACGAAGGCGGTGAAAATCTCGGCATGAAGCCCGCCGGCGGCCATTCGGTCCAGATCGATGTGGTTGCCGAACTCGGCCGACCGGTCGATGTGATGTCCCTTGTCGACGATGCCGAGCAGCGTGTCCGCGTGGCCGTCGAAGACCAGGGTATCCGGCGGCAGGGGGGGGAGGTCGTGGTCGTTCGGGGTGCGATCAGGGTTCGTCATCGGGCGGTCGTGACTATTCATCCCGGCATTGTACAATCTGCGGGCGGAAGGGAAGGGGTCCCGCCGCCGGGAGACGCGATGACCGATGACAGGGGGCCAGGCGAGGCGGCCCGGGCGGACCGGGTGCTCGGTGAAATGATCGACCAGCAGCGGGCCAAGGTCCTGCGGGTGGCCCGCGACCACGCCCCGCGCGCCACCCCGGAAGACATCCTGAACCCCCATGATATTCCGGAGCTGGCCGCAGCCCCGATCTTCCATTTCGAGGATGGCATACTGGCGGGATTGATCAGCGCCCGCATCGCGCTCCGGGCCGAGGCGGCCGACGGGGGGGCGGGATGAGTAGGATTCGCCGGATCGGTTCGGGCGGATCATGGAGCGCCGCGCTGGTGGTTACCCTCCTGGTGCTTGTCACGGCCCTCGCCGGGTTCTGGCGACTCGACGCCAACGATTCCACACCGACATCCTCCGGCACCGACGAAGGTAAGGCCGCCCTCGTCGAGTTCCGCCGCCAGGAGATGCTGGGGCACCAACGCTCCGGCCGCGAGGCCGACCGCGGGATCCTGACACCGGCGGATCGGGAGCTGCCTCCCTTCTATCCCCCCGCCGACCCGTCGCCGCCGTACGATGTCCGGCACTACCGGATCGAATTCGAGATCTTTCCCGAGGACAGCCTGGCGATGGGGAAGACCACCATCACCGGCGAGATCAGCCGGGACGGGTTGGACAGTCTGCTCGTCGATTACTGCGGGGCCGAGGTCTTCGGCATCCAGCTCGATGGCGAGTCGACCAGCGCCTGGCGGCGTTACGACGGCAAGATCGGGATCGCGCTGACACCGCCACGCCTTTTCCACGATGACTTCGAGCTGGTGATCTTTCATGGGGGCGTGTCGACGCGCGGACTCTATTTCCCGGCTGACAACAATCCGATGACGCTGGCCACGCATACCTTCAGCGAGCCGGAGGATGCGCGCTGGTGGTTTCCCGGCCACGATGTGCCGGAGGACAAGGCCACGCTCGACATGATCGTGACCGTGCCCCCTGATCATGTCGTTGCCGGCAACGGGCTCCTCATCGGCTCGGAGACGCTCGGGGATGGACGTCGTCGATTCCACTGGCGAGAGATGACGCCCCTCTCCACCTATCTCATGACGTTCCAGGCGGCGCCGTATATCCTGCTCGAGGACAATCGCCTGCCTAACATCCCCATCCTCAACTATGTCTATCCGGCCGACTCCGCGGCGGCGGTGAGCACGTTCGATGTCATTCCCGAGATGATCACCCACTTCGAAACACTTTTCGGTCCCTATCCGTTCGTGAAGTACGGCCATTCGGAGGCCAACTTTCCCGGCGGCATGGAGCACCAGACGCTCTCGATGGTCGGCGAGTTCGTCGTCCGAAACGGGGTCACGTACGAGTGGCTGCTGGCCCACGAACTGGCCCACCAGTGGTTCGGCAATGCGGTGACACTTGAGGACTGGCGGCACATCTGGCTGAATGAAGGGTTCGCCACCTACGCCGACGCACTCTGGATGGAGCATCGATTCGGTCGCGCCGGGCTGGTGAGTCGGATGAGGCTCTTCTCGGACCTCTTCAAGCTTGGCTACCTGCAAAACGGCTTTGCCATCCCGGTGTACAACCCGCCGGCCGAACGCCTCTTCAACTTTGCGGCGTATGACAAGGGGGCGTGGGTCCTGCACATGCTGCGCCGGATAACCGGGGATGCGGCGTTTTTCGACATCCTTCGCACCTACCAGGACCGCCACCGCTTCGGTAACGTCGTCAACCAGGACTTCATTGCCGTGTGCGAGGAAATTCATGGCTCGGACCTGGCCTGGTTTTTCACCCCCTGGCTCACCGATCCGGGGCTCCCGCACTTCAATGTGGATGCCAGGACCAGCGACCTCGGCGACGGCCGGTTCATCGTTGACGTGACCGTGCTCCAGATCCAGATTGGCCAGTCCCAGGCGGACGTTTATTTCCCGATGCCGGTCGATTTCGACCTGCGCAGTCAGGCGGGCATCAAGCGCCGAACCATCTTCGTCGCCCAGGACGTGACGACTTTTCGCGACACGCTGGGCGGTGCCCCGATGGACACGGTGGCGCTGCTGGATCCCGATGAGTGGATCCTGAAGCTCGTGGACTATGGTCCGACCGTGCCGGTCCGGCTGACTGGACTTACCGCCGAAGCCGGCGACGGCGGAAGCGTCACGATCCGCTGGCGGCATGAGGACGGACCGCGCAGCGCCCTGTTCCACGTGTGGCGGGAGCGGGGTGAGCCAATCGCCGGTGCCCGGGCCCCCGGGGCCGGTGCGATCAATCTCACCGACCGATGGCTCACCGGCCGAAGTGCGTACACGTTTGTCGATGTCGCGCCGGGCGGTGAGGCCGCATGGTGGATCGAAGCCCGCGATCCCGACGGCGCCATGGACTGGTACGGCCCCGTTCGGGCCACTGAGAGCGGCCCCCGGCCGGGGTTGTCACTCGCCGTGGTTCCGGGCGCCGGTTCGACCACCTCGTTCGAGTTGACGCTGGCCGTTTCCGGTCCCGTTCGTGTCGACGTCTTCGACGTCCTTGGTCGTCGCATTCGCAGGCTGGTCGACGGGTCGCTGGACGCCGGGCGTCACACCATCACCTGGGACGGCCGCGATACGGCCGGCGGTCGGGCGATTGGCGTCTACTTCGCCCGGGCGAGTGCGTCCGGCCACACGGCCTCCGCACGGGTGATCCACTTTCGATAGCGCCTCCCGACTGTGGTACCGTTTTCCGATGCTCCTTGCCCAGTTCGCCAACGTTCATCGGTCGTTCGGCGGCGACACCATCATCGGCGGCGTTTCCTGGCAGCTTTCCGATGATCTGAAATGCGGCCTGGTCGGTGAAAACGGCGCCGGCAAGACGACGCTGTTCCGGCTCCTGACCGGCCAGCTCGAGCCGGAATCGGGCGATGTGGTGGTCAAGAAGGCCGTTCACATCGGCTACATCGAGCAGGAGATGTCGAGCCCGCCCGGCGCGACGCTCCGGAACGAGGCCCTCCGGGCCATGCAGCACATCGAGGCCATGGAGCGGGAGCTGGAACAGCTTTCCGGTGAGATGTCGCAGCTCGACGACTCCTCTGATCCCGACACGATGGCCGATCTGCTCGAGCGCTATTCGCATCTCCATGAGAAGTACGAGCGGGAAGGGGGATGGGACCTCGAGCATCGCCTGGCCGGGGTCCTGGATGGCCTGTCATTCACGAAGGGAGATCTCGATCGGCCGATGGCCGAGTTTTCGGGCGGCCAGAAGACGCGGGCGGCCCTGGCCCGGGTGATTCTGCGCACGCCCGATCTGTTGTTGCTTGACGAGCCGACGAATCATCTCGACATCCACGCCATCGAGTGGCTCGAGGCTTTCCTGGCCGACTACGAGGGAGCCTACGTCATCATCTCCCACGACAGATGGTTTCTGGATCGGCTGTCAAGGGAGATCGCCGAACTGCACCAGGGGCAGCTCAAACTCTGGAAGGGCAACTACTCCCAGTTTCTCGAAGCGCGCGAGGCGCGGCTCGAACAGGAGTGGAAGGCCTACGAGCAGCAGGACGCGATGATCGGGCGGACCGAGGATTTCATCCGCAAGAACATTGCCGGGCAGAAGACCAAGCAGGCCCAGAGCCGTCGCAAGATGCTGGACAAGGTGGATGTCCTGCCGCGGCCGGCCGGCCG
>JAWXBZ010000198.1:0-19931 GCA_034440375.1 Candidatus Eiseniibacteriota bacterium
CCAGGCCGCGCTTGCCGCGGCTCGCTTGATGCGTTTTCGCGCGGCGCGGCAGGGGGACCGGCCGGTGGCCGTCTGGTTCAACTACCTGTTTTCTTTCCGCCTGCCGTCGTGACACGGCCGTCGTAACAACATCTCGACGGCTCGTCATGGCCGGGCATTGATGCCGCGCGCGCGATTGCGGCTTGACAGTGATTTGTTTGGCTCTCTAAAGTGCCCCGATGCGCGGACTGGATCCGCGTCGATTCGCGTCCCACACCCTCCCAACAGGCCCATTGCCCATGAACCTGACTGAAGTTCTCGACGAGCGTGCCATCAACCTGGCCCTCGACGGCACCTCCCTGGAGGAGATCGTCGGCGGGCTGGTTGATCTGCTGGCCGCGACCGATGTCATCATCGACAGGGAAACCGTGATACGGGATATCATGAGGCGGGAAGAGGTCATGTCCACCGGTATCGGCGGCGGGATCGCCATTCCGCATGCCCAGAGCAAGGGGGCCTCCCGACTGGCCGTGGCACTGGGGCGAAGCCGGGGCGAGGTCGACTTCAATTCACTCGATGGTCGGCCGGTGCAGCTCTTTTTCCTTGTGGTGGGTCCGGAAGAGCGTGGGGGATATATCCGGGTGCTGGCGCGGATCTCGCGGCTCCTGTACAGCGGTGAATTGCAACGCCGCCTGGGGCAGGCAAGGCACGCCGCCGACGCAATGGCACTGGTCCGCGCCGAGGAAGAACGGGTGACCCACCCGGCCTGAGCCGGGCGGGCGCCGATCGGATCAGGGGGACGATCAGCCCTGGCCGCTCTCCATCTTTTCCTTGAGGGGCCGGAGGAGCTCGGCCAGCGGGTTCATGTTTGGCTGCTCCGAACGCTGCGGCTGGCTTCTCTTGAAGTCCTCAAGATCACGGCGCTCATTGCTTGAGGTGTGGGCCGCCATGGAGAGCTTGATCCGTCCCTGTTCGTCAACCTGGATAATCTCCGCCTTGATCGGTGAGCCGACCGGGAAACGCTTGGCCAGGTCGGCCCCGCGAGACTCGCCGGTTTCGATGCGCGGCACGAGCCCGCTGACACGCGGCCCGATGGAGGGGAGGTTCACGAAGATGCCGTAGTTCTTGACGCTGGCCACGGTTCCTTCAACCGACTGGCCGACGTTGATCTCGGGCATTGGTTCCGGTGGTGGCGCCGGCATCAGGGCCTTGAGCGACAGGCTGATCCGCTTGCGGTCGGGTTCGATGCGCAGGACGCGGGCCGTGACACGGTCGCCGGTGGTGACAGCGTCACGCGGGTGAGCCACCGAGCCGTGTCCGAGTTCGGTCAGATGGATCAGGCCGTCGATGCCGGGCGCCAGTTCGACGAAGGCGCCGAAGTCGGCCAGGCGAACGACATTTCCTTCGACGACATCGCCCTCATGAAACTCGTTGGCGACACTCGACCATGGATCGGATTCGAGCGCCTTCAGCGACAGGCTGATGCGCTCCTTCGCGCCGCCGAGATCCTCGATCTTGATGACACGAACCGTGACGGCCTGGCCTTCCTTGAGCACATCCGAGGGGTTGGCCACGCGGGCGCGGGAAAGTTCCGACACGTGAGCGAGCCCCTCGACACCGCCCAGGTCGATAAACGCGCCAAAAGCCGCCAGGCGTCGGACCACGCCCTCGACATCCTGGCCGGTGGCCAGGCGGCCCCGGGTTTCGCCACCCTTCTTCTCGCGCTCTTCCGCAAGGAGGGCTCGCCGGGAGACGACCAGGTTTTTCTTTTCGGCATCCCACTGCGTGATACGAAACATCAACTGCCGCCCCACCCAGGCCGACGGATCGGAAACGTATGCGATGTCGAGTTGAGCCACCGGACAGAAAGCCCGGATGCCGGCGATATCGACAACGACGCCGCCCTTGTTGACGGCCTTGATCGACCCCTCGAGCGGGGTTTCGTTCTGGAAGGCGGCATCGATGAGGGAGTGGTCGACCGGGGTGCCCTTTCCCTTTCCCAGGGTGAGCGTGATCCCCTCGGCGGCCTGAGACACCGTGGCTTCCAGCTTGTCCCCTTCCTTGACGGTCAGGGTGCCGTCTTCGCCGCGGAGCTCCGCCGTCTCGATCGATCCTTCACTGCGGCCGCCAAAGTCGACGAAGCTGGTCATCTCGCCGATCCTGACGACGGTTCCCGTGACCCGTTCGCCCGCGGCGACCTCGCGCGGGGACTCGATACTGCCGGCCTCGAATTCGGGGTCGGGGGGAATTTCCTGGGTCTCGGGAGTGTCGTCGTTGAACATCATGTCAATTTCTCCGTCACAATTCGTCATGTCGTTCGCCCAGGCGTTTGCGACCCCGAATCCGCTGGGCTGGCGGGGATCGGGTTCGGCTGAACGACCCCGACGGGCGGGGCACGGCGGGCATTGAACGGAACCGGAGATCACCAGGACAACCTGAGCGAACCCTGAGGGTCTGTTACGGGGCCACGTTCCGTGTCCATCGTTCCCGGGCGGGAACGATCGATAACGACAGCGGCCGAAGCCTACCAGATGGGGACGAGGCGAAACAAGCAACGAACCACGACAACGGGTCCGGCGATGGCTTGACGCAGGCGTTCATCCCCGAATGAACTCGACGTCAGGGAAATGGAAAGGCGTCCATCACCAGGAGGCGAAGCGAATTCCCAAAGAGGGAGAACCCGAGCAGGAAGAGCGCGAGAAGGCGACCGGACCAGTTCACCTCGCAGCGGGCGGCGTTCGACGTCGAACCGAGGTACCAGCGGATGGCCGCCAGGATGGAAAGACCCCACAGAATCGAACCGACCGCGGCCAGCCACCAGGCGGGTCCTGTGCGGGCGCTCTCGAAGAGATCCCATCGCCCGATGAAACCGATGGTGCCGGGTGAGCCGGCCAGGGAGAGCAGTGCCGCAAGGCCGGCCAGGCGCGCGGTGATGACGGCGAGGTCGGTGCGTTGATCGCCGGTTACAACGGATGCGGCGGCGGGTCGAAAGACGAAAGCTCCGAAGAAACCGGTGACCAGTGCCACGAGCACGGCGCGCGCGCCGACGATCGAGCCCTGGGCGGCGCCGGACAGGAGCCATCCCGCCTGCGCGAGCAAGAGGCCGGCCACGACTTCCGCCGTGTGACGAGCCCGAAGCGCGTCAAGCGTTCCCTTGAACATGGCTCCGAGCGCGATGAGGCCGACCACCAGGCGCCAGGGAATGGTCGTGATCACGGCGTCCACTGTCGAACCGACTTGACTGGCGAGACCGCTGCCGGTTGTGCGCAGAAGGAGAAGGAGAAGTCCCGCCGGGATGATCGTCGCCACGGCCGAGCGCGTGACGGAAGGGACTTCGGCCGGGCGGCCACCGGATTGTTGGGGCGGGGAGCTGTCCGTGAACAGCGCATCGAACGACGGTGTTCCCACCGCGCCCTCTGCGATGACCAGAACGGGGAGGAGCGCCGCGCCGGCCAGGAGTCCGCTGAATGTCGTCTGGTGGGCGAGGCTGATGCCGATCGGAACGAATGAGGCCTCCGCCGTCATGCCGATGAGGCAGGCAAACCCGACGGCGGCGACGGCGCCCCGGCCGGCACTCCGTGCGAGGAATCGCGAGGCCGCTCCCCGCGACGCGCCGGATCGAACCGCGAGGAACACGAGAGCGAGAGCCAGGAACTGGAGGGCCATGAGAGCCGAGAGCGCATCCGAGGCGCGCGCCGCCAGACAACCGGCAAGGGAGACGTAAATTAACTCGCTCCGACCACCCAGCAGGAGGGAGGCCAGGGTTGTCGCCAGAATGACGCGGATGACAAGGAGCGTCGGGGCATCGGAACGAAAAAAATCGCCGGCCAGGGCAGCCGGTTCGAACGGCACGGCGAAGCTGGCGGCGAGTGCGATCAGCGCGGTGATCGGCGCGAACCGCCGGGCCGTGAGCCAGGAGACGTCCCGACTCCGTTCCAGGAGAAGAATGAGGATTCCGCCGATGATCAGAACCAGTTCCGGCCAGAGCCATCGGAGGGACGCGGCAACAGGAAGCGGCTCAAGCATCGGGGCCGCTTCCCAGGCGCTGACACACGGCGGCGGTGGCCAGGCCGATGGCGACCAGGAGGACGGCCGCCGCCGGCCCTGAGGGACCGATTCCCGCCTGCTTTGCGGCAATGACGAAAGCCGCCCCGGCAATCAGCGAGGCGCCGAGCACGCCCGCGGCCGGCGAGTTGATCCGGCGAAGCGAGGCCAGCGGGTCCGGTGACTGGAGTAACTCCGGCCTATTTGATGCCGAAGGCAAGCACTGCCAGGCGATGGCCAGGGTGATGGCCGACCATTCGAATGCGAAGAGATAGCGCGTCAGGACCAGTCGTGCGATTTCCTGGCGGGACGGCTCTGTTGCGTTGCCTCCCGGGATCAGGTGCCAGACGGCCGTTATGGCGAGCAGGAAAAGAAGGACGCCGAGGAGCGCGAGGGCGGGGCGGGGGCGTGGCACGGGTTCTGCGATCAGGCCCGGGGCCAGGAGCAACAGAAACGCCGCGAGACTGGCGGCATAGGACAGGAGGCGCCCGCGCCCTGGCACTTCGAACAGCTGCCAGAAGGCTTGCATCAACAGAAGCAACAACGCGGCGGTGAGCAGGGTGTCGCCGGTGCGATCGCCATGTTTCGGAGTCATTCGGTACCCTTAGGCATGGTTGGGTGTTGAATCGCAGCGGCTGGATGGCCGCCGGAAGCGGCCGACCCACCTTGCGCTGATCGAGCGCGCCTCCGTATCATAGAAACCGCGTCGGACAGCGTCAATGAAAGTCCCGGCGGCCCCGCCGTCGGCCGTGGGCCGCAGTACGGCGCCCGACCGCTGGGTGGTACATGTATATCCTTGGATCGATACTTCGTTGGGCCGTGCTGGCCGGCTATCTCGTCAGCGCCGTGCTGTACATTGCCCGTCTGCGCGGGCGTCATCCCCGGCATGCGGACGTGGCGGCAGCCCTCCTGCTTGCCACCCTGACCCTTCACACGCTCCTCCTTGGCGAGACGTTCCTGGAAACCGGTCGTCTGCAATTTCTCCGGTCGGGACTGTCGGCCATGACTCTCCTCGCGCTGGCCCTTTCGGCCATCACGCTGATCCTGTCGGCCCGATTGAAGAACGCCTCCCTCGGGGCATTCACGGTGCCGCTGGCCGCTCTCTTCCAGGTCCTGTCCCTGGTTGATCGACCCAGCCGTGTCGGCATCGATCCGCTGCTCGATTCCTACTGGTTCGAGGTACACCTGACGAGCGCCTTTCTTGGCTATGCGGCATTCGGCCTGGCATTCGCGGCGGGCATCATGTACCTGGCGCTGGCCGGCTCGATCCGTTCGCGCCGAATTGGAAACCTGTTCGAGCGTCTCCCGTCGCTGACCACTCTCGATCGGCTCGGCTCGATCGCCGCGCTGACGGGACTCCTGTTTTTCACGATCGGACTCATTTCGGGGGCCGTCTGGTCCTCGTCCGCCACCGGCCGGCCGGTCAGCGGCGAGCCCAAGGAACTGCTGGCCCTCATCACCTGGCTGCTCTTCGCGGGGCAGGTTTTCCTGCGGTGGCGATCCGGCTGGCATGGGCGGCGGTCCGCCCTGCTCTCGATCGCCGGCTTCGTGGCCGCCCTGGTGACGATCCTCGGCGGCGGGTCCGGGAGACATCCGTTGTGAGCGGGCTTCCCGGCATTCGGGTGACCGGCCTCTCGCATCATACGGCCCCGCTTGAACTGCGCGAACGCCTCACCCTCCCGATTTCCGAGTACGGGCCGCTCGTCCGGCAAATTGTCAATGAGGATGGATGGCTCGAGGGGGTCGTCATTTCAACCTGCAACCGGACCGAGTTGATCGCGGTGACATCGGCGGCGGGCGCCTCCATTCGCCATGAGGCCTTTTCGCGCTTTCTCTCCGGCCGGGCCGGGGAATCGATCGATCGATACCTGTACCGTTTCGAGTCGGCGGCGGCGGTGGAACATCTCTTTCGCGTGGCGGCCAGCCTCGACAGCCTGGTGCTGGGTGAAGCGCAGATTCTCGGCCAGATCAACGAGGCGTTTGGCTCGGCGGCCGAGGCCGGCACCGTCGGACCGATTCTGGATCGCCTCTTTTCTCGCGCCCGACAGGCGGCCAAGCGGGTACGTCACGAAACCGGCATCGGCGAAGGACATGTTTCCCTGGCCTCGGTGGCCGTCGAACTGGCGGAGAAAATCTTCGGCCGGCTGGCCGGTCGTTCGGCCATGGTCATCGGCGCGGGCGATATCGCCCTGCTCACGCTTCGCCACCTGGCCGCGGCCGGCGTGCGCCGCGTGTCGGTCACCAATCGCACCGGCGAACGGGCGATCGACCTGGCGGCCCGGATGGGCGGGGTGCCGATCGACTTCGAGCGACGCTTCGACGCATTGACCGACGTTGATATCGTCCTGTCGACCACGGCGTCACCGGCCCCGATCATGACCCGCACCGACCTGGCTCCGGTGATGGCGCGCCGCCGGCACCGCCCGATCTTCCTCATCGATCTGGCACTCCCGCGGGACATCGATCCCGCGGTGGCTGATCTGGAAAACGTCTTTCTCTACAACATCGATGATCTCGGCAACGTGGTCGAACGAAACCGGTCGGAGCGGCGGGGCGAGGCGGACCGGGCCCGGGTCATCGTGGCGGACGAGGCGGGGCGCTTCGTCGATTGGCTGGCCACGCAGCATGCAGTGCCGACCGTCGTGGCCCTGCGCGAACGTCTCGATTCGATCCGCCTGGTGGAGGAAAACCGGCTGCTCGATCGACTTGGCCATTTGTCCGAGAGGGACAAGGAAGCGGTGCGGGCGTTCGCCGGAAACCTGGTGGGCAAGATCCTGCACGAGCCGAGCGTGCGACTGCGTGACGCACGTGACCCGCGCGAGACGGCGCGATTGATCGAGGCGGCCCGCCTCTTGTTCGCGCTCGACGAATCGAACGACGGCGACCAGTCCAACGGACACGATCGACGGAATGATTGACGTCCGCAGCCGCCGCGCTGCAGGCGCCGCGGTCGTGGTCCTGACCCTCGGCATCGTGGTGGCGGCACTTCTGTTGTCCGATCCATCGCGCCGGGACACCCGTGTCGTGCTTCTCGGTATCGGGGAGGAGCTGGTGCTCGATCCCTCCGGCGGGAATCGCCTGCGCCTGGTGACCGTGACCACCGAGGCGGATGGGCATCACACGCTCTTTCTCGAATCATCCCCGCTTGGAGCATCAGCCACCCCGGTCCGGTTGACCAGCCGGGAGCCTCTCCTCCTGGCCCATCATTCCCTCCGCCTCCTTTCCGTTCGTCCGGACGAGGCGCGGGGGGCGGCCGTGCAACTGCAATGGATTCCCAGGAACTCCGACGCGCCGAGGCCCCTTTTTTCGGTGGGGGAGGAGGTGGTGCGGTTGCCGGTCAGCGGCCACTCGCTCGAAATTCGGGTGATCGGCGACGTCCCGCCACCGGGCCGGGGGCCACTCGACATCGAGGTGGCCGGACTCCCCGAGGGGCCCACCCGGGTTCGCCTTGCGTGGAGCGGAACTGCTCCGGTGGGTTCTCTTGCCGAGCTCCGCTGGATCGGCACCCGCGAACGGCTGCTGGCCCGAATCGAGGTCCGCTAGCCCGTTCCACCTGCTCGTGGCATACTTCCCCGCTCTTGAACCCTTGGTCGGTGGGTACGACATCCATTTCGAGGTACGCCGGGGCGGGAGCGGGGGTACGTTGAACTGGATTCGCCGGCTCGAAGATTGGTCGCCACTTGTCCTTTACACCGCACTCATGGCCGCTGTCTCCACGATTCCGACCCTGACGCCCCCGGGCGACGGGCCATTCTCAGACAAGGTGTGGCATGTCGGCGAGTATGTCGTCTGGACGCTGCTCATTCGGCGGGCCATCGACCGGAGTCGATCCGACACGTCACGCCGGCCGTTCAAGATGGCGGCCACGTTTGTCCTTGGCTGTATTCTGGCCGTGGCGGACGAGAATATTCAGCGGCTGGCCGGTCGGCATTATGCCGTCGACGACATGGTGGCGGACGGGGCCGGGTTGGCTCTTGGACTCCCGATCTATGAACTGATTGCATACCGCGTCCGAGCGGCCCGGCGGGAAACGAGCCGGAGCCCGGCGGACCCGTCCCGAGAGGGGTCGACACGATGAAATTCCAGGCACCGCGCGGAACGCAGGACATCTTCTCGCCGGCCGTCCTTGCGTGGCAATCGCTCGAGGCCACCGCGCGTCGCGTCATGGGGCGCTACGGTTATGCCGAGATTCGAACGCCGATCTTCGAATCCACCGAGCTGTTCACCCGCGGCATCGGCGAAGCCACCGACATCGTCCAGAAGGAGATGTACACATTCTCCGACCGGAAGGGGCGGAGCCTGACCCTGCGTCCCGAGGGGACGGCGCCGGCGGTGCGCGCCTATATCGAACACAACCTGGGTGCCCGGCGGATGCCCTGTCGCGCCTGGTATCACGGCCCGATCTTTCGCTACGAGCGGCCTCAGGCCGGCCGTTATCGGCAGCACCACCAGGTGGGCGCCGAGCTGCTAGGCTCGCCCGCGCCCGAGGCCGATTTCGAGGTCATCGACCTCTTCGTCCGCCTGCTCCTGGAACTGGGCCTGGCCGATGTGACCGTGCGATTGAACTCCGTCGGCGATGAGAACAGCCGCCCCGCCTTCCGCCTGGTGCTGGAGGAGGCGCTCCGCCCGCGCCTCTCTGAACTGTGCGAGGACTGCCGGCGCCGATTCGATCTCAACATCCTTCGCATCTTCGATTGCAAGGTGCCGAATGACCGGGCCATCGTGGCCTCGCTGCCGGTGATGATCGACCATCTCGATCCGGCGTCCAAATCCCACCACGACCGGTTGCGCTCGCTGCTCGACGGGGCCGGCATCCGTTACGAGGAAGACCCGCGCCTCGTTCGCGGGCTCGATTACTACACCCGCACCGTGTTCGAGGTGCATCACCCGAAACTCGGCGCCCAGAGCGCCGTGGGCGGCGGCGGGCGATACGACAATCTGGTGTCCGAGTGCGGCGGCCCGCCCACGCCGGCCGTCGGTTTCTCCTCCGGGATCGAGCGCCTTCTCATGGCTTTGGAGGCCGAAGGATGCGCGCAGGGGGCCGTCGTACCGCCGGATGTCATGGTGGTCGGCACGGACCGTCTGGCCACCGCCGTCCTGGCCGCGACGCTGCGTCGTCACCACCGCGTGGATGTGGACCTGATGGAACGCTCCTTCGGCAGCCAGATGAAGCAGGCTGACCGAAGCTCAGCCCGCTTTGCCCTGATCCTGGGCGAGGATGAAATGGCCGGCGATTTCGTGACCCTGCGCGACATGACGGCGGGCACGGAATCCCGGATCCCGCGGGACCGGCTGGAGGCCGAACTCGCCACACGATTGACTGAACCGGCCCCCAACGCGGCGCCGAAGGAGCAATAGGCATGGACACGATGGGAAACTTGAAACGAACTCACCACGCCGGCCATGTTTCCGCCGACCTGACAGGACAGACGGTCACGGTGGCCGGCTGGGTCGACCGGCTGCGCGATCATGGCGGTGTTTACTTTGTCGACCTGCGCGATTGGACCGGCATCGTCCAGGTGGTCTTTCACCCGGAAAACCTGCCGGCGGAGGCGCTGGCTGCGGCGTACGACCTGGGGCGCGAGTATGTCGTTGCCGTTTCCGGCGTGGTGACGCCGCGCCCGCCGGAAATGGTCAATTCGAAGCTGGCGACGGGAGCCATCGAGATCGATGCGCGGGAAATTCGCGTGCTGAACGTTTCCCGCACGCCACCTTTCGCCATCGTCGACGACACCGACGCGTCCGAGGATCTGCGTCTCAAGTTCCGCTACCTGGACCTTCGTCGACCGACACTCCAGGAGTCGTTGCGACTGCGCAACCGGGTCACCCTGTCGGTGCGGCACCACCTGAACGAACAGGGGTTCTGCGAGGTCGAAACGCCGATGCTGGTTCGCCCGACGCCCGAGGGTGCCCGGGACTATCTCGTGCCGGCCCGGCTGCATCGTGGCAAGTTCTACGCTTTGCCGCAGAGTCCCCAGCTCTACAAGCAGATCCTCATGGTCGCCGGCATCGACAAGTACTTTCAGATCGCCCGTTGCCTGCGCGACGAGGATCTGCGGGCCGACCGCCAGCCGGAACACACCCAGATCGATATCGAGATGTCGTTCGTGACCGAGGATGACGTGTTCCGTCTCATCGAGGGAATGATGGGGCAGGTATTCCGCGAAGTCCTTGGCATCTCCCTGCCGGCGGAGTTTCCGCGCCTGACATATCGCGAGGCGATGGACCGCTTCGGCAGCGACAAGCCCGACACGCGCTACGGCCTCGAGATGGTTGACCTGACGTTGATGGGAAAAACGAGCGAATTCGGTGTCTTCCGCTCCGCCGTGGATGCCGGGGGCGCCGTTCGGGCCCTGTGCGTTCCCGGTGGGGCCTCGATGAGCCGCAAGGAAATCGACGACCTGACCGAAAAGGCCAAATTGTACGGAGCCAAGGGGCTGGCGTGGGTCAAAGTGGCCGAGGCAGGTCTCGAAGGGGGCTCGGCCAAATTTCTGGACGGACCGGCTGTCACGACGGCGCTGGGCGGCAAGCCGGGTGATCTTCTTCTCTTCGTGGCCGACGCGCGCCTCGACGTGGCCTGTCGGAGTCTCGGCGCCGTGCGCAGCGTCCTTGGCGAGCCGCTCATCAAGGGGCGCGAGATGGAGTTCAATTTCACCTGGGTCCGCGAGTTTCCACTCTTCGAGCCGACCGACAACGGCGGCTGGGCGCCGGCGCATCACATCTTCTCGATGCCGCTGGAGGAACACGTCGAGCTGCTCGAATCGGACCCCGGCCGGGTGCACGCGCAGCTATACGACCTGGTGTGCAACGGCGTGGAACTGGCCTCCGGCTCGATCCGGATTCACCGCCGCGACATCCAGGAGCGGGTGATGAAGGTGATCGGCCTCTCGATCGAAGAGGCGGAATCCCGGTTCGGATTTCTGCTCGAGGCCTTTCAGTACGGCGCCCCGCCGCATGGCGGCATCGCGCCCGGGCTGGACCGGTTGATCATGGTGATGACCGGCCGCCGTTCGATCCGCGACGTCATCGCTTTTCCCAAGACGCAGAGTGCCACCAGTCTCATGGACGGCTGTCCGGCCCAGGTCGACGAGCGGGATGTTCGGGACCTGCACCTGAAAATCACGGCGGAGTGAGGGGAGAGCTTCCCGACATGGCTTTCCTGTCGGTAAAATTTACAAAAACGCATAACTGGTTAAATTGTAGACAATTATGGTCTGAAGGCAGCCATCCCGGTTGACACGAACCGTCGGACGGCGCTAGCGTTCTAATCAAACCTTTCGGAGGCGAATGAAGGCGCAACGAATCGAGACCATTGACCTGGAATCCATCGATCCACTTCACCTCTTCGGCGAGCGTGACAGTCATCTTCGATGGATCGAGCAGCGATACGAGGTGGAAGCCACCCTCCGTGGCCGCAAATTGGCTGTGGCCGGCAGTGATGGCCCGGTCGAGTCTGCGGCGAACCTGTTCCGCGAACTCATCAGCATGGTGAAACGAGGCCAGTTGTTGACATCCGTGGAGCTCGATTTTGCCGCCAGCCGCCTCGATGGGGGCGCCCCGGCCGGCCAGGCCGAATCTTCCGGCGACCAGATCCTTCAATTCGAGCGACGGTCCATCTATCTCAAGTCGCCGGGCCAGCGCCACTATGTGGAAGCGGTTCGCAAGAACGATATCGTGTTCGGGATCGGGCCTGCCGGCACGGGGAAGACCTTCCTGGCGGTGGCCATGGCCGTCTCCGCACTCAAGGATCGGCAGGTCGAGCGAATCGTCCTGGTTCGTCCGGCGGTGGAGGCCGGGGAAAGCCTTGGATTCCTGCCCGGAAGCTACGAGGAAAAGGTCGATCCCTACCTGCGTCCTCTCTACGATGCCCTGCGCGATCTGATCGGGCACGAAAAGGTCCGGCGCTTCATGGAGACCGGCGTAATCGAGATTGCGCCGCTGGCCTACATGCGTGGCCGAACCCTCAGCCGCTCGTTCGTCATCCTGGATGAGGCGCAGAACACGACGGTCAAGCAGATGAAGATGTTCCTGACCCGGCTCGGCCCCGATTCCCGGGCGGTCATCACCGGGGACGTGACCCAGATCGATCTCGAGAAGCCGGAAACCTCAGGCCTGGTGCAGATTCAATCGATCCTCATCGGTATTGCCGACATTCGCTTCTGCTATTTCGAGGAGCGGGACGTCGTTCGGCACCGCCTGGTGCGCGACATCCTGCGGGCATTCAACACCCACGAGAACCGCGAGAAACAGGGGTCATGATTCTCAAACGGCTCATGAACGCAAGCTCATGACCTCCGGTTCATGATTTTCAAACGGCGCGAGGGTCCGGTGAACGGCCGCCCCAGGAACCGGCCCCGTACCGATCGATCCACGCCGGTCTGGCTCCGACGCCTGACCAAGATCGGGCTGGCGCTCTCGGTCATCCTGGTCACCGTGCCGCTCTTTCCACTCCAACGGCGTGTTGATCCGCCCCACTATCAGGTTGGCCAGGTGATCGACGAGGAAATCCTGGCACCATTCTCCTTCGACATCCTGCGCGGCGAGGAAGACATCGACCGCGATCGGATCGACGCGGTGCGATCGGTGGCGCCGATTTTCACGGTTGACGACACGCGCGCCGAGGCCACCCTGCGGCGATTGACCCGGTTCGGACAGGACGTCCGGCGGGTGGCCACCTCGCCTCAATTGAAGCGCAGCGAGCGGGTGGAAACCGTCGGCCAGCTCGGCGTGCCGCTGACGCCGGGGACGCGCCGTGCATTGGCCGATCCGGATACGGCCGGAATGATTGTCGAGGAAGTCAGCCGATTGATGGTGCAGTCCTACCAGGTGGGGCTCGTCGATATATCCGACATGGCCCTGTACGACAATCGCCTCAAGGTGAAGCTTCGCCGGGACGGAGAGGAAACGGTGAACCCGTCATTCCAGCTCTTCGATCGGCGCCGCATCCAGGAAGTGGCGAACGAACGAGCCGTCCAGCTTTTCCCTCCCGGGAGCGAGGCGATCCAGGCCATGGTCGAGGTGGCCGGCCGTTTCGCGGAGGCGAACCTCATCTATGAAAAGGTCGAGACGACACGCCTCGAGGCGGCCGCGCGGAACGCGGTACCAACCATCGCCGGCCGGGTGGAGATGGGGGAACGCATCATCGACAGCCACACCAAGATCACCGCCGAGGAGTACGAAAAACTTCGATCGCTGGAGGCGGCCACCAACCGGTTGAGTCACCAGCCCGGGTCGACCGGCTGGTTCATGCCGCTGGTCGGCCGGGCCCTCCTCGTCTTCATGCTGGTGGTGATCTTCGCGGTCTTCCTCAAGCTCCACCGGCCCCGGCTGTATGACGACCTCACCACGCTGACCTTTCTGACCAGCCTCAGCATCCTGGTGCTACTCGTCGCGGCCCTGGTGATCCGTTTCGCGCCGGAGGCCTCCCCCTATCTCATTCCCGTGGGCCTGGCGTCGATCCTGATCACGTTGCTTCTCGATGACCAGCTGGCCGGCGCGGTCAGCGTGGCCATTTCCATTCTCATCGGCATCGTCGGGGGGCTTGGTCTCCCCTTCGTCATCGTGTCGATCGTCGGCAGCCTGGCGGCCAGCTATGCGGTCGCCGGCATCCGGCACCGCTGGGAGTTCTATCGGGCCATGATCTTCATGTCGCTGGCCTACGCCGTGACGATCCTGGCCGTCGAGCTGATCACCTCGAGCTCTCCCTTCCAGGTGGCGATGAAGGATTCGCTCTGGGGTGTCATCAACGCGGTATCGGCCACGACGGCCGCCATCGTGTTGCTGCCGGTGTTCGAGCGCAGCTTCGGTTTGTGCACCGACATCACGCTGATCGAACTCGCCGACCTCAACCGGCCGATCTTCAAGCGGATGATGCTGGAGGCCAACGGTACCTACCATCACACCATGGTCATCGGGAGCCTGTCGGAGGCGGCGGCCACCGCGGTGGGAGCCAATCCGCTCCTGGCCCGTGTCGGTGCCTACTACCACGACATCGGCAAGGTGCCCAAGGCCGAGTACTTCGGGGAGAATCTCAAGCCGGGGATGAAGAATCCGCACGAGCGGTTGACCCCGACGATGTCGTGCCTGATCCTGGAAAGCCATGTCCGCGAGGGGCAGGAAATGGCCCGCGAGATGAAGCTCCCCAAGCGGGTGGCCGACTTCATTCCCGAGCACCAGGGAACAACCCTGATGAGCTATTTCTTCCACAAGGCGCTCGAGATGGACCCCGGTGTCGAGGAGCGCGACTACCGCTATCCTGGTCCGAAGCCGCAGTCGAAGGAGACGGCGCTTGTCATGCTGGCCGATTCCGTGGAGGCCACCGCCCGCTCGCTGGCCGATCCGTCTCCCAGCCGCATCAAGGCGGTGGTGAAGCGGATAATCGACCAGCGCGCGGCGGACGGGCAGCTCGACGAGTGCAACCTGTCATTACAAGAGTTGGCCCGGGCGCGCGACGCCTTCGTACCGGTACTGGTTGGTCTCTTCCACGGCCGCATTCAGTACCAGTGGCAGAAGACTCCCGATGGCGGATTTCCGGATGCCGGTGGGGGCCGGCGGGCTGAGGCCGGAGGGGGCCTGAATCCCCGCGGTGATGTCGGCGCCCGTTCCGAACCGGGTGGTCCAACGAGCGGCCGTGTCGATCGCGATCCTCTGGAAAAAGAATCCCGTTGACCGAGTCCGGCTGGCCCGTCTCGTCCGCCTTGTTCTGGCGGGCGAGGGGCGGCGGGGCGCGCGCGTGGGCATCGTGCTGACCGACAACGAGGAACTCCGCCGCCTCAATGCCGCGTATCGCGGCCGGGATTTGGTTACCGACGTGCTGTCCTTCCCCGCCGAGGCGACGGACTCCGAGGACGGCCGCTATCTCGGCGACATCGCCATCTCGCTCGAGAGGGCCGGTGAGCAGGCGCCCCGATTCGGCAACGAATTTCCGGACGAGGTCGACCGACTGCTGGTTCACGGCCTCCTGCACCTGTGCGGCCACGATCATCATGCACCGGCTGACGGGCGCCGGATGAAGGCACGCGAGCGGGCGTATCTCGATCCAGCTTCTCGATGACCTGGATTTTTCTCCCGCTGGCCCTGTCGTCCGGCCTGGTCGCCACTTTCCTGGCCTTCGCGCAGCATGCGCTGCTGTCGGCGGTTGCCGAGCGGGATCTGGAGGGTCCCCGGGGTGAGGACTATGCGGACCAGGCGATGGTCACCCGCCTGATGGAGCGGCCCCGTTCGGTTTATCTCCAGCTGTCGGCGCTGCGCAATGCGCTCCGATGGCTTGCCATTGCCGCGGCGGCGGCGCTCGGCGTGCCGGCCGGCACCTATGGAGTTCTGGGCGCGGCGCTTCTCGCGGCAGCGATCCTGGTTCTGCTCGAGGAGGAACTGCCGCTCCGACTGGTGCTGCGCGATCCCATCGGCTGGGCCCTGCGGCTCCTGCCGCCACTGGAGCTTCCCCTTCGGGCGCTCCGCTCCCTCGGCTGGCTGTTCGAGGGAATCTACACTGGTTGCCGACTCCTGGTCCGTACCAGCCACCGCCGCGAGCCGCCACTCTCGGTCGAGGAGTTGACCATGATGGCCGCCTCGGGCGGTGCCGATCTCGGCATCGAGGAGCGGCGAATTCTGCGGGGCATCTTTCGATCGAGCGGTATCCTGGTGGCCGACATCATGACGCCGCGGGATCGTGTCCAGGCCCTCGACGCGGCCGGCAATGTCGGGCGGGCTCTCGAAATGTTTCGTTCGTCCCGCCACTCAAGGGTGCCGGTATACGAGGACTCCATGGACCGCGTTGTCGGCGTGGCCCATGCCAAGGACTTTCTCCGGCTGACCTACGACGCCACCGCCCAGGCCGCCCCGCTCCAAGATTTCCTGCGCGCCGCCTATTTCGTGCGTCAGGATCGGCGGATCCACGAACTGTTCGAGGAATTGCGCGAGGGACGCATCCACCTGGCTGTTGTGGTCGACCGACTCGGCCGCACGACGGGCATCGTCAGCCTGGACGACATCCTGGAAGAGATCGTCGGCGAACTGCACGATGACCTGGAAACGGCGGCCCGATGATGTGGAGCCGAGCCCGATGATACTGTGGCTGGTCGTGCTGCTCCTCCTGCTCCTGGCTCTTGCACTGCGCTCCGCCGCGGGGGGGCTCACGGCGATGGATCCCTCGCGCCTGGCGCCGACCGAGGAGGCGGCTGGCCTGGCCGCGCCGCCCCGGCTCGAACAGGCCGTCGCCGTCGCGCAATTCGGGTCCGCCCTGTCGGCGGCCGGGTCGGCAGCCCTGGCTTCCGGCGCCGCCATGGAACGATTCGGCTGGGGGGGCTTCGCTGCCGTCTGGGTGGCAGCCGGCGTCCTTGCCTACCCCTTGCTTGAAATATTCCCCTTCCTTTACCTGACGCCACGCGGCGGGCGACGGATGGCGGCGGGGCTCCTGGCCTACTGGCCGCTCTCACTGCCGCTCGGCGCAATTCGGAGCGCACTCCGCTGGGTCATCGAACGGATCATCCCCGGTCCCGGCCCGAACTCGTCGGTCGTGATGGCCGTCCGGCGGGAGACGCTTGCTGCACTCTCCGACGAGCGGGGAGAGGCCCGCACCTTGCGTCAGGCGCAGAAGCAGCTGGTGACACAGGTCTACGAGTTCAGCGAATCAACCGTGGCGGAGGTGATGGTGCCGCGGAGCCGCGTGGTGGGGCTTCCGGCCGAGTCGACGGTGGGGGATGCCGTGGCGCTTGAGGCCGAGCATCAATTCAGCCGGTACCCGGTCTTTCGCGGAACGCTCGATCAGATTGACGGCGTGCTGCATATCCACGATCTCCTTTCCGCGCCGGACCTCGCGTCTTCCATCACGCCGCACCTTCGGTCAATCCCGTTCGCGCCGGAGGCCAAGAAGTGCGATGAACTCCTGTCAGAACTCCGGCGCGGGCATCACCACGCCGCCATCGTCGTGGACGAATTCGGTGGTACCGCCGGCTGGGTCACGGTGGAGGATCTGCTCGAGGAACTCGTCGGCGAGATTCGGGACGAGCATGATATCGAGGAGGAGGCGGTCCGCTCCATTGGCCGCCGGACCTGGATGGTGGATGCCAGCATCCGGATCGACGACCTGAATCGATCCCTTCATCTGGAGATTCCCGACGGGGACTACGAGACGCTGGCCGGCTATCTCCTGGAGGAGATGCAGCGGATTCCCCGGCGGGGCGAGGCACTGCTGATCGAGGGGGTTCGCTTCGTGATGGCCGAGGTGGACTCGCGGCGCATCCTGAAGGTGCGTGTCGAGCGGGTTGACTGAGTCCGGCTTTTCGGCGAAAGATGCGATCCCATGGCCATCGAGAAGAGTGAAGCGCTGGTCCTCCGGGCCATCAAGTATGGCGAGACCAGCAAGATTCTGACGTTGCTCACCCGGGATTTCGGACTCCTCAAGGCGATCGCCAAGGGAGTGCGAGGCAGCCGCCCGAAGTTCGGCAGCGCCCTCGAGTCATTTGCCTGCTGCGAGATCGTCGTCTACCGCCGCCGCGATCGCGACCTTCATCTGATCGGTTCGGCCGATCTGATCGAGGCCCACCTCCCGCTCGGGGCGAGTCTTTCCCGCTATGCGTTTGCCTCGGCCATTGTGGAGTTCATTCCGCGGGTGGTGACCGGTGAGGTGAGTGAGGTGGGCGCTGTGCCGGACCCGGTTCCGCTGTCGGAGTCCGCCGCGCTGTACCAGGAGGCTCGCTGGGCGATCGGTCTCATGAACCTGGCTCCGCTCGACACGCTGCCATATGTTCTGCGGGCCTTCCAGTTGCGATTCGTTTCGCTCCTCGGGCACGGCATGGAGCTGCACACCTGTCTCAACTGCGGGCGTGAGATCGGCGAGGCCGGCGGCCGGGGCCTTGGTCCCGCCGCCGGCGCACTGGCCCTTTCCGCCGGGCAGGGGGGCCTGTACTGCGTCGAATGCGCCCATGACACCTCGGGGACGGTGGCCGTGAGCCCCGCGGCCCTGGCTGTCCTGCGGGCCTACGTGGAAAACGACCTGGCCGTGGCTGCCCGCCAAAATTTACAACCGATGGTGCGCGCAGAAGTTGGGCGTGTCATGGAAGCCTTCCTGACCGCACAGTTCGACGGCTACCGCGGATTGCGCTCGCTGAAGCTCGCGGCCAGCGTGGGTGGGTAGGGGAGCTGGGCCGAACTCGCACCGGTGCGAGTTCGGGCGAAAAAGGCCGGCTCAACTCGCACCGGTGCGAGTTCGGTTAGACATGTCTAACTCAAATCGGCCCCGGAGCAGGGCCGGCTACTCGCGATTGACTCGATGCGGTGCGGTCGGGGCCCCGATTCCCTATCGAACAACCATGAGGCGTCGGACTGCCACGCCCGGGGAATTGCCGGAACGGGCGAAGTAGTGCCCCGGAGATGCAAGAGTCCCGTGAGCCGTTCGGCCATCCCATTCGAACTCAATTGACCCCTCCGCTTCCCCACCTCGCCGGTTGGAACGGCGTCCGATGAGATCCGCCACCCGCCGGCCGGTGATGTCGACGATGGAGACCGTCACGAAGTCTTCCGCCTTTAAGCTCGTGACCTGGCGCGCCCCCGTTTTTTCCGTCGTCGTCGTCGAAAGGACAATGCGAACCGGATCACCGGAGTTGACGAGAACCATTGGCATCGCCGGTGGTGCGGGCGTCACCGTAATCTCCGGAACCTCTGGCGCCGCCATCACCACCGGAGCCTCCGGTGCCACCGTCATCACCGAAACGTCGGCGGCGCCCTCGGGGTTAACCGGAAACGGGGTGTAACAGAAATAGGGCCAGCCCCGCAGGAATTGGGGCACCCGCCGGCCCAGATGCGCCAGCGAAAAGAGCGTGCCGTGGCCCCTGAAGTCGATATCGCCGAGTGAAATTACACTTCCCGTTATGATCCAGTTGCTGGACGAGAAGTCAAACGTGCCGGTCGAATAGATTCCGATCGGATAATTCCCGCTCCCGATGGCTACCGGTCCCGATGAGATGAGATGCTTGACTGCGAGGCCGAGACCCGCCACCGGTTCCATCTGGACCCGTCCCTTGAGAATGGTCGTGCCCCCAATCCAGTAGAATTGACTGAGCCGGTCATTTGGGGTGGCGCCGACGAAACGGGTGTTGATCAGCGTGGCTCGAATCGGCGGTCCGCCGGCACCGATCGTGAGGTTCGTGACCCCGTAAACGAACGGTGTGGCAGCAGCGAAGTTGCCGATCACTGCCGAATCACCGGCCGTCGGCGGAAATATGCCGGTGGCGGCGTCAAACGGCCACCCGGATCGGCACTCGATCTCGAGAAGATTTCCAGGTGTAAGCTTCCACACGATGTCCGGGTGGGGAGAGGTCCCATCCGGCCAACTTTCGAGAGTGAGGCCATGGCGGTCACGCAATTCCAGGATCGGCGCGCCGGCAATGCGGCGGGCCAGGACCTCATAGCAGGTGCTTCCGGGGAACGAGTCGGGTTCGGTGTAGAGCGGTGGCGGGAAAATCGTGTAACTGGTGCCGGCAAGACCGCCACACCGAACTCGCCGCGCACCGTCAAGATCACCATTCGCGTGAAGGCTGGCGTTGGCGCACAGTTGTCCGCTGATCCGAATGTTGCTGACGCCGAGAACGCCATTGAGATGGCAGCTTGGCTGCCCAAGCGCCGTCGGCGGTTGAACCAGCCCGAAGGGCGCGGTCATGATGGCCACCAGGCAGACGATCGCCACCCGCCGCCCGATCATCACCCTCGCGCCCATCGCCATCCGCCGAACAAGGAACATCGATCCGTTCCGCATCACGCGATCCTCTCGATTCTCAGTTGACCACCACGACCCGCTCGGTCGAGCGGCCCACGGACGATTCCAGTGAAAGATAGAAGACACCGGAGGAAGCGCCGCGTCGCCCGGATCTCGCGCCCCCGCCTCCACCGGACGGGCTCCCACCCCCTGAAGC
>JAWXBZ010000199.1:0-7882 GCA_034440375.1 Candidatus Eiseniibacteriota bacterium
GGGTGAGGTGGGTTTTGGTCAGGGGGATTCGGGGAGGGGGTCGGTGATGCCGGTCAGGACTTTGATCAGGCCGGCCAGGGCGCTGCGGTTGAAGCCGCGGGTGGCGAGGCGGGTGCGGACTGTTGGGTATTCGGCAAGGTCGTGGGGGTCGAGGAGGGAGACGACGGTCAGTTGCTTCTTCAGACCGAGGAGGTCGTCGATGAGGCGGCGTTGTTCGGGGACGACGGCGCCGCGGGTCAGGGTGCAGGCGATGATGAAATCGGCTCGCGAGGCGCGGTAGAGGGCGGCGGCTCGCTCGTCGTCGGTGGGTCGAAGACTGGTGACCTGGAGACCGATGCGGAGCGGCACGATCAGGTCGCGGAGATATTCGACATCGACATCGAGTCTTGGTTCGTTGTTTGTCGGCACGATGATGAGGCCGTACTGATCCGACCAGGGGACGGGGAGTTCGGGGCCGCGATGGCCGACCTGCGTGATGGTCTGGCGGGTGACTTCGCGCAGGAACTCCTCGTGCTGCATGTCCAGGATTTCTTCCCGCGCCGTTTCATCCATTTCGGTTTCGGCGGCCTGGATGGTGCGGCGGAGCCGCCAGAGGCGGGCCAGCGACGTTAGTACTCGCTCTTCGGCCAGCTCGCCCCTCAACATGGCCCGGGTGAGTTCGCTTGCCACTTCGGCCGCCATGTCCCGGTTCCTGGCGTATAGCAGGGCATCGACGCCGGCTTCGATGGCGTTCCGGGCCACGGCACCGGGATTGCCCAGGGCGGCCACGCCGGCCATCTCCATGTCGTCGGACAGGATGACTCCTTCGAATCCCAATTCGCCGCGCAGGAAGCCGTTGAGCATGATTGGCGAGAGTGTCGCGGGGGCGCCGCTCGGATCCAGCGCGGGGCAGGCCAGGTGGCCGGTCATGATGGCCTGGACACCGCCGTCGATGGCGGCGCGAAACGGCGGCAAATCGCGGACCTCCAGGAGCTCGAGGGGTGCGTCCAGGATGGGCAGGGCCAGGTGGCTGTCGAGTCGGGTCGAGCCGTGGCCGGGGAAGTGTTTGACGCAGGTGACGAGGCCGGCACGGGCGTAACCCTCCAGCGCGGCCAGGCCATGCTTCACCACGATTTGCGGCGTGGCGCCGAAGGCTCGCGTGCCGATCACCGGATTCCGACTTTCGCCGTTCACATCCAGGCTCGGAGCCAGGAGCAGGTTGAAACCCATGGCGCGAATTTTGTCCCCCATGGCCAGCGCGGTTCGAAACGTCGTCATCGAGTCATCGAGCATGCCAAGCGCGGCTGGCGAGGGCGCGGTGTTGGTGAGCTCGGTCAGGTCGGAGACGAGGCCCCCCTCTTCATCCACGGTGATAAGCGGCGGCGGCGAATCATCTGGGCGATCGCGCAGGCGGTCGATCAGTTCAAAGAGCCACTCGCGCTCACCGAGATGGCGCCACTGGAGGAAGAGCCCGCCGTAGCCGGATTCGGTGAACCACGCCACCACCTCTTCGGGCGTCTCCTCTGGATCGGGGGCCACGATCAGGAGCTGGGCGATGCGCCGGGCCGGCGAAAGACCCCTGATCCAGCGAAGCAGGGCGTCATCCGGCGTCACGGGTAGATCGCCGCGAGCTGGGCGCCCTGGTAGTAATCGCCAAGGATGCGTCGGAAATCCTGGCCCTTCCGGCTGCGGGTCATGGCGCCCCACTGGCACATGCCGACACCGTGCCCCCACCCCGCCCCTTTTGCCGTCAGTTGTGTCAACCGGCCGCTGGACTCACTGGTATCGATTTCGAACAGGATGCTGCGGAGTGGTCCGGCGTTGGCGGCCCGCGACAGAATCCAGCGAATGCGATCGCCGCGGGCCTCGTACGTGCCGGTGGTCGTTTCAAAGGCCAGTTTTCGGACCCGTCCGCTTGGGCCGGTTTCGGTGATGCGAACTGATTTCAGGCGCGATTCCTCGCCAATGCCGTAGGCGTACTCCTTGTTGAGATTCAGGCGCACGGCCTTCCAGAGTTGGTCGCCGGGCCAGGTTTCCTCCCACCGGTAGTACTTCGAGCCCTGACACCAGTCGCCGTCAGTTCCCTTGTCGGGAACGCCCCGCAGGTACGGCAACGGCGGCTTCTCCCACACTTCATCGCGGTCGGCGGTGTGGCCGCCACAGGTCGAGGCATAGTTGGTGACGATCGGCTGCCCCTGGTACAACGCCACGACCCCGCGCGTCTCGTGCAGTGCCTGGTCGACAATCGGGCTTTCCGCCGCCACGCCGCTGTACACCTGATCGGCCACGGTGGCCAGCAGGTCGTAGCCGGCCGCCTCGTACTGGCCGCGTGAGATGAGAGCATACGTGCGTGCGGCCACGGCCTGTGCCTTGACGGCTTCGAGCAGATCGGGCTTGCCGTGACCGATTTCATTCGGAACGACGCCGCGGAGGTACTCCTCCATCGGAATGCGGTTCAGGATGGTGATGCCGCCGGCGGCGCCGGGACGGATCTCGAAGCCGCCCCGAAAGCGGCTCTTGTTGACCTGAACCGGGTCGTCTTCATCGGGAATGAGACGGATCGGGTCGGCGCCGGCGGTGATGGACCGGCCGTTTGCGCGGAGCTGGAGCGTATGGCCCTTCGCGCTGACCAGGATGACCGTGGCCTTGTCGAATCGTTTGCCCTTCTCACCCAGGGCTCCACCCGTGAGGCGGAAAGATCCCTCGCCGGTCAGCTCGACATTGTCGGCGTTGGTGACGATGGCCACGCGGAGGGTTGGCTCCTGGCGGATGACCGGGTCCTGACTGAATGGAACCTCGGTGACGGTTGGTGTCGGCGGCTCCGCCGTGGCAACTGGCTTCGGCCGGCGAGAGCAGCCGGCAAGGAGAATGGCAATGCCCGTGATCAGGATGAGCCCCGATGTCACCGGGCGCATGACAGTGCATTGCCTCTTCATGGAGCGGTAAAGCTTCCAAGAACCACGGCGCGTCGGGCGCCGGTGGCGGAGGGCACGTTTCCGGCTCCACCGTGAATGGACTCGTTGGCCAGGAGCGCGAAGGCAAGGGCTTCCTTGGCATCCGGGTCGAGGCCGTGGTCGGCGGTGGTGGTGACGGGAATGGCGCGGCCGATGGCGCGCTCCAGCTCAGTGCCCACGCGTTTCAACATCTCACGGTTGTGAACCCCACCACCGCTGACCAGCACCTCGTCCGGGACAAACCCGGTGGGCAGATAACGAGCGACGGCTTCCGCCACGCTGCGGGCGGTGAAGCTGGTGCCGGTCGAAAGTGTGGTGTCGCTGGAGAGGTGACGACGGCGCGCCTCGTCGACCAGCCAATCGACGTAGGCGGCGCCGAATTCCTCGCGGCCGCAGGACTTGGGAGGGCGAAGCGCCAGGTACGGGTGCTTCATCATCACCGCGAGAAGTTCGGCGTCGGGCTCGGCGCGGGCGGCGCGGGTACCGTCCCGATCACAGGTGTCCGTGTGGCCGGTTTCCCGGGTGACGAGCGCATCCAGGATCATGTTGGCCGGGCCGGTGTCGAACGCGCGGATTTCGCCAGCCTCGCCGCCAGCCCGGAGAGATGTCAGATTGCCGATGCCGCCCAGATTCAGGCAAAGGCGGTTCTGGTCTGGCGAACGAAAAAGGAGCCAGTCGACCAGCGGCACGAGTGGCGCACCGGTGCCGCCGACGGCCACGTCGCGGGCGCGGAAGTTGGAAACGACCGCGATGCCGGTGCCTTCTGCCAGGATCTGCGCCTCGCCAATCTGAAGCGTGGCGGGGGGCTCGGCCTCACGGCGATCGCCGCGGGCGGTGTCGTGAAAGACGGTCTGGCCGTGGCAGCCGATGAGGTGGATGTCTTCCACTTTCCGCCTGGCGATGGCGGCAACGGCGCGGCAGGCCTTCGCGTACAAATTGCCGAGCCGATAGTGCAGCCGAGCCAGGCGAGGCAGAACCTGTTCCGCCGACGGGTGCTGTAGATCGAGAACCTCATTCCGTACTTCCGAATCGAACGGCGTCGATGCGAAGCCGAGCAGCTTCCAACTGGTGTCGGCACCGTGACCCCTCACCTCGACCAGGGCCGCGTCGATGCCGTCCGCGCTGGTGCCGGACATGAGGCCGATGATGAGCCGCGGATCCGCGGCCGCGATCTTCTGGATCGATTCCTTCATGGTTATTTTCCGGCGCCGGCCGTGATCCCCTCGATGATGTGGCGTTGAAAAATGACAAAGACGACCAGAATTGGCAAGGTGGAGAGACAGGAGCCCGCCATCAGGTGGCCCCAGCTGACCGAGTTTTCCCCCTGAGCGTAGAGTGCCAGGCCCACCGGTAGTGTGCGCATGGAATCGCTGTTGGTCAGGATCAGCGGATAGAGAAAGTTGTTCCAGTTGACCAGAAACGTGTTTATCCCGACAACGGCCAGCGCCGGGCGGGTGAGCGGAAAGACCACGTTGAAGAAGATCCGCCATTCGCTGGCGCCGTCGACACGGGCCGCCTCCTCCAGGTCGTGAGGCAGCTGTTCGATGTACGAGCGCATCAGGAAGACGTTGAACGCATCGACCAGGAACGGCGCGATCAGGGCCGTGTAGGTGTTGATCAGGTGGAGCTTGGCCGTCAGGACATAGATCGGGATCATTGTGACCTGTTTCGGCACCATGAGCGTGGCCAGAAGGCCCCACCAGAGCGGCCCCTTGCCGACGAATCGGCGCCGGGCAAACGCATACCCGACCATGGCGCTGAACAGGATGTTGCCGGCCACGACCACGATTGCCACGACGGCGCTGTTCAGGAAATAACGCCCGAAGGGACCGCTGGCCAGGATATCGCGATAGTTCTTGAGGCTGACCGGCCAGGGAAGGAGGTCGGACAGCCCCCCCAGTCCCGCACCCACCGCCTTGAGTGAGGTGCCGACCATCCAGACGAGCGGCAACAGCATCGTGACAAGGCCGATCGAAAGGCCGATGACGATCAGCCAGTGACCCCGGTCGCGGGCGCCCACCATCCGGGAACTCATGCCGCCCCCCGGTCCTTGAGAACCCGGACGTACACCAGTGAGGCCCCGAGCGTCACCGCGAAGAGGGCCCAGGCCAGCGCGCTGGCGTAGCCGAGTTCAAAACTGTTGAACGCCCGGTCGTACAGGTAGTAAACCGTGGTCAGCGTGCTGTCGAGCGGTCCTCCGCGGGTCATCACGAAGATCTCGATGAACACCTGAAACGAGCGGATCGTGTTGATGACCAGGATGAACAGCATCGTCGACCTGAGGAGTGGCAGCGTGATATGCCAGTGCTTCCGCCACCCCGAGCCGCCATCCAGCGCGGCGGCCTCGTACAGTTCGGCCGGGATTGCCTGCAGGCCCGCCAGGAAGATGACGGCGTAGTAGCCGACGGCCGCCCAGACATCCATCAGCATGATGGCGCCGAGGGCCGTGTCCGGGTCCTGAAGCCATGCATGTCCGGGCAGGCCAAGGAGCGAGAGGATGGCGTTCAGAAAACCGAACGGCGAGTAGAAATTCTTGAAGACCAGCGAGATGACGACCATGGACACGATCGTGGGCATGAACCAGGCAGCCCGGAAGAGGGCCTTCATCGGGAGATGCCGATTCAAGGCCAGCGCCACCAGCAGCGCGCCGACCGTGGTCAGCGGAATCGTGCCGACGACGAAGATCAGCGTGTTCCGGAGCGATGTCCAGAAGATGGGATCACGAAGGAGACGCGCGTAGTTGTCCAGCCCGATGAAAACCGGCGGCCCCTGGATCGGGTTGTAGCGAGTGAACGACACCCAGAAGGAGTCGGCCAGCGGATAGAGGGCGAAAATGCCGAACGTCAGGAGCCATGGCAGGAGGAAAACGAGCGTCGAGGGGCCGTGACGCCCGGGGGTGTGCATCGATCAGGGGATCCGCGCGTGAAGCAGTGCGACGATCTCCTGGTCGGCTTCTTCCAGAGCCTTTTCCGCCGTGACCTTTTCGAACATCGCCTTTTCCACCCAGTTCTCGACGGCGTTCTCCATCTCCTGCCAGCTCGGATCGTTGGGCGGGAAGACGGCCGTTGTCAGTTGCTCGACGAAGGTTCGCTCGCCGGGATTGGCCTGGTAGTAGTCGTCGTTTTCCATGCCGACCGCGGCCGGCTGGACACTCTTGGCCACGCGACAGAGAGCCAGAGCATTGTCGCCACGGGCCAGAAAGGCCGCCAGCTTGAGCGCCGCCTCGCGGCGGGGCGAGTTCTTGAAGATGACGAGGATCTCGCCGCCGCCGAACGAGCGGTTGACCCGATTGTTGCCATCCGGACGCGGCATCCGGCAGACGCCATACTCGAGTTTCGGCGCATCGGTCGGCAGCGTCTTGAAGAGCCAGGCGCCCGACTGGATGATGCCGATTCGTTCCTGCTTGAAGGCCTGATCAATCTGATCCTGGCGCTCCGTCAGCGACACGGACTTGAGGCTCAGCCAGAATTTCAGCGCCTCGAGATTTTCCGTTGAATTGAAGACGCTCTGCAAGCCGTCCGCCGAGAGCACATCGCCCCCGTTGCTCCAGGCCAGCGGCATGAATTTCTTGAAGAGAACGTAGCGCTCGCCGCTGTTGCGGCCGAAACCGTAGGTGCCGGCGTCGGGCTTGTGTATTTTCGAGGCGGCCTCCATCAGCCGCGGCCAGGTATCGGGCGGCGAGAGGTCCGGGTTCAGTCCGGCCTCGCGGAAGAGCCGCTTGTTGTAGAAGACCGCGCGCGTGCCGAGAACCCAGGGAACGCCATAGACCCGGCCGTTGTGCATGGCGGCTTCCCACTGGCGCAACCGGGCCCGCAAGGAATCCGTTTCGGCGGAAATGTCGGCCAGCGCGCCATCAGCAGCAAATCGTCCAAACCAGGTCGAGCCAAGTTCACACAGGTCCGGGGCGGTGTTGGCCGCCACCGCCGCCAGTATCTCCTCGCGCCCGTTCTGCCAGGTGAGCTGTTTCATTTGAACCTTGATCCCGGGGTTTTCGGCTTCGAAACGGGTCAGGATCGGCCCCACGACATCGGCTTCCCAGAACTGCCAGAAGTGAACCGTGATCGGCCCGGCCGGTGTCGAACCGCCGCTGCATCCAAAGACGCCGGTAACCGCCGGCAGCAACAGGAGCCAGCTCATCGTCCGCATGATTTTCCCTATCATTCCGCCTCCCCGAGGGCGGCACGCACGCGGCCGTCCGCTGCTTCGAGTCGACACCGGGCTTCCGGCAGATCGACGCCGGCGCGCGCCATGACGATGGCCGTCTTCACCTGTCCTTCCGCGGCCTCGATGGCCCGCTTTGCCCCCTCATAGTCAAGGCCGGTCACGATCATCACCGTGCGACGGCTTCGCTCGACCAGCTTCCGACTCGTGGCCATCAGATCGACCATCATGTTTTCGTACACCTTCCCCATCCGGATCATGGATGCCGTGGTGATCATGTTGAGAATCAGCTTCTGGGCCGTGCCCGACTTCATGCGCGTGGAGCCCATGACCGCCTCGGGCCCCACGACCGGACAGATGGCCACATCGACATCGACGGTCAGCGAATCTCGGGGATTGGTGGTGAGAAAGATCGTCCGCGCGCCGCGACGGCGTCCCTCTTCCAGTGCGGCCAGCGCATAGGGCGTACGCCGACTGGCGGCGATGGCCAGCACCACGTCATTCGGTCCGACGCCCAGATCGGCCAGTGCCGCCACCGCCTCTTCACCGCGATCCTCGGCCCCTTCGATGGCGCCGGTCAATGCCGCCAGCCCGCCGGCGATGATTCCCTGCACCATGGCCGGCGGCGTGCCGAAAGTCGGCGGGCACTCGGCGGCATCGAGGATACCGAGGCGGCCACTGGTGCCGGCGCCGGCGTAGATCAGGCGCCCTCCCTTTCGGAACGCGGCGACAACCAGTTCGACCGCCTGTTCGATCCAGGGGATTTCGCCGGCCACGATGTCGGCGAC
>JAWXBZ010000200.1:0-12002 GCA_034440375.1 Candidatus Eiseniibacteriota bacterium
GCGTGGCGGCGATCGTTCCGCCCCCGTGAACGGCGCGCCAGACCATCGCGGAATCCGGCAGTCGGTGGACAACCTCGGCCAGGAATCGCTCCGGAAACGCGGTGCCAGTCGCGGGAAGCAACTCCCTCGGCCACCAGGGCCGACGCGCGACCAGGCCGCCGGATCCACCCGCACCGGCCCGATCCCCGCCGGATCAGATCCTCCGATCGTACGCAGAAAGCCGATTGCCGCAGTCGGCCCCGCTCGAGTACCGTCGTTGGCTGACCCCGTCCTGGCCTCCCGTCCGGAACGGTTATCTGCCTGTACTTCCACACGAGTACCTGCGCCCGATGGTGGCGCGGACGGTGCCGGCCTTCCTGAGAGTGCGGGCGGCTGCAAAGTGGATTTGCCGAGATCCGTTGCCCCCAATGCCGCGAGGAGCACCTGCTGGCCTTCTCCTGCCAGACGCGCAACTTCTGACCGAGCTGCCAGGCAAAGCGGGCCGCCCTGGTGGCCGAAAAGTGGAGCGGCGGCTGCTTTCTATCCTGACGCGCTCCGCCTATGACGCCGTGCGCGGGCACCCCCGACGCCGGCCGTGGGGGGCTTTCGGGTGACGCCGTCGGGCGGTTTGCGGAGGCCACGGCCCCTCGAGGGGGCTGGTGGGCCGCCCGGTACCGGCCTTCGAGGCCCGATTGGAGTTTCCGGCGGGGAGGACCCGGCCGGCCGGAGGGCTGCAGTGGGGATTCCCGGGGCCGTAGCGCAGGGCGTGGTTTACAATCACCTATCTGGAACTCATGTCCGGCACCGGTCATAATAAATGTCCGGGCGGCGTCCCGGAGTGCGCGTAGATCGTGCAGGCCGCGCGTCGTCGTCCGAGGCCGGGATGGCCTTGGACTGTACCGATCGAAAGGAGTTCGAGGCCATGAGAGTTGTCACCATGAACCGTACGATCGCCGCCACGCTTGCGGCGGCCACCCTCCTGAGTGCCACCTCGATTGTCGGGGCCTCGACCATTCCCATGCCCGCCGGGGCCCGATCCTGGATCCTGGTGAGCGGCGGCGACTGTGACGACGACGGCCCGAACATCAACGTCGATCGGGGGCACTGTATCGGTGCGGTGAGCCAGCTCCTGCCGGCCGGTGACATCGGTCACGGCCAGCTCGGAGGCAATTATTCCATCACCGCCGACGCGATGGTCGGGCCCGAGACCATCCGGGGCGCCGCCGCCACCTTCGGCAATTTTGCGTTTGCCTTCCTGGATATCTCGATGATTGACACCTACACCGTTTCCAGCAAGACCCTGCCGAACGGCACCGTGGTGCCGGTCACGGTGACGTTCGATGCCGAAGCGGTCCTTACGCCCAATCCGGTCGCCTCGTCCTTTGGCGGCGGGGTCTTCGGCATCCGTATTGGAAGCGGAATGAATACGGCCCCCATCGTGATTCCTGAAAACACCCGCGTCTTCGGCGACCTGGGCCCGGCCGCCTCGTCCCAGATTTTTCTCGGCATTCCCCAGCCGAACAGCACGCCCCAGCCGCTGCACCTGACGGCCACCTACAGTTTCAATGCCACCATCGGCACCCCGTTCGACCTGGCCTATTACCTGGCCGCCCGGCCCGGCGGATCGATCATCGATTTTCACAACACCGCCAGCATCGGCTTTACCTTGCCGCCCGGAACAGCCATTACGTCCACCGGCGGCTACGGCAATACGACGCCGGTAGCCCCGGTTACCTGGAGCGGGCTGAAATCACGACTCCACTAGATTCGGCCGCGTGGCTACGGACGGAACGACCGTAGGCCACATTGATGGATGATTCGGAGCGGCCATCCTTCGGGGTGGCCGCTCTTCTTGTACGCCCGTCATGGGCACTGACTTGGAGGTGCAAGTCCTCCGGTGATCTGGTCACGGAGAGCCAAGGGAACCGCAAGGTTTCGACCGTGAGGTCGAGGCTGAAGGAAGCGGGGAACGGAACTGCGTGACGAACAGGAACCGGATACGAGGCGCTGTTTTTCAGGGCGAGCGGGCCAATGACCGCGAAGCTCTCGCGACCAAAGCGGGGCGGCGTAGATCCGGCGGCGGAAGCTAGGACTCATCGCCCGGGCCTAATCCGGTGCAGTAGACAGTGCGCTCGCTACGCTCGGTTGCCTGGCGAGCGCCGTCGAAGCAAGCTGTCGGTCCGGACTGGATGCCCCGTTGGGCCTCTGCCCTCACGCACCCGAGTGCCCACTGATCGAATTGATTTTCACCACGCGCCAACGAGCGTGGCGCGGCATCGGCGCCACGCTGCCCGGCTCACCCCGGCTTGACGCGTTGATACAGACGTTGGCGCCGGTCGAGGCGGTGGCCCTGCTGATCGGTGCGGCGGGCTAGGTTTCAGCGCGATAACACGACCCAACTCGTTCCGGAACGAGTTCGATCCCTGACTGACTCAGCCGCCTGAGCGCGCTCGATAGGCAAGGTAGGCAAGGAGGATGACCGCGAACAGGAGGACGAGCCGCGCCACGCCGATCAGGCGGGTGCGAGCGAGAGGCTGCGATCCCTTCGGCTTGATGCCGGTGACGGCCGCAAAGGCCGTGATGAGAACCACGATGCCCAGTATCATCATCCAGATCATGATGCCATCATATCGAGCCTGATTCCCTGATTCAAGAACCGGCGGACGCCCGGCGACCCCAGACGCGACCTGGTCAACCGGCTGCCCACCGTCAGATCATCGGTCATCAAAACCAGATCGAATTCGTGCGCGGTCTGTCGTTCCATGGAGCATCCTCCGAAGCTCTCCCACGCGCCGTGGCACTCACCGTCGTCGGCTAGGCGGCCAGATTCACCCGGACCGGCTCGATTCCCGCCAGCCGCAGGAGCGGGCGTCGTCGTCCTTTCAGGAACGGCCCGGCGATCAGGGCATCTGGAAACTGTTCGATGCGGGTGTTCCAGGCGGTGACGGTCTGGTTGAAGAATTCGCGGCGGTCGGCGATTTCGTTTTCAATGCCGGTGATTCGTTTTTGGAGGAGCAGGAAGGAGCGGTTGGCCTTGAGGTCAGGATAGCTTTCGGCGAGGGCGAAGAGGGAACCCATGGCCCGGGCGGCCAGGCCAGAGGCCAGGTCGGCCTCCGCCGGCGTGTGGGCGGCGTGCGCGGCGGCGCGGGCTTCGGACACCTCGCGCAGCGTTTCCCGCTCGTGCGTCATGTGCGCCCGGCAGACTTGTACCAGGTTCGGCAATTCGTCGGTCCGCTGTCGCAGGAGGACATCGATGTTGCCGAAGGCGCGGTCGCATTCGTTTCGCAGGTTGATCAGGTTGTTGTAGAGGACGATGGCCGAGGCGACGATCGTCACGAGGACCACGCCCATGATGACTTCGAAATTCGACATGTGGCTAATCTCCGGCGGCGCCCGCGGCCTGGAGCGACAGCAGGGCCCAGATCAGGAGGCTGGCGCCGATCGCCAGCCAGAGGATGGCCCGCCACAGAAAGCGGCGGACCACGACTTTCTCGCTTCGTTCGGTGATGTAGAAGAAACCGTCGGTGCTGGAACGTCCCAGGACCAGCCGGTCGGTGCGACCGGTACCGGTCAGACGTGACAGTTCCCAGTCCCCCTTGATCTCGTCGGCCATCGACTGCCACTCGAGCGTGTCAACGACCCCATCGCCATTCTCGTCGCCAACGGCCATGCGGATCGGGTCGGCCTTGACGGCGCGAAGGTGCCCCGCCAGGTCGGCGCTTTCGCCGGCGTTCGCATCGCCCACCACCTGCAAGTGCCCCATGACCCAGATCGGCTGATCGACCGGGATGTAACGCTCGGTGATCTCGACCCGTGTTCCCGGCGGCAACGGCGCCCCCGCGAAGGGCACCTGGTTCAATTTCTGAACGGTCGATACTTCGACCTGGGCGCCGGTCGGGTTGATCTCAAGGCGGCCGGTTTCATCCTCGATGTAGAACGGGTGATCGTTGGAGTGACCGGTCACGATCTGAACGCGGTCGTGCGGTTTTTCCCCAGTCACCCGGAAGTGGAATCCCGGCGAACCGGCGGTCGATTCCCCGACATCACTGTCTCGCCGGACCATTCGGAATTCATACCAGACGCATGGCATCTGGCTGTATGGCGTCCGGAGCGGGAGGGCGGCGCGGGCATGGCCATGGATTTCGCACGGCCCGACCGCCGCTGAACGGATCCGGCTGGTCGGGATGTTCTCGACGCGACGGCGTCGATCGAACAGGGTCAGGGCATGCGTCAGGCCAAGTAGACCCGTGCTTCCGGCAATCAGTTCCGGCCAGGGGCGTGCGCGTTCGGTCAGGACGGCTCCGATGATCGCCCCGGCCATCGCCACCACGAGCGTCCCGACGAGTCCCGCGGGGCCGAATTCGCCGAGTCGGTTCATGACCCGACTCGTGAGAGACGGTAGATTCACCGATCCGCTCACCAGCACCGCGCGTTCCTCGCGGGGCGTGCGCGCGGCGTTCCGATCGGGCGAAGGTCCCGTGGCGGCGGACCGGGTCAGGCGGGGACGGGAGTTCTCCCATGAAACGACCGCGCCGGACTGGTCGAAGAGTCCCGCGCGCCAGGCGGCGACGACAAAGCGGACGTAGCTGTCCCAGGCGCTGTCCCGTTCGCTCGTGATACGGTCGAGTCGGGCGTTGGCGCCATCGCCGTGTCGCGCCCGGCCCGATCCCGATGCGACGACGCGCGGTGGCTGGAACTGCTCGAATTCGAGGTCGAGCGTCGGGTGGAATTGGGGCGAGAGCAGCCGGGCCAGCATCGAGCGAATATTGAGGGCTGCCGAAGGGGCGGCGGCATCCCCCAATGTGGCAAAGACCAGTTTCTCGCCGCGAAGCCTGACCCGATCCTGGCCGCCGTTCCAGGCCACGTCGATGACCAATCCCTCCCGGTCGGTCTCGGTCAGCCAGCGGAGTTCACCGGTGGCAAGGGCGGTCACGGCCGCCAAATCCGGTGCCGCAACAAGTCCCGGGTTCATCGGCACACGAACCGGCTGGACCCGGTGAAGATGCGTCATCACCACGAGGGTCGGCGTCCCGGCTGGAATTGTGGCGTGGAGCCGACCCGACTCGTCGACGAATCCAAGTGATCCATCCATTGTCACGCCCCGGGCGGCCACCGGCGTCGGCAAGGCCTTTACCTCATCGTCCATGACAACGACCGCCGAATGGCCGAGTGACCGCAGGCGACCGGCCACCTCGTCGAGCCGGGCCCGCTCGGGCGATCGCAACAGCACACCGGCCCGGCCGGTGGCCACTTTCATCCGGACATCCAGGGGTGTGAGCCCGGTCACCCCGGCGATATCGTTGACCGCCGCCGTGTCCCCGCCCAGCGGTCGGGATGGAAAGATCAGCAGCGTGGCCATCGCTTTGCTGTCGGTCATGGGCACGGCTCCGGGACTCGGGTCATCGAACCCGGTCGGAATCGAAGGCCGGATCCTTGTCTCTCAACGGGTTATCGGCCGGCGGGGGAATTCGCTGAGGATGGGAGCGTCACCCCCGAAAGGGGGTCGTCAGAGGCGGGCCTTGGACTATAATGAGGCCTGAAGGGCACTTACCATTGCACCGGCCGTTGGCCGGGAGGAGATTTTTCATGACCACTGAATTGCTGGACCGCGATCAGCTCCGCGCGAAAGTTCAGGAGTTGCTGGATGACATGATCAATCCGGCCGTCGCCGGGCACGGCGGTGTCATTCATCTTGTCGACGTCAAGGATGACTGGGTGTACCTGCACATGGGGGGTGGCTGCCAGGGTTGTGGCAGTGCGGACGCCACGCTTCGCCAGGGGATCGAAACGATGCTCAAGGAAGAGATTTCCCAGATCAAGGGAATCGTCGATCAGACCAATCACGCCGAAGGGGAGAGCCCCTTCTATCCCCGCCCCGACTGATAAATCCTTGAAGGACCTGTCACTGATGGATGACCGCACGCACGATACCCATGACGACACCGACGTGCCGGCTACCGCTGCCGATCCGAACGCCGACACGCTGGAGCGTTCGGAAACGCCGTCGGTCAGCCTGCCGGCTGAATCCGTCGTGCCCGCGGTGCCCGCCTCGCCTCCAATCGGTCTCAAGACGGGGGCGCTGCCATCCACCATCGGGCGGTTTCGGGTGCGCCGCATCATCGGCTCCGGCGGCATGGGGATCGTCTTCGAAGCACACGATCCGGACGAGAACCGAACCGTGGCCGTCAAGGTCATTCGACAGCGCGTGGCGTCGCCGTCGACGCTTCGCCGTTTCGAGGCCGAGGCGCGTCTGCTGGCCCGCCTGATGCATCCGTCGATCGCGGCCATTTACGATGCGGGACGACACGAGGACGATGGACTGGTCCTGCCCTACCTGGCCCTCGAGTTCGTCCCGGCGGCACGCATCCTGACCCGTTTCGCCAACGAGGAAAAACTTGGTCTGGCGGCCCGGCTCCGACTCGTCATCACGATCGCCGATGGCGTGGCGTATGGCCACTCCCAGGGTGTCATCCACCGCGATTTGAAGCCAGGCAACATCCTCGTGAGCCAGGACGGGGAACTCAAGATCATTGATTTCGGCGTCGCCTTTGCCGCCGAATCCGAAGGGGAACCACCAAGGGCTGTCGGACCACGGCGAGGCCTTGTCGGTACGCTGGCCTACATGAGCCCCGAGCAGTGCGAGGGGGATTCGGCCCGGATCGACGCGCGCAGCGATGTCTACTCGATCGGCGCGGTCCTCTACGAACTGATCACCGGACAGATGCCGGTGGAGGTCAAGGGGCTCCCGCTCAAGGAGGCCATCGCGGCCATCCTCAAGGTTCAGCCGTTGGCGCCTTCGACGCGCAATCCGGAGATCACTCCGGCGCTCGACGCCATCGTCCTCGCGGCTTTGAACAAGAATCCGGACGGCCGTTTCGCTTCGGCCAGCGCCCTCGCCGACGAGCTCCGAAATTGGCTTTCGGCGTGATCCTCTACCTCTCCAGCGCGGTCAGCGGCCGGCGACAGATATGGCCGCTGGAAGGCACCATCGTGGAGATCGGGCGCTCCTCCAAGTGCGCCATCCAGCTGGCGGACGGCACCGTATCCAAGGTCCATTCGGAATTGTCCCGCGCCGGCGACGGCTGGCTGCTTCGCGACCTGGGCAGCCGCAACGGCACGCGGCTGAACGGGCAGCAGGTCAGCGAACCGAAGGCCATCAAGCCGGGCGACAAGCTCGAAGTCGGACAGGTGATCCTGGATGTCACCACCGAGGCCGACCCGACGCCGACGATCTACAGTGATGCCTTCGACCTGGCCTCCTCGCTCCGGATACCGGCCGCTCAAATTCTGTCGCCGGGCGTCTCGCCTGCGACCGGGCCCGGGGCGGCCGACATCGTTCATCTCATGGCGGAAGTCGGGCAGCTCCTCATTCTGCCGCGCCCCCTTCCGGAAACATGCGACTTGATCCTGGCCATCGCCGAGCGGGCCGTTTCGGCCACGCGCCTCGTCCTCCTGCTGCGTGACAGGCCGGGAGCCGACCCGGTCCAGATGGCCGCCCGCATCAAGGGGGGGAGTGCCACCGAGCCGTTGGCCCTCTCGCGCACCATCATGGAGATGGTCCTGACCGAGAACACGGCCGTGGTGACGAAGGACGCCGCGCTCGATCCCCGCTTCAAGAGTCAGCAGAGCATCGTCCTGCAGGGGATTCATTCCGCGATGGCGGTGCCCCTCTTCGACAATACGCGGGTGCTGGGCCTCATCTACGCCGATTCAGTCGACCCGCGCGCCTACTATGGCCAGCGCGAACTCGAGGTACTGACGCTGGTGGCCAACATGGCCGCGGTCAAGATCACCAATGCCCGCCTGCTCGAAGCGGACGACTCGCGTCGGCGGATGGCCCAGGAACTGGCCACGGCCACCGGCATCCAGCGCGGCATGCTGCCGGCCCGGCCGCCCGAAGTGGTCGGCTGGCGATTTCACACCCGCCTTGAGTCCTGCTACGAGGTCGGCGGCGATCTGTACGACTTCCATGAGGCGCCCAACGGCACGGTCGGGTTCCTGGTCGGTGATGTGTCCGGCAAGGGGATGGGCGCTGCGCTGCTCATGTCGAGCTTCCTGTCATCCTCGCGGACGCTGTTCGACATGGGGCTCTCGCCCGGCGAACTGGTCACGCGCCTCAACGCCCTGATGTATCGCAATAGCGATCCGGCCCATTTCGTGACGGCCTTCATCGCCAGACTCGATCCGAATAACGGGCGCCTGGAGTTCGTCAACGCCGGCCATCCACCGCCGTACCTGATCGGGCCCTCCGGTATGCGCACGCTGGATGCCACCGGAATCCCCATCGGCATGCTCGAGGAATTTCCGTTCACGGTCGGATCGATCGACATCGAGCCCGGTGATCTCCTGGCCGTCTTCACCGACGGCATCCCGGAAGCCAAGCGCGGCGACGACTTTTTCGAGGACGAGCGTCTCGAGGGGATCTTGAAGGAACTGGCGCCGACACTCGATATCGACGAACTCGGCCCTGAACTGATCCGACGCGTGGATGCCTTCCTGGACGGCGAGCCCCGATCGGATGACATCACCCTGTTGCTGGTCAGTCGCGAGGGAACTCAGGCCTCCTGAGTCCCTTCCAATAACCTTGGAGGAGCTCATGTTTCGCAAGTCATCTCTTGTCTCCATCCTGATCGCGGTGCCGGTTTTAGTTGCCGCGCCAGGCATCCGGACCGCCCACGCCCGCACCAGCGAAACACCACTCGTTCGCATCGAGGCGACATCCACCATCGCCGCCAAACCCGACGCCGTCTGGAAGTGGATGACCCAGGGAAAGAACCTGGTCACCTGGTGTCCGGTCTGGAAGAGCGACGCCAATCAGAAGGTGGATTTGAAAAAGGTCGGGGACACCCTCGATTTCACCGATCAGTGGGGCAACGGCGGGCGGTCCATCGTCACCTTCCTCGCGGAAAAAAAGGAACTGCGGGTGGCCCACGAACCGGCCGACGGTTCCTACCTGTGCCAATCCCGCGTGATTCTGACGCCGGCTGGATCTGGCACGAATGTCAAATGGGTGGAACAGTACAGCGATGCCAGCGTGCCGGCTGACAAGGCGGCCACGGCCACCAAGATGGAAGCCGACATCGCCGCCAATCTCAACACCCTGAAAGCGGCCATCGAGAAAAAATAACCGGAGGTACCCGTGCCCGTTCTGCCGAGCGCCTGCCCACTCGATTGTCCGGATCATTGCAGCCTGAACGTCACCGTGGAGGAGGGGAAGGTCGTCCGCGTGGAGGATCGACCGGCCAATCCCCTGACGGCCGGCTTCATCTGCGGCAAGGTGCGGCGGATCGCTCGGCATCTCTACGGCGAGGATCGTCTCCGCTATCCGGCCATCCGCGCGGGAAAGAAGGGGGAGGGGCGCTTCCGCCGCGTCTCGTGGGATGAGGCGCTGGACCTCATCGCTCTGCGATTTGCGGAGATCCGTCGGACCAGCGGTGGCGAGGCCATCCTGCCCTACTACTACGGTGGCTCGAACGGTGCGCTGACCCAGGACGCCACCGATGCACGGCTTTTTCGACGGCTCGGCGCCACTCGGATCCTGCGCACGCTCTGTGCCGCGGCCACCGGCCGGGCCACGGCGGGGCTTTACGGCCGGATGCCCGGCGTGGCTTATCCGGATTACGAGAACGCGGCCATGATCCTGGTCTGGGGTCAGAATCCATCGGCATCGAGCATTCACCTGGTGCCGATCATCCGCCGCGCGGTGGAAAAGGGGGCACGGCTCATCGTCATCGACCCCCGGAAGACGCCGCTGGCCAAGCTGGCGCACCGTCACCTGGCCGTGCGGCCCGGCACGGATCTGGTGCTGGCCATGGCCCTGGCGCGCTGGCTTTTCGTGAACGGCCGCGCGGACGACGCGTTCCTGGCAGCGCATGCCACCGGCGTGGATCAGTTCCGCGAACGGGCCATGCCATGGACGCCCGCGGCGGCAGCCACGGCGACCGGCATCCCGGCCGCCGACATCGAGGCCACGGCCGCCGAGTACGCGGACGCCAGTCCCGCGGTCATTCGTTGCGGCTGGGGTCTCGAGCGGAATCGCAACGGTGGCTCGGCGGTGGCGTCGGTCATCGCCCTGCCGGCCGTGGCCGGAAAATTCGGCGTTCGGGGCGGCGGCTACACGCTCAGCAATTCCGCCGCCTGGAAATTGTCGCCGTCGGTCGACGACGCCGAGCCAATCGGGCGCGTCATCAACATGAACGACCTGGGCGAGGCGCTCCTGACGCTCGAATCGCCCCGAATCGAGGCCCTGTTCGTCTACAACGCCAATCCGATGATGACCGTGCCGGATCAGAACAAGGTGCAACAGGGGATGTCACGCGAGGATCTGTTCACCGTGATTTTCGATTCGATGGCCACCGACAGCGCCCGGTACGCCGACGTCG
Organism: Candidatus Eiseniibacteriota bacterium; assembly: GCA_034440375.1. GTDB lineage: Bacteria > Eisenbacteria > RBG-16-71-46 > JABDJR01 > JAWXBZ01 > JAWXBZ01. Next base: position 10,362 of record JAWXBZ010000200.1, read on the forward strand.
TCCTGCCCGCCACCACGTTCCTCGAGCACACCGAGCTCTCACGCGGATACGGCTCCATGTCGCTCCAACTGGCCACGCCGGTCGTCGCGCCGGAGGGGGAGGCCAGGCCAAACTATCAGGTCTTTGGCGATCTGGTACGGCGATGCGGTCTGTCGAAGCCGGGGGACACCGACGATCCAATCGAGCTCACCCGAAAGATCCTGGCCGACCAGGCAAATACGGACGGCCTCATGGCCACGATCGCGGCGAACGGCGTGGCCGTTCCGGACTCGGGCGAGTGCCCGATCCAGTTCGTCGATGTCTTTCCGCGGACGGACGATCGAAAGGTCCATCTCTGTCCGGCCGATCTCGATGCCGAGGCACCGCAGGGCCTGTACCACTGGCAGCCCGACCCCGGCACGCCGCGTTACCCGCTGGCCCTGATTTCGCCCGCCCTCGCGACGACGATCAGTTCCACCTTCGCCCAGTTGATCCCCGGCATCATCCCCGTGGAAATCCACCCGGATGACGCCGCGTCCCGCGGCATCGTGGATGGCTCCGCCGTCCGGATCCACAATGAACTGGGCGAAGTCCACACCACGGCCCGGCTCTCCACGGACATGAGCCCCGGCGTGGTCAGCCTTCCCAAGGGTCTCTGGGCCCGCCACACGACGAACGGCGCCACCGCCAACGCCCTCTCACCGGCCACGCACTCGGACCTCGGCGGCAACGCCTGTTTCAATGACGCGCGGGTGGAGATCGAGACGCTCGATCAGGCGAACTCGCATCGAAGCAAATTCGCCGAACCTCACCGCACCGGAAAGTAGCCCACGTCCTTCACGACCTTCTGGCCCGCGTCCGACTGCACCCAGGCCAGGAATGCCGAGGCGGCCTCGCCCGGATTCGACAGCGTGTACCAGTAGAGGGGACGGGCCAGCGGATAGCTGCCGTCACGCACGGTGGCTTCGCCCGGCTCGATGGCCACGCCGCCATCCTCCTGGCTCACGGCCAGGTGCTTGATGCCGACGCCGTAGGCGTAGCCGCCGTAACCGATGCCCGCGGGGTCATTGCCAATGGCATCCGCCACCGCGGCCGTTCCGGGAAGGGTCTGCACCTGCGGCGCGAAGTCGGCGCCGTCGAGGACATGCTCCTTGAAGAAGACATACGTGCCGGAAGAACTCTCGCGCCCATACACCACGATCACCTTGTCCGGCCCGCCGACATCCTTCCAGTTCGTGATGACGCCGGTGTAGATCCCCTTGATCTGGGACACCGTAAGTCCGGTGAGCGCATTCGACTGATGGACGTAGATCGTCACGCCGTCGAGCGCCACCGAATGCTCCTCGACCTTCCGGCCACTCTTGTCCTCGATCTGCTTCTTCTCGGTGTCCTTCATGCTGCGGGAGGACTGGGCAATCTCCGTCGTCCCGTTGATCAGCGCCGCGATCCCGGTCCCCGAGCCGCCGCCAGTCACCTGGATGACCGCTCCCGGCGTCGTGGCCATGTATACCTCGGCCCACTTTTGACCCAGGATGACCATGGTGTCCGACCCCTTCAGCGTGACCGCGCGCGCGCGGGAACTGCCGCCGCCGCAAGAGGCGAGGGTCAGCACCATCAGGGACATCGAAACGGCCAGTGAAAGAATCGATCGGGTACGAGCAA
>JAWXBZ010000201.1:0-4043 GCA_034440375.1 Candidatus Eiseniibacteriota bacterium
GATTATAAACGGCAGGGGGTGGGGGTCGAGGTAGGGCCGCCCTGAACGGCACGGTGTGACGCGACGTGGTCGACTGGCTGATTGAGAGACGAATCACTTGCCACCCGTCCAGCCACGGGGTAGCGTCATCCGATGCCCCCTCTGCCTCCGGAAGCGTGGCTCCGCGGCCCGGTGCCGGCTATCCCCGATCTCCTGCAGCCCGTGGCTCATTCATTGATCCAGGCGGACGAAGAGATTGGCCGGATCACCGAGGACATTGACGTGGAGAGTCTTTGGGTTCGTCCCGGGGGGGCGGCGGCGATTGGTTTTCATCTGGCCCACCTCACCGGGGCGCTTGACCGGCTCTTCCGTTACGCCCGGGGGGACGAACTCGACACGGCGCAGCGGGAATGGATGGCCGCCGAGAGGAAGATGCATGAGGATCGTCCGCCGCTGTCGGATTTGCTCACCGAATGGGAGCTGGTGAAACAGCGGGCGCTGGCCCAACTGGCGGCCACCGATCCGGCCCAGCTTGCCACACCGCGTTTCGTCGGACGTGCCCGGCTTCCCTCGACAGTCCTCGGGCTGCTGTTTCATGCCGCGGAGCATACGACGCGGCATGTTGGTCAGATGGTAACGACGCATAAGGTCGTCACGGGGCCGGGCCTGTCGGACCTGATCGACATGAAGCGGAAGGCCTCCCGGCCATTGGATTTGATAGATCTGGCCGCGCTTGAGGCTCGGCGCGATGACGAGAACCCTGATGACGCCTGACAATCCGGACAAAGCACAGGGGTGGGATCTTGGCTGGGATGGGCACCGACGAGTAGCTGAACAACAAGTAGTGGCTTTGCCTACCGTCGCAGGGGCTTGATCGTGGTCATCACCTGCGTCAACGGCAGGGCCCTGACCTTCGGCGCCAGCTTGAAGTCGTTCGGTCCGGTATGAATAACCCAGAGCTGATCGAGCTTCAGATCGGTCAGCGCCGAGCGCATGGAGGGGGTCATCGCGGGTGTTGAGGTGTGCTTGAACTCGAAGCCGATCTGATTCGGGCCGCTCCTGATCAGCAGGTCGAGTTCGGCGCCGTCGTGTGTTCGCCAGAAGTGACATTCATCGGTTCGAACCTTCAAGTGGGACATGACCGACTCCATGGCAAAACCCTCCCAGGAGGCGCCAACCTTGGGGTGGCGTTTCAGGCTGGCCAAGTCGGGGATGTCCAGCAAGGTGTGCAGGATCCCACTGTCCGAGAGATAGACCTTGGGCGATTTGACCTGTCGCTTGCCCAGGTTGGCGTGCCAGGGTGTGAGTTGCCGAACGACGAACGTCGCGGTCAGGATGTCGAGGTAGTGACGGATCGTGGCGTCCGAGACGCCAAACGCGCGTGCGAGTTCGGACGAGTTCAGCAGTTGCCCATGGTAGTGAGCCAGCATGGCCCAGAATCGATGAAGCGTTGGTCCCGATGTCCGGATTCCAAGCTGGGGCAGATCGCGTTCGAGATAGGTGCGGATGAACTCGCGGCGCCATTCAAGGCTGGCCTGTTCGGATCGGGCCAGGAAGGCTCGAGGGAATCCCCCCCGCGTCCAGAGCTTCTGAAACTTCTCGCCGCCAACCTCCGAGAGGTCAAAACCGCCAAGTTCATAATGTGCGATGCGTCCCGCCAGCGATTCGGAGCTTTGTCGCAGCAACTCGGGTGAGGCGCTGCCGAGTACCAGGAATCGTCCGGGCGTTCGCGGCCGGTCGGCCAGCACCCGGAGTACGGGAAACAGTTCGGGGCTTCGCTGAATTTCGTCGAGAACGATCAGCCCCTTGAGATTCCCCAGTTCGGACATCGGGTCAGAGAGTCGGGCGACATCCCGGGGATTCTCAAGGTCGTAAAAGTGGGAAGCGCCACCGCGAACCCGGGCGATCTCGCGGGCCAGGGTCGTCTTGCCTACCTGGCGGGCTCCCAGCAGCGCCACCACCGGATGACGCTTCAGGAGGCCGGCAACCCGCTGGATGTGGTGACTTCGACCGATCATGTTCAAAAGTGTACCCCGAAATCCCGAAGTCTACCATCGAATTTTCGGGGTGGATCGGGCACCCGGATCAAGGTGCCAACTTCTACTCACGAGGTCCATGATGACTTCTCAACGGGGGTGCCTCCCGGGGATCATGGGAATCTGACACGATCAAAGGTTGAGGAGTTTCTGAGGCTGCTCTAGCTTGTCGCTGGCCGCGTGATGAGTCAGGCTCTGCCCTCAGCTAACCCCCAACTCATCCGCCAGCAGTCTCAAAAACAACCCCACGTCCGTCACGATACCCACCGCCTGGGCCGATCCCCGATCGACCAGCTTCGTCACGACCGCTGGGTGGATATCGACGCACACGGTTCTGACCCATGACGGGGTCATGTTGCCGACGCCGATGCCGTGGAGCATGGTGGATAGGATGAGGAGCATGTCGGCGCCTTCGAGTTGTTCGGCGGTCTTGGTCTGGGCTTCGAGGAGGTCCATGATGGTGTCGGGGAGGGGGCCGTCGTCGCGGATGGAGCCGGCCAGGACGAATGGCACTTTCGCCGTCACACATTCGTAGATGACCCCGCTGGTCAGGACGCCTTTTTGGACCGCGCCGGCCAGGTTGCCGCACTTGTTGATGGCGTTGATGGCGCGCATGTGGTTCATGTGCCCTTCGTGGGCCGGGATGCCGCTCTGCAGCGTGACGCCGAGGCTCGTACCGTACAGCGCGTGCTCGACATCATGAACAGCCACGGCATTGCCGGCCAGCAGGGCCTGGATGTAACCGTGCTTGATCAGGTTGCCGAGGTGCGTTCCCCCGCCGGTGTGGATGACGACCGGGCCGGCCACCACGACGATGCGTCCACCCTTGGCCTTCGCGTCCTTCATGTCCTGGGCGATGGCCGTGACCATTCGCTCGACGCGGCGCTCGCTGGAGACGTCGTTGGCCATGAAGACGAAATCCTGCGCTTCGCGCGTCTTGTACGGAAGGTGGACGCGAACGCCCGTGCCGCCGCAGACGACCTTGTCGCCCTTCCGGATGTCGCGGAGTTTGACGCAGCGGGCCGTGCCCGCCTTCGAGTCAACCACCAGGCACGCATCCATTCGCTGGTCGGCCACCGGTACCCAGCCAGTAACGAGGCGTACCTCGCTCCGGTGATTCGTTGTTGAATAGAAGTCGTCCGGCACCGTTGTGTTGGCTTCGCTCGGCTTCAGGAATACCGGATCATCCCCCTCGAGGCGACAGCCGAGCGACACCAGCTCCGACACAATGCGATCCAGCCGATCCTCGGCCGCGTGAACCGTGAAATTGGCCGTGGAAAAATCGTCGACCTTGCGGCCGACCTCGAAGTGCCTCATGTCGTAGCGGGCACCCGTTTCGATGATCAGGTTCAGGCAGCGGGAGAGAAGTCCGGTGTCGATGAGGTGGCCGGTGACGACCAGTTGCGCGTTGCGTTCGGGTGGTTGAGCGTTGCGTTCCATGCGCCGGAGTTTATCAGGCGTGGCGGGGGCATTGCACCCGCGCGGTGGCTCACTCAAACTGCCGCCATGACATCGGACACCCGTCCTGCGCCCAAACCCGCCAACCTCTGGATATTGCAGGGCGCTTTTATATCGGGACTTCTGGCGTACGGTGGTGTGGGGCTGCTCGTTCTGGGGGGTCAATCCACGCGGCCTGATTCAGCCGCGAGTATCCTGGATGCCGCATCGCCATCGGACAGTGGCTTTGGCCCCATGCTGGGAATGATCTTCCTGGCCATCGGGGTGCTCTTCATCGGCGTGGCCTTCCTGCTGCCCCGGCTCGTGGCGGGCCTCGACCCGGAACGAGCCACAACGGCCGATGACTATCTCGACAATTGCTTCAAGCAACTGGTCATCACCAACGCCCTGCTCGAGGCCCCATCCCTCTTCGGCCTCATGGCTCTCCTGTTCGGTCAGCCGATGTCGATGGTGCTCGTGGTCATGGGGCTCTCCGCGGGGGGGATGATCCTGATGGTCCCGCGGATTCGCGGATGGATTGAGGAGTACGAGCGGCGGTTGGCGCGGGAGGGGTAACACCCGAGATCACGC
>JAWXBZ010000202.1:0-10578 GCA_034440375.1 Candidatus Eiseniibacteriota bacterium
ACAGGGAGTCGAGGACAGGGAGTCGAGGCAACTCCCTCAGGCAACGTCAAGGAAACCTACGAGCTGCGCCGCCTGGGAGGCCTCCCCTGCGAACACACCACCACTTTCATGCCGGGATATTGCTCCAACAGCGGCCGAAGCACCGAATCATCCTTGCCGCACAGCGCCACCGACTCAACCGTTCGAGCCCCCAACCGCGCCAGGAGTTGCGCCGAGACCAGTGCCTGCCCGACCAGGTTCATTCCCATTCGTCCAACCTTCGTCGACAGAACAATGACATCCTTCCCCTCGACAGGCGCCTCCGCCTGCCCCGCCACCCGATTTTCGCCCGCCGGGAAAATGACGGCGTCCAGGACGCGCCGACCACAGTCAGCCCCCTCCTCCACCACCACATAATCTTCGACAAGCATCCCGCCAACCTGTTTCCAGTACCAGCGGGTCATGGATGTCTCGTGTTTGCTCATTGGGCTCCCTTCCTTGCACCTGCGCCAACTCGGCCTTTGACCTGCGGGCATAGCTGCGATCTGTTTTTTGATTCACGCGGACAGCGCCATGCGCGCCATATGCGGTGTATTCGCCCTGCACCTCATTCAGGCAGTGGATGCCATTAACCTGAATCACCTCGGGCTGCGCTTCCCCGCCTTGGAAGTGACAGCAACACGATCTGCTGATCGCCGAAGCCTCCTGACCGGTGCTCGCCTCTCCCCATGGCCACGCTCAATCGAGATTCGTTCCGCCAGGTAGATCTTGAGGAGCGACTGGTAGGGCACATCGCGCTGGTTGGCCAGTGCTTTGAGTTCCGCCAGGAGTGACGCGGGGAGCCGAAGAGAGATCGTTTCCGTGGAGGGCTTGAGGTTTGGGAAAAAGCCAAGGCGTGCCTTGCTCCAGTCGACGTAGTCGGCAGAGTCGGCGGATTCCCAGAACTTGCGCTCTTCGGACTCGGTCTTGAACTTGGGAATTGGCTTAAGCTTCGACGGCTTTGGCATATGCGGACCTCTCTCGCCGACTCATCGTCCGGGCGGAAATGACCCGGAGCAGGTCATTTCGCAGCGTGAAGACGATCATCAGCTTGCGATCGGCGTCGGTACGGCCCAGCGCAAAATAGCGCTGCTCGCCGCTTGAATGTTGCTTATCCTCGACCACTACAAGTGGCAGGTTGAAAAATACCTGCTCCGCTTCGGCGCGATTGACCTGATGGCGACGCCAGTTCTTGTCGCTGTTACCCTCATCCCACTGGAATCCGGTGATTCCTTCGAAGTACTCGGGCGGCGGCGGCATTGATTTAGTATATTACTCCAATATACATTCCGCAAGCGTCACTTCCGCTGTTCCCCGACCCGCTCCAATGCCACTTTGTTCAGCGGATCCTCCCTGAGCACGACCTCGTACGCCGCCGTGGCCCCCGCCTTGTCCCCATTCCGCCAAAGCACCGAGCCGAGATTTGCGTACGCGTCATACCAGGCTCCATGGCTCGAACGAATCGCCTCGGTGAAGCGCCGTGCCGCCGGCTCGTACTCCTTGCGAAAGTAGCAAAATAGTCCGATGTAGAAGTCATCGCCTGGAAACTGTTGACGGCGGAACAGGCCGTCCGCCCAGCGGGCGAAAGCGCCGGGGCGTGGGGGACCCCCCATTTCTGGAAGTTGATTCCATGGGATTGATGGCGGTCCCGGCGCCAGTAGCGCCCCCAACCGCGGATCAATCATCCCCTCCACCCGATCCCGTACATCCGCCCGATCCACCCGCAAAAACACCGCCGCCAAACCATCCACGTGCGCCAAACGCCACCGCGGATCCGCCGACAATCGCCGAATCAACTCGGGCGCCCCCGCGTACGGCGTCACAATCCACCCAATCCCATGCCGCGCCACCGCCTGCTCCAGCGCCACCTCGGAGGAAAGGATCCGACCGTAGTCGTTGAAGAACGACTCCCCCACTACCTCGAGTCGCCCGTCGATGAATACGGGTCCCTTCGTCGCCCACATCAAATAGCCGCCGAAGTTGAGGTGGTTGAGCATCGCACCGGGCATGTTGACCTTGTTGGCGAAGGCCGCGGCTTCAACCGGAAGGATCAGGCGATTCCAGCCGACACCGATGCGATCCGTGCGGCGCGTATCGAGGTAGTACGCATCGTGGAAGACGCGCAGTGACAGGACGATGGCGGCCACGATGGCGGCGACAGGGAGAGCGCGACGCAGGATCGGGTGCTGCCAGCGTCGCTCGATCCACCTCCCTATTGGCATGGCGGCAATCAATGCCGGCAGTACGATGATGACGGCCAGCGGGATGTTGCGAGTCATCCGGACACCCAGCGGCGCGAAGGCCAGCGCCAACAGCAAGGCGGTGTATTGCTTCTTGCGGAGCCAGGTGACGGCGGCGAGAGCCGTCAGGGCCATGAGGATGCAGAAGGTCCAGAGGGGCCAGGCTGGGTAGTTGGGGAATTGCTGGCTCAGTTGGACTGAGAATGGGGAGATGAACTCCCCGATGGATTGGGCGAACGGGTTGCTCGACTGGAAACGTGTCAGGAGCGTAAACGGGAAGCGGACGCCCTCGAAGCCGTAGGGGTTCACGAACGATACGGCGATGGCGGCTACCAGGGCCAGCGCGAGGCCGCGATCGAATTTCTTCGTTTCCAGCCAGCCGCCGACCACGTAAATGAGCAGGACCAGCCAGCCGAGGATGAAGAGGCTGTGTGTGTTTGCCCAGATCAATTGCACGATGACGAAGAGCCAGGCGGGTGTCGGGCGGCCCACCGCCCGACGTGACAATAGATAGGTCTGCAGAGCCAGGAGGGCGTACGAGATCATTTCGGGCCTGGGTTCGTAGCGCAATTCCATCGCGATGGTGGCCATGAGGAGGCCAAGCGTCAGTGCCAGTTCGTCGAGTTTGGGGTTGAGGCGGGCTCTCATCGTGATAAGGGCGAGGATGGCCAGCGTGAGGACCATGGTCAGGAACGTGAGGCCGGCGGGGCCGGTGAGGCGGTGGACCTGGGCCACCAGGACATCGAAACCCCAACTGGTGTCGATGTAGGCGTGGTCCTTCATGGTGTCGGTGAAGGGGTCGGTCTGGGGCCAGCCGTGGCCGCTCAGGATGTACTCGCCGGTCTTGAGGTGGAAGCCGAGGTCGGCGCTGCCGAGTTGTCGGCAGGAGAGGAGTGCGGCCAGCAGGAACGCCAGGGCGATGAGGAGGCGGTTCACCGGGGCGGCGTATCGAGGTCGGCGGGGGTGTTGATATTGGTGATGGCGCGGCGGAGAGGGTCGGTTGGGTCGTCGGCGATGGTGAGCATTCGGGTCGTCAGATGATGGACCAACAGGCGCGGGGCCGGGACGGCAGTTGTCGACAAGGCGCGCAGAGCCAGGGCGAGAGGCGCTCGGCGGCCGAGGGTCAGGAGGGGTTCGGGGCCGCGTTCGGACTCCGGCATGACCAGGTCGACCGGCGGATCGGCGGTGACCATCGCCTCGATCAGCTGGTCCAGCGCGGCCGGCGTGGCGTCCGCCAGGTCGACGGCCAGGAACAGTATGTACGGGCGCTCCGTCTGCGCGAGGCCGGCCAGCATCCCGGCCAATGGGCCGGTGACTTCCGGCGGATCGAGGGCCAGCGTCCGGCCGAACTCCTCGTAGCGGCGCACGGGACCGCAGGCCAGGATCACCTCGTCCGCGCGGGTACCGGCGCAGTCGATGGCGCGCTGGAGAAACGTGCGGCCGCCGCGCGTGGCAATCGCCTTGTCGGCGCCGAAGCGGCGGCTTTGGCCACCGCAGAGAATGATGGCGGCGATCTGGGCCGGGGGAATGGACATCACCGGCTTACTCCCCCCGAAATGCCCGCTCCATTGCCGCAATATCGATCTTCTTCAGAGCTTCTGCCAGTAATAGTCGACTTCGTCCTGGTTCTCGGGCCATGGGCTGGTCCTCCAGTTGACCTTGAGATTTCGCCCATCGGGGCATCCGCCCGGGGCTGGAGAGGGTTGTATGCTTTCCAGCCAAATATACCGGCTTCCGCCTCAGCGTGTTCTGCTTCGAGGGCCGCTCCGGTTTCCCGACATCCCGTGGTATAACAGGTGTCCTATGAACGACGGTGAGCTTACCCCACCCATCCCCCGCCTCGACGGCCACGACAAGGTGACCGGCCGGGCCCAGTACGTGGATGACATCCAGATGCCGGGGATGCTGCATGGCGCCACCATCCGATCGACGATTGCCCGCGGCCGGATCACCGGAATCACGTTCGATCCAGCCCTGGACTGGTCCGGTTTCACGATCGTCACGGCGGCGGACATCCCCGGAAAGAACGAAGTGCTGCTCCTGACGAAAGACCAGCCGTTCCTGGCGGATGGGTATGTGCGGCATCATTCGGAGCCGATTCTGCTATTGGCGCACGAGGATCGGGAGATGCTGCGGCGGGCGGCGATGGCCATCACCATCTCCTACGCGGAGGAACCGCCCTGTCTCGATGTGCGCCAGGCGTTGCGGCCGGAGTTTCGGCAGCACGGCGATGACAACACGTTTCATGCGATTGACATCATCAAGGGGGATGTCGATGCCGGCTTCGAGTCGGCGGACCTCATCCTTGACGAGACCTACGAGACGGGGGCCCAGGAGCAGGCCTACATCGAGCCACAGGGGATGATCGCACGGCCGGCGCCCGATGGCGGCGGCGTCGAGATCTTCGGATCGCTGCAGTGCCCCTACTACGTCGTGAAGGCGGTCACACATCTGCTGGGAATTCCGGCCGGGGAGTTGCGCGTGGTTCAAACCACGACCGGCGGCGGCTTCGGCGGCAAGGAGGAGTATCCATCCATCGTGGCGGGGCATGCGGCGCTCCTGGCGTTGAAAAGCCGGCGGCCGGTGAAGCTGGTGTACGACCGCCACGAGGACATCCTGGCCACGACGAAACGGCACCCCTCGATCACGCGGGTGAAGGCCGGCGTCACGCTGGATGGAAAGCTGACGGCTCTCGAGATCGACCTGTTGCTCGACGGCGGGGCCTACGTGACGCTGACGCCGGTGGTCCTCTCGCGCGCATCGCTTCACGCCTCCGGGCCGTACGCGGTGCCGGACATCACGATTCGTGCCCGGGCTCGGCTGACCAACACGCCGCCGCACGGCGCCTTTCGCGGATTCGGCGCGCCGCAGAGCATCTTTGCCCTTGAGCGGCACATGGATCGACTGGCAGTCCGCCTCGGACTCTCACCCCTGGAGTTTCGACGGCGGAACTACCTCAAGGTCGGCGCCACGATGGCCACGGGGCAGATCGTGCGGGATGACATCGACATGCACACGCTGGCCACGACGGTGTACGACCGGCTGGGTGGGGCGGAGCGCGAAGCGGAACTGGCGGCCGCCAATGCGCTCTCGCCATCCAAACGCTCGGCGCTGGGCTTTGCCGCCTTTTATCACGGCGCCGGCTTCACCGGTTCGGGCGAAGAACGGCTGGCCAGCCAGGTGGCGGCGCGGTTGACCGACGAGGGGGCCGTCGAAATCCTTTCCTCGAACACCGAGATCGGCCAGGGAACGATCACCATCTTCAGCATCATCGCGGCAAAAGCGCTGGGGCTGGATCCATCCGAAATTCGAGTGGCACCGCCGGACACTGCGCGCGTGCCCGATTCCGGGCCAACGGTGGCCAGCCGCACGGCCATGGTCGTGGGATATCTCGTGCAGCAGGCCGCGCTTGATCTGGCGGCGAAGCTGGCCGGGAAATTGTCAGATGAGCTCCGAACCGTGAGCGCCGAGTCGCTCCGCGGCGAGGCCTTCCGGCGCGCCGCGGGCCAGGCGGTCGAGCATGGATGGAAAGTCCTGGGCAGGAGCCGCTACGAAAAGCCGGCGTTCGTCCAGTGGGACGAGACGACCTATCGCGGCGACGCCTACGCCACCTACGCCTGGGCCGTGTACGGCTGCGAGGTGGAAGTCGATACACGCACCTTCGAAGTGAACGTGACGCGCTTCGTGGCCAATCAGGACGTCGGCGGCGTGCTGCACGCCACCCTGGCTGTCGGACAGATCCAGGGAGGCGTGGTTCAGGGACTCGGCTGGGCGCTGTGCGAACAGGTCATCTACAAGGATGGCGCGGTTCGAAACACGGCGCTGTCGACCTATGTGATCCCGACGTTCGTTGACGTGCCGCCGATCGAGGTTCTGTTTGCCGAAACGCCATATGAGTTCGGGCCAATGGGCGCCAAGGGAATCGGCGAATTGCCGATGGATGGACCGGCGCCGGCCGTCCTGAACGCCATCGCGAAGGCTCTCGGCGTGGAACCCGAACAGGTGCCGTGCCGGCCGGAGTACCTGATGATGCTGGCCGATGCGGCGGCTCCTGTCGGAGGCACGCGTGGCTGAGGCGACGATTCGCTTCCGGGTGAATGGCCGCGACGTGGCGGTCACCGCTCCTCCGTTCCGTCGGCTGCTTGATGTGCTGCGCGAGGACCTTGGGTTGACCGGCAGCAAGGAGGGGTGCGGCGAGGGGGAATGTGGCTCCTGCAGTGTGGTGATCAACGGCGAACTGGTGAACAGCTGCATCGTGCCAGTCATTCAATCCGAGGGGGCCGAGATCACGACCGTCGAAGCGCTTGCCGAGACGCCCATCGGCGCGGCGGTCCAGAAGGCGTTCATGGAGCATGGCGGCGCCCAGTGCGGCATCTGCACCCCGGGGATGATCGTGGCCGCTGCCTGGGTGGCCGAGCATCGCGCCTACGGGAGTGACCTGCGCGACATGCTGGCCGGCAACCTCTGCCGTTGCACCGGATACGACCTGATCATCGCCAGCGTTGATGCCGCCATCGCCTCGCTCGACATCGGAAAGTCCCGCGAATGAGGGGGATCCTGTCGGCCATCGAGGCCTCGCGGCCACGTTCGATGGATGACCTGCTCGATCACATCGCGAATACCCGGGCGCCACGGCTGATTGCCGGCGGCACCGATGTCATGGTGCAACTCGAGGCGGGCGGGCAAGAGGAGGGCGAGAGCTTCCTCGACCTGACGGCCCTGGCATCGGACCTCCGCTATCACCGGCTGGATGAGGACTCGCTGGAGATCGGCGCCCTCGCCACGTTTCGCGACACCCGTCAGCGCAACGACATTGTCGCGGCATTTCCGCTCTTGGAGGCATCCGCCCGCACGATCGGCGCCACGCAAATCCAGACGCGCGGCACCTGGGCCGGCAATATCGCCAATGGATCCCCGGCGGCGGACGGCGTGGCGGCGTTGCTGGCTTACGACGCGGAGGTGGTCCTGATGTCGCGGCAGGGCCGCCGGACAACACCGCTTTGCGGATTTTTTTCCGGTTACAAGAAGATGGACATCGGGCCCGGTGAGTTCCTGGCCGCCATTCGATTGCCCCGTGCGAAGCCGGATCGACTTCAGGAGTTCTGGAAAGTCGGGACACGCCGGGCCCAGGCCATTACGAAGGTGGGCTTGACGATCAACTGGCGGGCCGATGGGAGCTGGCGAATCGTTGGAACCAGCCTGGCGCCGTTCGTGACGCGATATGATGGACTGGAACGGTTGTTTGGCCAGTTCGGTGACCATCCGGGGCGCCTCGATGCCGATCAGCAGGCCGCCGCAGTGGCCACGGCGGTCCAGGCCGATTTGAAGCCCATTGATGACATTCGCTCCACGGCGGACTATCGCCGTCGGGTGGTAATCAATCTCCTCTGCGATGCCGCCTCGCGCCTGCACCAAACCTAGCCCGACCCGGAGGCTTCCGACATGGAACGCGAACGACTCGATCAGGAACTCATCGACGCCTGGGACGGCGATCCCTGGCACGGCTCGCCCATCACCGCCATTCTCGATGGGATCGACGCGGCAGAGGCGGCCGCCCGCCCGATCGAGGAGGCACACACCATCTGGGAACTGGTGCTCCACATGACCGGCTGGACGCGCGAGGTGGCGCGTCGTGTCGATGGCGGAAAGGCCGGCGAGCCCGAAGCGGGTGATTGGCCGGACGTGACCGACCTGTCGAAATCGGCCTGGCAGGCGGCCAGGCGTGATCTCGGCGCGGCCCACGAGGAGCTGCGACGGGTAATCAAGAAGCTCGGCGACGAGGCCATCATGGCGCCGCCGGGTGTGCCACGCGACCGCGCCGCCGGCACCGGCAGGACCATCTACCGGCTGGTTCACGGACTGGTGCAGCACGACGCGTATCATGCCGGCCAGATCGCGCTGTTGAAAAAAATGATCTGAGTCTACTTCGTCGATTCCAGGTCGAGCTTGCCGAGACGAACCTGGTGCGACCCCGCGGAGGCGTCGGTCCAGGCCACCCAGATGTCGATATCGCGGACGGCCAATTGCGGGAAGCCGCTGCCACGGCCCGATGTGGTCGTGGCCAGCGTCTTCGCGGGGCTCGCTTCGCCGGTCATCGTCACCTGGCGCACACGGACCTGCGCGGTGGAATCGCTGGTTTGTTCCAGCCAGGTGACCATCGCGCTCTCGTCGCGCAGCCAGTCGACATCGACGCGCCCGAGCGGCCGCCCGTCATCCACTTTGACGATGCGCGACAGTCCGAACGAGGACGAGTCGGACAGCGCCACGAAGACCTCGGACGTTTCGCGCGCGTCGGTGTACCAGGCCATGGCCAGGTTTCGGTCGTGGGACGCCATGGCCGGACCGTTGACCGGGCAGCCGTCGATTTTCCAGCCGTCGTGCCGCACCTGGAACGGTTTGCTCCAGACCTGTCGTTCGTAACGCACGAGAGAGATGTCGCGCGTCTCACCGGCGTCGCGATCACGATAGGCCACCGCCAGCCCTTCGAGCGTGGTGACCGCCGCGGTCTGACAGCAATCGCAGACGCGGGTATCGAGGCGGACTTCCGGTTCGAACTTGCCGTCACGCCACCGGGCCGCGCGCAACTCGGTGTCGGCCCCGTGCCCATGGCCGCCGGACGCCGGAGCGGGCTTCAGCTTTGCGTAGTTGCGCCCGTCCAGCCAGACGATCCAGAAACCGGTGCCGGCATGCGGCAGAAGCGAAACGAAGCCGTGCTCGGCCTGGGCCTTGTCGCGATACGGTCGGCCAAGTGAAGTCCAGGTGGCGCCCTTGTCGGAGGACCTCAGAACCTCTACGTCGTAGGCCCCGGCGGCATCGCCGGAACGACGCAACCACGACACGATCAACGTGCCGTCGTCGAGCGCCAGGAGTTTCGGCACATCCGCCCAGTTGACCATCATTTTCGGGTCGGAAACGATGGTCCGGGACGCCGACCAACCCGCTGCGTCATGGCGCGACATCTTGAGGACGGGCACGCCGCCGGCTGGAGACTCGATCCAGGTGAGGTAGATGGCATCCTTGCCGCTGACGAGACCGGGCGCCTGGCTGGCCGGGCCGGCCGGTGATTCGATCTCCACGAAGGGAATCGTGTCGAGGGGCGGCATGGTATCGGCCATGGCGGGTGGGGCGGACCAGGCGAGCATCGCGAGAACGGTGGACTGGAGCAACCGGCGATGATTCATGGGGGGCATCTCCTGTTGGAGTTGGAGTGAGCAACCGGAATTGACACAGAGTACGGCATGACGGCCCCTCCGCGCCTATCCACGATCCGATCCCTGGTTCCAGAGGCCCGTTCCGAGGAGCCGATGCAGACGAAGCACGGCCCTCCGGAAGAGAAACGCCAGCACGAGGCCGGCCGCCAGCGTCAGGCCGATCATCAGACTTCGGCTGCCGCGTATCGTGGTGATGATGAGGGGCAACGTCGCCAGCAAGAGCAGGCCGAGTGCCAGCGTCGTCAGGGTGGCCCTCGTGGCCCGCTGAATCATCCGGACCCGGTCGGTGCCCGGCCCCTGCTTGTCGGCTCCAACCAGCGCCTCGAGCAGATTTTGCCAGCGGGTGGACAACACAAAAAGGCCCGGGACCAGGACAGCCACCGCCACCACCAGGCCGAACAGGTTCAGATTGAGCCAGCCCGGCGTCAGGTCATTGAGCCAGCTGGAAGTGCCTCCGATGCCGACACCGAGGCCCACCAGGACACTGATCGTGAGGACCAGGTCGCGGAATGCGCTCCGAACCGGATGCACGTTCGGAGCCCAGGGCGAGACGACCGGCGCCAGCGAACCGCGGACGATATAGAGCAGGTGCCGCAGGGCGCCGGGGGAGCGTTTCATCAAGCGCGACTCGAGGCGGGGCGCGGCGGCCAACAACGGTTCGACGCCCAACGAAAGGAAAAACATCATGAGGATGATGAGGCTGGTGAGGGCCTCCCGGAGGTCGGCCGGCAGCGCCGGGGACATGGCCAGCAGGAAGGAGAATTCGCCGACCGGAACCATCAACGCGCCGAGCTGGAGCGAGAGTCCGGCTTCTTCTCCCGACGCGTAGGCCGCGGCGGTAACCGACAGGAATCGGACGACGGCCACGACGATCGTGGCCAGTATGGCCAGCGGCAGCATGTGGATCAGCGCGCCCAGCGTCACCTGGAAACCCACGGCCACGAAAAATATCCCGAGGAAGAGTTCCTTGATCGGATGGAGGCAGGCCACAAGTTCCTCGCGCGCCCTGGCCTCGGCCGCCAGCACCCCCGCCAGGAAGGCCCCCACCGAGATCGGCACCCCGAGCCTGGCCCCCGCGGACGCCACCATCAAGCCGACGCCGATCAGCG
>JAWXBZ010000203.1:0-3724 GCA_034440375.1 Candidatus Eiseniibacteriota bacterium
GACGGCGCGCGCCGTCTGCGCCAGCCGGCCGATCGGCTCCTCCACCTCGTTGGCGGTCGTGATCATGAGGTCGGCCAGCTCGTCGATGATGGCCACGATGAAGGGCAACGACTCGCCGATCACTTCGCATCCGTCGCGCCGGTCTTCCTCGAGTCGCTCATTGTAAAGGTCGATGTTCCGGACACCGCGCCGCGCCAGGATCCCGTAGCGGCGCTCCATCTCCGTGATCAGGCCGCGCAGGCACCGTGCCGCCTGCTTGGGGTCGGTGACGACCGGTTGCAGGAGGTGCGGGATGCCGTTGTAAACCGGAAGTTCGAGCATCTTGGGGTCGATCATCAGAAGGCGCAGATCCCGGGGGGTCTTGGTGAGCAGGAGGCACGAGATGATGGAGTTCACGCAAACTGACTTGCCGGAACCGGTGGTTCCGGCAATAAGGAGATGCGGCATCTTCGTCAGGTCGGTCAGGAACAGCTTGCCGGAGATGTCCTTGCCAAGCGGCACCTGCAGTCCCTTCGTGGCCTTCGACGCGAACTCAGGGAGGTCGATGATCTCGCGCAGGTAGACCGTGGCCGGGCGCCGGTTCGGAATCTCGATGCCAACCGCGGCCTTGCCGGGAATCGGTGCCACGATGCGGATGCGAATGGCCCGCAGCGCCAGCGCCAGGTCGTCGGCCCGGTTCAGGATCTGCGCTATCCGGATGCCGGCGGCCGGCTCGAATTCGAAACGTGTGATGACCGGCCCCGGATGCACTTCGCCGACGCGTCCCGTCACACCAAAATCGGACAGCGTCTGAACAAGCGTCTTCGAACTGTCCAGGAGCTCGGTCTGATTGAGTGGCGGCGGCGGATCGTTCGGCATCTCGATCAGGTCGTTCGAAGGCAGTTCGATCGGTTCGCCGTCGTCGAGTTCGATCGGCGGGACGTCGGCATCCCCGGTACCGCCGATGAACTCGGCATCCGCGGCGCTGGGACCGATCCGCCTGGGGACGATCCCCTCGAGGTCGGGCATCGCCAGTTGCGAAGCCGCGGTCGGCATGATCCTCGGGCCCACATCGGGGCGCATGACCTCGCCGCCCGCGGTGCGGGTCGGGGCCGGTGGGGTCTCGATCTTTTCCTTCTTCGATTTCTTCCTTGAAAGTGGTTCGTCGACGACGAGGAACGCCTGGGTCAGGGGCGCCGGCTTTTCGTTCCCCTTCGCTCCCTCGTCCGGGTGCCCGCCGAGCGATTCCGCGATATCGCGCTGGATGTCGCCGGCCGTGTCCATGGCCCACTCACCCGCTTTTTCCATGCCCTCCACGGTCGCCTCGGCGCCGCGTCTCAGGAATCCGATCAGTGCCATCATTTCATGCTCGGCCGCGAATCCAACCGACAGGATCACCAGAATGCCAAGGAAGAGGATGCTGCCAACCGGCCCCAGGAGAGACCGGGACCCCTCCGCCACCCAGACGCCAACAGCGCCGCCGGCCGGGCGGCTCCAGAAAAAGGCCGAGAGGCTTGCGATGGAGATGGCAAGCGTGAGCCCCGTGAATGACGGCACCAGACCGGAGGTCCATTTCCGCTTGAAGACACGGTTGATGCCCCAGATGGTCAACAGGATCGGAAAAAGCCAGCAGCCGGCCCAGCCGAACGCGTCGAGGCAAAGGCGGGCGAACGCCGTGCCGACAAGTCCGCCGGCATCGGACCAGCGGAAGGCCAGCGGTCCGTCGGGAAACGAACCACCCTGGTACGTCAGGAGCCCCGTGACAAGAAAGAGCGCCACGACAAAGAAGCCGACACCGACAAACTGCCGGGTCCGCCCCTTCTGGGCACTTTTTGCTCGGGCCATGATCCTCCCTGACCCCCCTGGAAACGAGAGCACCCGTGGCGGGGTGTGAGGGGATCATCGGGCTAAAGGGTTTGGATGGCAAGGGGAAGGAGTGAGTTGCCGATAAACAGTCTGGGGGCTCCCCCAGCCTCAGGCAGCGTCTATTTCCACAAACTCGCCCTGAGAACTGGGCTCTGGGATCGGAAGGCCATCGATGCGAAGCCCCTCGATATGAAACTCGATGGCCTCCCGGATCAATTCGAGGACCTCGTCCCGGGACTCTCCGACGGCGGCGCAACCGGGTAAATCGGGGACGTGTGCTCCCCAGCTGGTTGATCCATGTTCGATGACGACCATGTAGCGCATCTAGGTTCCCTCAGATCTTCAAACCAGCCTGCCTCAGTACCGCATTGAGCGTCCCAACCGGTACATCGATGCCTGGCTTTCCTGCGACCGTCACCGTACCGGGTTTTGACGAGTGCTTCAGTTGTCGATGACTGCCACGCATTCGCACGACCTGCCACCCATCGTCTTCCAGTTGCCGTAGCAGGTCTCGGAACTTCATGACCGAACCTGAACTAGGCGTCCTTCTTCAGCGCCTCGACCATGTCGGTCCGTTCCCAGGTGAAGTTGTCTTCCTCGCGGCCGAAATGGCCATAGGCCGCCGTACTCCGGTAAATGGGGCGACGGAGCTTCAGGTGCTCGATGATGCCGCGGGGGCGCAGGTCAAAGTGCTTTCGGGTCAGCTCGGTCAGGCGCGCGTCCGACAACTTGCCGGTACCGAACGACGTGATCATCACCGAAACCGGCTCCGCCACGCCGATGGCGTAGGCCACCTGCACCTGGCATCGGTCGGCAAGGCCTGCCGCCACGATGTTCTTGGCCACGTAGCGTGCCGCGTAACAGGCCGAGCGATCGACTTTCGAGGGATCCTTGCCGCTGAACGCGCCGCCGCCATGCGCCGCCATGCCGCCGTAGGTGTCGACGATGATCTTGCGGCCGGTAAGGCCCGTATCCGCCATCGGTCCGCCGTAAACGAATCGGCCGGTGGGATTGACGAAATACTTGACCGGATTGGCCTTTTCGACCAGGTTGGCCGGCATCAAGGGGTCGATGATCTCCGCGATCAGCCGATCCTTCATCTTCTTGTACTCGGCATCCGGCATGTCCTGGTGCTGCGTGGAGAGCACGACCGCATCAATGCGGATCGGCGTGTAGCCGTCATACTCGATGGTCACCTGGCTCTTGCCGTCCGGCCGCAGGAACGGCATCTCGCCCGACTTCCGCTTCTTCGACAGCTCGAAGCAGAGTTTGTGAGCCAAAGCGATCGGCAGCGGCATGAGCTCCGGCGTCTCGCGCGAGGCAAACCCGAACATCAACCCCTGGTCCCCCGCCCCCTGCTCCTTGTTCTCCCCCTCGTCCACGCCCATGGCAATGTCCGCCGACTGGTCATCAATAGAGGTGGTCACCGCGCAGGTGTGGCAATCGAAGCCGTAGTCGGCGTTGTCGTAACCGATCTCTCCAATCGTCTTCCGAACGATTCGGGGGATCTCGACGTAAGCCTTGGTGGAGATTTCAGCCGAGATGAAAGCAAGGCCCGTGGTGACGAGGGTTTCGCAGGCCACGCGGGACATGGGGTCCTGGGCAATGATGGCGTCCAGGATGGCGTCCGATATCTGATCGGCAATCTTATCGGGGTGACCCTCGGTAACTGATTCCGAGGTAAAGAGATGGCGTTCGGACATGCGAGTGCTCCTTCAGGTGCCAAGTGGGGCTGAATTAATGGCTTAGGATGATAACTCAATCCGCTTGTGCGCGTCCACCCACCGTATCGCGCCGTCTAAAATGTAACCCGTGGGTGCATC
Organism: Candidatus Eiseniibacteriota bacterium; assembly: GCA_034440375.1. Lineage (GTDB taxonomy): Bacteria > Eisenbacteria > RBG-16-71-46 > JABDJR01 > JAWXBZ01 > JAWXBZ01. The sequence goes on from JAWXBZ010000203.1 coordinate 3,669, forward strand.
GTCGCGCCATCTGATAGGTAACCCTCCCATGAGGAGGGTCACGGGAGATGACAGGC
>JAWXBZ010000204.1:0-13270 GCA_034440375.1 Candidatus Eiseniibacteriota bacterium
ATCGCCAGAACGAGGGCCACCCGCGCGGCGGGCGCGGTCATCGCACGTCGTCCCCGGTGTGTCACGGCCAGTCCGGCCAGCAGGATGAGCGCCGGCGCTGCCGTCAGCCACAGATGATTCAGCACATCGGCCAGGTGGCGGACCGTCCATATCGAATCGAGTCCAAAGGTATTGCGCGTTCCCAGCCGTTGGGATACCAGGGCCGCCATCTGATGCCAGATCGCCGCGGGAGAGAGGAACTTGAGCGGCGATCGGCCGTCGGAGCCCGCCGGCCAGAGCGGCCCGAGGAGGGCAAGGATCCCGAAGATCACGATCACGGCAAGCGCGCCCTGGAGCACGCGCCGCCATCTCCCGTTGGCGGCGCCCGACGCCACCAGGACCAGGAAGGCCGGAATCATGAGTAATCCGAACGGGTGGGAAATCCCGCCGGCGATCACCGCCAGGAAGGGCAAGATCAGCGAGCCTCCCCGATCGAATCGCTCCATCGTTCCCAGCAGAAAAAAGACAAGCGCGGCGGCCAGCAGCGCATAGCATTCGACGTATCCGAAGAAAAGCTGCAGTGCCGGCTGGCATCCGAACAGGATGGCCACGACCAGACTGGAAAGATCAGCCGTGCCGGCGGCGGTTTTCCTCGTCCGTGCCCGTCGAAGGAGGATCCAGGCCAGAAATCCGATGGTCAGCGCACCGATGAGCGTGCTCAGGAGCCCCGCCTCGGTCAGACTCGGCACGCCACCGGGGCGTTGCCATGAGACGAGGGTCGGCTCGAGGAGGTTGTACAGCGGCGAGCGCTGTGTCGGTGGATGCCCCTGCCTCAGATCGACCAGTATCTGGTAACCGTCACCAAGCAGGCCGGTCCGCGCCCGGGCCAGGTGGAAAACAAGCCCGGCCGCCACACCGACAATGGCGGCAAGGATCGATGTCGGCCACCGACCGGGTGGCATGGACAGGCCGAGTCGTGGCGCCCGCCACGCCGCTGCCAGTCCGGCAAGCCCCAGCCCAAACCAGGCGAACCGAAACCAGGCGGGGTAGTAACGCAGGAGATCCATGCCCCAGAACCAGTTCGACGCCGGCAGAAACGACAGCGCCACCACGGCACTCATGCCAAAAGCGGCCAGTGCCGCCGCGATCAGAATCGGGGAGATGGGGCGGTGCGCCATGCGCGCAAAAACAGGCGCCGGCCGAGGAGGGTCAGGGTTTCCGTAACAAGACCGGCGAAACAGGCCGCCTGGTCCAGCAGGTAGACGAACGGTGCCAGAGGCGCCCACCATCCGAGACGCGGCATTGCGTAGAGAAGGAACGGCAGGGCCAGCGCCACCTGCACGATGGCCGCGCCGCCGGCCACACGCCAGCCCGGTTCGAAACCAAGCCCGCCGGCCACCAGCGAGGCGAAGACAAGACCGGCGGCCGTCACGCCCCCCATGAACATGGGCGAGATGTTGCCGTACCAGCGTCCTCTGGCCACTCGTTTGATCTCGCGTGATTCCAGTGAGGTACGGAAAAAGCCGCGCGCCCGGTCGAAATCATTGCGCAGGAGGCCGTACAGGCTCATCTCCTTGAGATGATCGCAATCCACGTGCGGGCAGAGGCGGACACGACCGACCCGCTCGGCCACGATCCGACCAAAGTCAATGTCATTGCCACCCTGGCGATCGTCGTCCGCGTTGTCATAAGCGCCTGCCGACCAGAAGTCGTCACTCCGAATGGCACCCAGGGCCGTGTTCATCCAGCGAACATCGGTGGGGCTGCCGAGGTAGGACCAGCGGACCCAGATGTTCTTGAACCGGCCGCCAAGCGTCTTCAGGTATCGCCCCTCGGAATAGACGGCGAACGTGAGCACCGTGCCCGGCTCGTCGAGCGCTTCCACCAGCCGCTCCAGGGCGTCCCGGGTGACACGAATATCCTGGTCCATGAAGACAAAGATCTGACCGCGGGCCGAAAGCGCGCCGGTGTTGCGGGCCGCCGGTCCGCTCTTCACCTGGCGGCTGGTGATGACCTGGTCCGCGTAGAGGCTGGCCACTTCCGCCGTGTTGTCCGCGGAATGGTCGTTGACGACGAGGATCTCCCATCCGGCGGGGAGTGCTTCCCGCAGAGCTGGAAGCGTTCGACGTAGGTGGTGGGCGCCGTTCCGGGCCGGGATGATGACGCTGCCGGCGGTGGCGATGGCCGTCCTGTTCTGGTCCGGCCCGACTCTTTCCATGCGCGTGCGTGTCGCCACGTCTGCTCCCCGACATCGGAAATAAAACCGTCCATTCATGGCGGATCGGTGTCGATGCGGCGCAGTCTAGCAGGAGGACCGGCCCGTTGCGTAGGCTCCCGGCAATGACCCTCACCGTCCCGCCCAGTGATTCCCGGACCGGCACCGTCACGCCGCCGCTCCCGGAAGAATCACACCTCCGGGAACATCTGGAATCGCTGTACCGCACCTTTGACCTCCAGTGGATTTCACCCGACCCGCTTGAGGTGGTGCGCCGCTACGAGGATCCGGCCGACCAGGAGGTGGTCGGCTTCCTGGCCGCCGGCCTGGCGTATGGCCGGGTCGACCAGATCTTGAAGAGCTTGAACCGTCTGCTCGACCGCATGGGCCCGTCTCCGGCGCGATTCGTGCACGAGTTCGAGTGGTCACGCGATGCCGGCCGTTTCCGTGGCTGGTACCACCGCTTCCACGGTCCGCGCGACGTCGCGTTGCTTTGCCTGCTCCTCTCCCGGGCGCTCCGTGGATACGGGACGCTCGAGGCGCTGTTCATCGCCGGTGATGATTCATCGACCCCGGACATCGGCGGCGGCCTCGCCGCGTTCTGCGAACGGGTGCTGGACGCCGCTGATCTGCCACCGGGGCCCGGCGTCAGCCGCGGCCGACTCGGTCCCCGCTCGCCGGTCCGCTTCTTTTTCGCTTCGCCGGCCGATGGGAGTGCCGTGAAACGCCTGAATCTCTGGCTCCGCTGGATGGTGCGCGGCGGCGACGGTCTTGATCTCGGCGTCTGGACGTCCGTCGATCGCGCGCGACTGGTCATTCCGCTGGATACGCATGTGGCCCGCATCGCCCGCTACATCGGGTTGACACGTCGAATCACCGCGGACTGGAAGACGGCACTCGAGATCACCGATCGCCTGCGGCATCTCGACCCGGCCGACCCGGTCAAATACGACTTCGCCATCTGCCGGCTCGGCATTCTCGATCATTGTCCCCGCCGTCGTGATCCGATCTGTTGCGCGGCCTGCCTCCTCCGCCCGGTCTGCCTGCTGTAGATGCGGCGAAACTTGAAATTCTTCACTGCGGCGTTTGGCGTTGACGGCGCGGTTAACCTGACGCTGGTCGGGGTGCCATGGAAGGCGATCGCGCTGGGCGCGACGCCCCTTGAACTGGGCCTGTTGCCGGCGGTCTGGTCGGTGGTCTACATCATCGCGGCCATCCAGATGGGACGGCTTTCGGATCGGGTCGCACGTCTTCGTCTGTCCGGCGCCGGCGCCGCGATCGTGGTCGTGGCCATGATGGTCCTGGCGCTGGCGCGGCAAATTTCCGGTCTGTATCTGGGCCTGGCCATCCTGGCACTGGGCCTGGCCATGTTCTGGCCCCCGCTCCAGGCCGCGCTGGCCGAAGCGGACGAGCCCGGGCGGCTTCAGAAAAATCTCGGTTTCTTCAACCTCTCCTGGAGCAGCGGCAAGGGGATTGGTTTCGCCGCCGGGGGAATTTTGTACGCCGCGTATGGCTTTGGCCTTGTCGCAGCGATCTCCGCGGGCATTGCTCTTGCCGTAGCCATCTTGCTGACCAGCGCGCCGGCCCCGGTGCGAAACCCGCCGATTTCCAGAACGGCCCCCGCCATCCCCGTTGTGCCAACCGCGGTTGCCGTGACGTCGGCGGCATTTCTGGCGGCCGCCTGGTTGGCCAACGGAGTGGCCTACGGCGTCAATGCCACGCTGACCTACCACTTCCCGAAATATCTTGAGGCCCAGGGGAGCCGCGCCGCCCATTTCGGCATCTTCCTGGGCCTGATCTGCCTGTCGCAGACGGTCGCCTTCGCGGTCCTGGCACGCCTCACCTCATGGCGGTTCCGACGCGCCCCGCTGTACGCGATGCACCTTCTAAATACGCTGGTGCTCCTCATCCTGCCGCAACTCCGGGTGCCGGCCCTGCAGTTGCTGCTGGCGCCATTCATTGGTGTCAGCCTGGGACTGGCCTACTACTCGAGCATCTTTTACAGCCTGAATGCCACGGCCCGCCCCGGCCGCAACACGGGACGGCACGAGGCGATCATCGGCTCCGGGGTCCTGATCGTCCCGGCGGCGGGGGGGCTTCTGGCCACGGCCACTGGGGAGCTCGCCGCACCTTACTGGTTCTGCGCCGGGCTCTCGGTCCTGGCCATCGGCGGGGAGGAGTACCTTCTGCGACGGCACCGGCCGGCAACCTGATACTCTTTCACGGTCCCGGGCCCGGTAACGGGCCACCGCCAGACGCCCCTCTCCTTTTCGGAAAGTGAGTCTTCCCAGTGATCAGCGACACGATCATTCTTGACATCGATACTCAGTGGGATCTCGTCATGCCGGAGGGGGCCTGGCCGGCACCCGGTGCGTTTGGCCTGATTCCCAACTTTGAGCGGGTTGCGCGCTACGCCCGCACCTACGACGTCCGCATCGTGGCCACGACGCAGCTGCTGAATCCGGCCGATCCCCGTTTTTCCGGCAACGGGGGAGAAATGCCCCCTCACTGCCTGGCCGGCACGCCGGGCGCCCAAAAGATCTCCGCGACCCGGCCGGCCCAACCGGTGTTGGTTTCCAATCAGAGCCGCTCCGCATCCGAGCTTAAGTCGCTACTTGGGTCGTCCCGGGAAATCATCTTGGAAACTTCAGGGCCTGATCTCATGTCCAACCCCGGTGCGGCCGAAGTTCTGTCGGGAATCCGCGGTGCCATCGTTTTCGGGGTGGGTGGCGAGGAGGCGGTCCTCCTGGCCGTCCGGAGTCTCCGGGGCAAAGGAATCACGGTGGATGTTGTTCAAAACGCTGTTGCTCTACGTGCTGCCGAACCCGAAGCCAGGGAGCGCTGGCAGGAAGAAATCCAGGGATTGGGCGCCCGCCTGATCCGCGATCTTGATGTCATGACCCGCTTCACCACTGCCCGCCATCGTTAGACGCGGGCTTCGGAGGACTCATCGATGACCAAACGATTCTGGCCGGGCGTTCTGCTCGGCGCCATCCTCAGCCTCTCGGCAATGGTCGGTGGGCGATTTCTGGCTCCGGCGACCTCGGATGCCAAGACCCCGGTTTCCACGCGAAGCGATCGTGGTGGCCTCGTGGCAAGTTTCGGCGTGGGTGGTGTGCTGACCCGGGATGGCGAGCTCTGGCAGTATCGGCCCGACCGCGAAAAATGGGTCACGCTCGACGAGTCGTTCGGACTTGAAGGGGAGGCGCGTAAGTTCATTCCATTGCCGGTCCCGGCCACGGAAATCAAGATGATGGAAACTTTTGGCTTTATCGTAACGTGGTCGGACGAATGTTGGCTCTATGACCTTGAAAACAATGGGTGGAAGAAGATTGGCGCCCCCCCATTTCATGGCCAGGGGCACTAGCAGGTCCGGGGGCAACCCCTTTTGCGGCCGATATTTCCCGAACCAGTCGTGCCCCGACGGGGTCCTAGCCCATTGGTCAACGAATCTATCGCTCCCCCGATCGCTTCCGGGGGCCTATACTCATCGTCAACCATTTGGGGGTGTACTCCGATGAAAAAGCTGATCGTGATAGTGGCCCTCGCCCTGATGATTCCGGCTCTGGCTCAGGCCATGACAATTGCCGAGGTCATCAAGCTCAGCAAATCGGGCATTGGCGATGAGGTGGTTCTGAGCCAGATCGATGCCTCCGACCAGGTCTTCACATTGACGGTCGACGACATCCTTGAACTGAAGAAGTCCGGTGTGTCCGACAGGATCATCACCTACATGATCAATACGGGCAAGGATGATGAAATTGTCACCTCGGAAAACCCGGGCGAGCCATCCGATCAGGTGTCCACCGACAGGTATCACGGCAATCTTGACGACTACTATCGCGGCTACCATGATTCGTCGCTGAACCTGTTTCTGTCCTGGGGATGGGGCGGCTATTACTCCCCGAGCTGGCATTCGTATTGGCCGGGCTACTCCGGCTACTACTATCCCTCCTACTGGTGTGGGGCATCGTATTACCCTTACCCCTACTACCACTACGACAACCACCACGGCTCGTACCGTGCCCACGACGACGGCCGGAATTTGAGCGGACGTGGTGCCAGCGGCTCGGAATACCGCCGTGAATCAAAGGGTTCGACCCGACAGGCCGTCTCCCGAGCCCCCCGTGAGTACAAGGGAAGCACACCGTCCTACGGCGGTCGCGGCGGCTCAGCCGGCAAGCCCGGCGGCTCGTCCGGAACAACCCAGGGTGGTCGCACCAGCAAGCCGCCAGCCTACAGCGGCACGGATGCTCCGTCAGGCCGGCAAGCCCCCGCCCCGAATGTCGGCTCGCCACGCACCGATGGCAACTCTCCCGCACCTTCCCCGGGCCGTGGCTCGGCGCCGGCTCCTTCGAATGGGAGCGGTCGGACAATGAAGGGAAGCTGACCACGATTCGGTTTCAATCGGGCCGCCGGGCACGAATCCTCCCGGCGGCCCTTTTTTTTCTTGCGGCCATCCTGCTGTGCGCCGCGTGCGCGGATGATGAGGTGCCGCCGGCCAGGGTCGGTCGCCTGACCGGGCACGTCGAAAGGCTTCCCGGCCATGAGCCGGCCGCCGGCGCCCGAATCCTGCTTCTCGATTCCTCCACTAACGACTCGCCGTTTCCCGCCGCCCAAATCGATGACGAGGGTCACTTTCAGTTCGGGGATATTCCACCCGGCTGGTACCACCCGATCGTCGAAGCGGGATCGATGTTCGTCTACGCGCCGCTTAACGACGCCATTCGCATAAATCCCGGGCGCGAAAGCCATCTTGAACTGGCTCTCGCTGAATATCCTGGTCTTGAAGGTTCCGGTCGACCCGTCCGCGGAACGGTGCGTGATGCCGTGACCGGCCTCCCAATCGTCGGTGCCTGGGTGTCGGTCGGCTTTACCGACCCGACTTTCCTGCTGGACGCCGGCCTGCCACCGTGGGAATCACGAACCGACTCCGACGGTCGTTTCGAGCTGTCCGGAGTGCCAATCGTACAACTCAGCGATGGCCGCACCGGCCTCTATCCGATCGTGAGCACACACCGTGACCATCGGAACGGTGGCACCGGCTCGCTCATACGCGGCGAAATCCTGCCTGTTCTTCCGATTTCCGGGCCACCCCTGGAGGTCAATCTGGTGCTCGAGCCCGGAGCAGGGGAGCGATCGATACGCGGTCACGTGGTCAACCAGGGGAACCGTGTCGCCGGCGTGCCGGTGGCCCTCACCTTTGCCGATCTGGATGGTGGTGAGCCGGTCGGGACGGGTTCGATTCGATCTGCCGGACTTTCGCCGCGGGCTCTGGTGCCGGGAGCGGTCCAGGTGACCGACGTCTCCGGCGAGTTTGAATTCACCGCTCTGGCATCCGGTCGGTACCGCATCCACGCTGCCTATCTTGCTGACGACGGCTGGGTGCCGGGTGCTCTCGGGAGCGGGGCGCCCCCCCCGGTGACGATTGGCCTGACCGACCTCACGGATCTGGAGATCGAGGTGCTCCCGGGCATACGGCTCATCAGCCCGGAGCGACTCGAAGTTGTCGATACCGTGCGCCCCACGCTTGTCTGGGAACCGGTCGAGGGCGCCCGCCGCTACCTGGTCCTCTTCAGTCGGGCCAACAGCTTTTTCCTGTCCGAAAATGTCATGACCAATGGGACCAGCACCATTCTTCCTCCGGGTTACTACCGGGAAGGTGACCAGGCCCGGTGGGCGGTCCAAGTCTACGTGGGCGAAGTCCTGACGGCTTCCAGCGAGGCCGTCGGCAGCTTCACCATCGGCCGGCGGTAGCTGCAGCCAGTTACTGACCGATGCTCGCCAAATCGGTATAATCGAACCACCTACTGGCAGGGGCCGGTGACCTGGTTTCAGGTGAGGATTTCCTGGTGTCGGATGAGGATTAGCTGGTGCCTGAACGACGCCTTCAACTCGACATACCCGTCTCCGCACGATGGCTTCACGTTGCCGCCAACTTCATTCGGGCGGCTGCCGAGGGGGCCGGCTTTGACGAGGACGCCATGGAGGCGATCGAGATCGCGTCCATGGAGGCAGTGGAAAACGTCATCGATCATTCGAAACTCGGCAGCGGGGACCGCCTCCAGCTTGAATCGACTTTCGATGGTCGGGACTTCGTCGTCCAGATTCGTGATCGAGGTATTCCCTGGCCGCACGAGGTCACCTCCGGAATGGTGGGGCATGACATGCCACCCCCCGACGCACCGCGCGGTCGCGGGATCGCCATGATGCGGGCCCTGATGGACGAAGTGACTCCCTGGCAGGGAACCGACGGCGAGAAGGTCCTGCGCATGGTCAAGCACCGGGCAAACGTGGACGCCGCTGGTTCCTCCGCCCACGCATGACCCACCAGTTGGTCCTGGTATCCCTTTCCGGTCCCGATCGCCCTGGTCTCCTCGGCGACATCACCGCGACCCTTGCCGATGCCGGTTTTCGCCTGGTCGACATTCAGCAGGCGACGCTTCTTGACTGGCTGGCCCTGTCGATCCTGGTCGATGTCGGGCCCGGTGCCGAGCCTCCCACCCGGCTGCTCCGTGCCATTGGGGGCACGGCCCTGGCTCTAGGCCTGAGCGTGGATGCCAGGCTCATCGAAGCCAGCGAGGCCAGTCGCCTTGGCCGACGCGATCTGTGGGCCCTGACCATTCTGAGCGAGGGTTTGGAAGTGGCCACGGTATCGCGCCTGGCGCGTGTCGTCGGTGAACATCAGGCCAATATCGTCACGATCCACCGGCTGGCCGAGGAAGACCTCTCGGCCGTCGATTTCATCCTCGACGTCACCAACACCCCCGACCTGGCCGAACTGAAGTCGGAACTGCTCCACCTGTCCGACACCACGGGAATCGACCTGGGCCTCCAGCCGGAAGATGCTTTTCGAAAGAGCAAGCGGCTGGTCGTTTTCGACGTCGACTCGACACTCGTGGACGGTGAGGGAATTGACGAACTGGCGCGGGAAGCCGGCAAGGGAGAGGCGGTAGCCGCACTGACCCGCCAGGCGATGGACGGCAATCTTGACTTCGCCGATGCCCTGCGTCGCCGGGTTGCGCTCCTGGAGGGGCTTTCGCTCGAGGGCGTCCATCGCGCCGCCGAACGGCTGCCGCTCACCCCCGGAGCCCACCAGACGGTCGAGATTCTCAAGGAGCTGGGATATCGGGTGGCCGCCATCAGCGGTGGATTCGACCTTCTCGTGGAGCCGCTCCGGCGAAAGCTTCAACTGGACCACGCCTACGCCAATCGACTGGAAGTGAGCTCCGGGCTGCTGACGGGCCGTCTGATCGGCGATCTGGTCGATGGTGCCGGCAAGGCCGCCCTCCTGCAATCCATTGCGGCCGAGGAACGAATACCATTGGAGCAGGTGGTAGGGGTCGGGGATGGGGCCAACGACATTCCCATGCTCCAAGCCGCCGGGCTCGGGATCGCTTTCGGACGACGCGACAAAATTCGAAGGGCTGCCCAGGGGGCCATTCGAAAGCAGGATCTGAGCGGAATCCTTTATTTACTTGGAGTTACGGGCCGCGACCTGGCTGTGCTCCGCCGGCGGCGGCAAGCTTGACAGTTTGTACAAGGGTCTGTAAACTCTACTCACCTCTGGCACGGTGTGAAGCAATGCCTCGACCTGATTGATACGATTGAGGTAGGGGCTTCAGGTATTTAGGACTCACGATGTAAAAGGACAAATCGTCAATTTTTGTTGACGATTCGAACCTTTGAGCCGATCAGGGGTATGAAACGGGCAACACGTTTTCGCGAGGTTAACCGGGACCGCGCCGCCCTGCGGGTTCTAGGCGACACCAAGCGATGGGGGGCAACCGCAAGGTTGCCTCCTTTTTTTATGTTCAAGATCTTTTCCACAATCGTTTGTCACTTTGCAGGCCTTTTTTGCGCATTACTGTTTGCCGCTGGGAGAGAGTCAGGGGGGACACCAAACCGCGCCGTCCGGGCAGGAACGGCCGGCTTCGTCGTTCCGGCAGGACCCAGCCGGCCGGGTCGGGGGAAACTCCGGCCCGGCCATCTTCATTCGGGGCTTGCCAGTGGGCAATGGTTCAGCCGCCAAACATCTTCTGGATTATTCGCCTGGTTGCCTGCCGGTTCATGTCGGCAATTGATTCGACCAGGTCTATCTCCTTGGGGCAGGCCTCGACGCAGTTCTGAGCATTGCCACAGTCCTGGATTCCACCCTCTTCCGTCAGCGCATCGATTCGCTCCGAAGCATGCATGGCGCCCGTCGGGTGTGCATTGAAGATCCGCACCTGGCTGATGGCCGCCGCCCCGATGAAGTTATTGCCGGTCGTCACCTGGGGGCAGACCTCGAGGCAACATCCGCAGGTCATGCACCGCTGCAGCTGGTAGTACACCTGCTGCTTTTCCGGGCTGAAACGCGGACCGGGTCCCAGGTCATGGGTGCCGTCGATCGGTACCCAGGCCCGGACCCTTTTCAATGCTTCGAACATGCGGCTGCGATCGACAATCAGGTCACGGATCAGCGGAAACTTGCTCATCGGTTCGAGGCGAATGGGTTCCGTCAGCTGGTCGACCAGCGCACTGCATGATTGGCGCGGCTTGCCGTTGATGACCATCGTGCACGAACCGCAGACCTCCTCCAGGCAGGAGCACTCCCAGGCCACCGGCGGTACGGTCTTCCCGTCCCGCGTCACCGGTTTCTTCTGGATATCCTGGAGGCAGGTGATGACATTCATCCCCTGACGGTAGGGGACCTCGAAATCCTCCCACCTCGACGACTGATCCGGCCCGTCCTGCCTCCGAACACGCATCCGCACCATTCGGCCGATCATCGCACCACTCTCCATTCGAGAAGCATCAGCCCGTCAGTGCGGCCGCCTTCGTCTCGGCGTCGCCCCCTTTTTTGTCAACGTCGTACTTGCGTGCGCGTGGTGTGATCAAGCTCGTATCGACCGCCATGTAGGACAGCTTCGGTCCCTCGGGCGTGAACTGCGCCAGGGTCGTCTTGAGGAAACGGGCGTCGTCCCGTTCGGGGAAATCGGGCTTGTAGTGCGCGCCGCGGCTTTCATCGCGCTGCAGCGCGCCAAGCGTCATCGCTTCGGCCAGAATCAGCATGTTATGAAGCTGTCGGCTGAAATGGAGGGGCTGGTTCATCCAGGCCCCCTTGTCGGTCAGCGTGATCTTCCAGAATCGCTCGCGCAGTGAGGCGATCGAGGTCAGGGCCGCCTTGAGCTTGTCGTTGTACCGGACGACGGTCATGGCTCCGGTCATCAGATCGCCCAGTTCCGCATGAAGCTGAAAGGGGTTTTCCGGGCCGTCGAGGGCGAGCAGCCTCTTGTTGAAATCGTCGTGGCGCTTCATCTCGCGATCAAAAATGCTTTGAGAGGCCTCGGCGGCGGTCGACTCCTGCGCTTTCACGAACTTGATTGAGTCGGGTCCGCCCATCATGCCGGCAAAGACGGTCGACAGAAGGCTGTTGGCCCCGAGACGATTGGCACCGTGGTAGCCAAATTCGCATTCGCCGACGGCGAAGAGGCCGGGCACGTTGGTCATCTGCCAGTGGTGGGGCTGGCCGTCGTCCCGGGGGTAGTCGACCCAGAGGCCGCCCATCGAGTAGTGCACTGCCGGGAAAATCTGCATCGGCACTTTTCGCGGGTCCTGGCCGACGAACTTCTCGTAGATCTCCATGACGCCTTCGAGCTTGGCGTTGAGCACCGCCACCGGGATGTGCGTGACATCCAGATAGACCTTGTCCTTGCCATCAATGCCGAGACCGAGCTCGCGACAGATCTTGAAAATGGCCCGGGTGGCGATGTCGCGGGGGACGAGGTTGCCGTAGGCCGGATACATCGCCTCGAGGAAGTACCAGGGCTGGCCAACCGGTGGGCGGCCCTCCTTGCCGTCCGAAGGCACCCAGACCCGACCGCCCTCACCACGGATCGATTCCGACATGAGACGCAACTTGTCCTCGCCGGGAATGGCCGTGGGGTGAACCTGGATGAACTCGCCGTTGGCGTACCAGGCCCCCTGCTGATAGGCCGCGCTGGCGGCGGAGCCGGTGTTGATCGTCGAGTTGGTCGAGCGGCCGAAGATGAGGCCGGGGCCACCCGTGGCCAGGATGACGGCATCCGATCGGAACGACTGGATCTTTCCGCTGACCATTTGCTGGCAGATGGCACCCCGGCACTGCCCGGCGTCGTCCGGCACGTAGCCGATGAACTCCCATCCCTCGTACTTGGTGACCAGGCCGGCGACCTCGTAGCGACGGACCTGTTCGTCCAGTGCGTACAGGAGCTGCTGCCCCGTCGTCGCGCCGGCAAATGCGGTGCGGTGATGCTTGGTGCCGCCAAAACGCCGAAAGTCGAGCAGTCCCTCGGAGGTCCGGTTGAACATGACCCCCATCCGATCGAACATGTAGATGATGCCCGGCGCCGCCTCGCACATCTTCTGCACCGGCGGCTGGTCGGCCAGGAAATCGCCGCCGTAGATGGAGTCGTCGAAATGCTCCCAGGGGGTGTCACCTTCGCCCTTCGTGTTGACGGCTCCGTTGATTCCACCCTGCGCGCAGACGGAGTGCGATCGCTTCACGGGAACAACCGAGAAGAGATCGACATGCTGGCCCGCCTCGGCGATCTTGATGACCGTCATCAGGCCGGCCAGGCCGCCCCCGACAACAATGAAGCGTGGTTTTTCAGCCATTTCCGATATCCCAGGTGGGTGATTGGATGGTAATCGTGAGGCGCGTTTCACGACTCGTGGACGCCCCAGGCCCGTGGCAGATCCGGTCTTTGGACTATACGCCGGGGTGAGAGATGCAGCTAGACTGACAGTTCCCGCCCCGTCCGCGCGACAATCTCCGGCAATCGCTTCATGTCGGCCTCCGTGGTTCGGAAGTTGACGCAGCAGGCGCGGAGGACGTAGGTGTCATTGAGGACGGCGTTGGAGAGGAAGGCGTCGGGGCCATTCTGCAGTCGGGCCACGAGCTCGGTATTGAGCTTGTTGAGCGCGGTCTCGCCATCGGGCGTGCCGGCCTTCGGGCCCGGCGCGCCGGGAGTTGTAAACGACAGCGGCACGTACCGAAACGTGGCGATCGACAGGCCAACGGTGAACGCCTCGATTTCTGGATGGTCAGAGGCC
>JAWXBZ010000205.1:0-37315 GCA_034440375.1 Candidatus Eiseniibacteriota bacterium
CCCGGCGCGCCGGGAGTTGTAAACGACAGCGGCACGTACCGAAACGTGGCGATCGACAGGCCAACGGTGAACGCCTCGATTTCTGGATGGTCAGAGGCCGCCTTGAAGAGAACGCGGGCCAGGCGGCAATCCTCGCGGATCATGGTTACATAGCCCGCGCGGCCAGCCTGTTGCAGCGCCAGCCATACTTTCAGGGCCCGAAAGCCGCGGGTGTTCTGCATCCCCAGCTCGTAGTAGAAGATCGGCGGCACGTCCTGGTCATCGTCCCGGTGGTAGTAGGGGGGGCGATAGCTGAACGTGTCGACCAGGTGTTGATTCGTCCGGACCAGCGTGCAGCCGCACTCGATCGGCACGTAGAGCCACTTGTGCGGATCGATCGCCAGCGAATCGGCGCGGGCCAGCGCTTTCATGTCGGCGCTCGCCTCGGGGAGACAGGCGGAGAAGCCGCCGTAGGCGCCGTCCACGTGGAACCAGAGCTTCTCGGCCACGCAGAGATCGGCAATGTCGTTCAGCGGATCGACGGCGCCGGTCGAGACGGTGCCGGCGTTGCCGATGACCATGATCGGCCGGAGTCCGGCCGCCCGATCCTCGGCAATCATCAGCTTCAAGGCGGCCAGATCCATCGTGCCGGCCAGGGGATCCGTCACCTTCACTGCGAGGCGCGGCACGCGGCGCACGGCGTCGGTACCCATGCCGAAGAGATCGGCGGCCTTGTCGATCCAGGTGTGCGTCTCCTCGGTGGCGTAGACGACCGCGTTCGAGCCGGCAACCCCCTCTATGCGTACTCCCGGCCCGAGCATGGCCCGACGTCCAGCCAGAAAGCCGACGAAATTGGCCATGTTGCCGCCACTGACCAGGAGGCCTCCCGCGTTCGGGTTGAAACCGACCAGCTCACTGATCCAGCGGACGGTCTGCCGCTCGATTTCCGTGGCCACCGGCGAGAGGGAAAAGCCGCCGACGTTCGGATCGATGGTCGAGGCCAGCAGATCACCCAGTGCGCCCAGCGGCGCCGGTGAGCCGACGACATATCCGAGAAAGAGCGGATGCCCGACGTAGAGCGATTGATCAATGACCAGGCGCGTAGCCCGGGCCAGCAGTTCGTCGGCGTCGGTACCGGCCCCGGGAAGCGGGCGATCGCCGCCCAGCATCTCGCGTACCGTAGCCGGCGATTCGCCCGTCGTCGTGCGCGTTGTTCGAATCGTCGAGAGGTGCTCGGCCAGGTCATCCACCAGGCGATGTCCGAGGCGGCGAAATTCCTCGGCGGGAAGATCGAGCGGGGAGTGGCGGGCTGCGGTGGTGGCGGTCCCGGTGGCGGTTGTGGTGATGGCGTGGTCTTCGATCCGGGGCGGGTGGCTCATCGGCATCTCCTTTGGTCAGCGCGTGCCGGCAAGAATAGCGAATGCGCGCGAAAATACCCGCCCCAAAGGAGTTGAAGACGACCGATCAATGGCCCGGAGCAATCCAATCGGCGTTACTTGTCAGGCAAAACCCGCCGGCCGGCGACGGTGCCATCCCGTTGAGTCCTGGTAGGCCCTGGCCACGGCGAGGAGAGCCTCCTCGCCGAAGAGACGCCCCATGAAGGTGACCGAGGCCGGCGTACTATCGGCGCGGAAGCCGCTGGGGAGGACGACGCAGGGATGGCCGGTCAGGTTGGTGGCGCGCAGGCTGATGCCGCCGTAGGTCGGCGACAGGTAGACGTCGATGTCGGCCATGGCTTGATCGAACTGCTGGATGAGGAGCGTGCGGATCCGGTTGGCCTGGATGTACTCCACGGCCGGAATCAGCCGCGCGGTGCGGAAGATGTTGGGCCAGGCCTGCGCGGTCTGGCGTTTCAGTTGCTCGTCCTGGTTGGTGCGGGTCAACTCGTCGAAGGCGGCCGCGGCTTCGCATTCCAGGAGGAGCAGCGTGTCGTTGACCGGCAGGTCGGGAAACGTCATCGGTACCAGGCTGACACCGAGTCGGCGCATTGCCTCGAGGACATCGTCATCGAACCCCTTTTCCTCCCGGGCCTCGTCGAAGGCGACCTTGTCGTAGCCGATTCGCAGGCTCGTCCAATCGTGGACATGCGCGTCGATGTCGGCGTTGAAGGGCGCATCATGCACCGAGACATCGCGCCCGTCGGCGCCGTGGATGGCGTCGAAGACGAGGGCGCAATCGCCTACCGATCGGGCGATCGGTCCGATCTTGTCCATGCTCCACGAGAGGGCCATGGCCCCGTGCCGGCTGACGCGGCCGAAGGTTGGCCGAAGGCCCGTGGTGCCGCAGCGGGTGCAGGGGCTCACGATCGAACCGAGCGTTTCGGTGCCGATGGCGAAGGCAAAGAGGCCGGCCGCCGTGCCGCTGGACGAACCGGCCGAGGAACCGCTGGACCCCTGGTCCGGCTTCCAGGGATTCCTGGTCGTGCCACCGAACCAGACATCGCCGTAGGCCAGCGCGCCAACGGCCGTCTTGGCCACGAGGACGGCGCCGGCTTCGGCCAGTCGATGGATGACGGTGGCGTCCTCCCGCGGAACCTGGCCGCGAAACGGCTCGGCGCCCCATGTCGTCTGGATACCGCGTGTGGCCAGCAGGTCCTTGGCTCCGTACGGGATGCCGTGGAGAGGCCCGCGGTACCGGCCCGCCCGGATTTCGGCATCGGCCAAATCAGCCTGCCGACGAGCGAGCTCTGCCGTCAGCGTGATGACGCACTCGAGTTGCGGATCGAATCGCTGGAGGCGATCGAGATAAACCTCGGTCAATTCGCGGGAGGTCAGTTCACCCGATTCGATCAGGCGGGAGAGTTTGCCTATGGTAAGGAACGCCAGATCGGATGGGACGGGGGGACGGATGGGCGCTCTGGAATCGTGGTGTCGTTTGGTCCGGGAAACTGATCGGACGGACGAAGCACCCGTGACGACATCATACGGTCCACGGATCTCCTCGCGCGGCCGCCCCAGGTTGACCACCCCCGGTAGAAGTGGCGTAAAGATAAGCGCGGGGGCCACTTCGTTGCCAAGAGATACCTGCCGGAGGCGCCGGATCGCATCGCGATTGTCGGCGGCGCCGGCCGCCATCATCTCCCGTTCCGGCGCGGTGAAATCGAGACCGGCCAGTTCGGCGCCGCCCGCAAGGACCGCGTCCGCGATCGGTGCCGGGCCACCTACCGGAGCCTGGGCCATCGCCCGGCCGGCCTCCGCCAGCGCGGCCCCGGTCAATCCGATGCCGGCGCACCAGCGCAGGAATTCGCGTCGATCGCCGGTGGTGATCATTCCGGGATTTGTTTCATCGGCCATCTCATCCCTCCGATCGTCGGGCCTGCCCTGTCAGGTGAAGAACTTCATCGTACAGGAGGAGTGCCTCATCGGAATGGCACATCGACCAGAGTGTTTCGCAGGCTTTTTTCAAGACGACCGGATCGCGCGGCCAGCGCCGGACGTTGGCGGACACCTGGCGTCTCGCTTCGCTTTCGCGCCCGGCGCGGGCCAGGAGGATACCCCGCTCGGACAGGAAGACGCGGGACTCGAAGAGAGGAGCCAGCCGCTCGCAAAGCCGGATGGCCGAGTCGAGCTGCCCTTTCTGGGCCAGGATCAGTGGCAGGCAACGGAGCCAGGTGGCCAGGTCGTGCCAGCAGTGGGACCATATCTCCTGGAAGAGATCCTGATCGGGCGGCTCGCCGGGAGGAGAGCAGGCCGACAGAATTCGATCCGCCCTCTGGATCGCATCACAGAGGAGACCGGGACTCCCCATGAGGAGGGTGTCGAGCGGTTCGTAGTGCCGGTCGAACTCCTCGGCCAGGATTTCGGCACTGCTGATATCCGGGGCCCAGCGCTTCCAGAGTTCCCAGGCGGCGGCCACGACAGGCACCTCCGGAAGGAGGCTCGTTGGCGCTCCGTTTGGGTCGTTACCCGGTGGCAACGGCGACTCCATTTCGCCAAGAGCCGCCAGCCAACTGCTGGCCAGCGAAGAGGGACTTCCCTGGCGTCGGGCCAGCGCGCGAAACCCGTCGCGGTCGGTGGAAAGGCCGATTTCCTCGAGCGTGGCCAGGATGCCGTCGGTCGAAGTTTGGCCGAGGTCCAGCGGACAATCGGGGGCGTGGGTGTTTCCGTCAGGGTTCATGGCGTTGGATCTCCCGGACGGGGCGATCACGCGTGGGCGCCCGCTGATCCTGTACAAGCTGGCGCGGAGCTGTCCAGTGGGGATCGCGATCGCAACTCGATGTTCTATGGCCCGACCAGCTGGCGCGCCCGCGCGAAGACCGCCTGCCACATCGTTCGGGTGAGCCGACCGGTGTTGGTGTTCTGGCGGCTGGGGTGAAACGAGCCGAGAAGGAGGGGGCCATCCGGGCCAAACGGAGTGAATTCGACCCCGTGGCCGAACTCGGGTCGTGGGCGCGGAGTAAGGTGACCCCGGCCGGACATCGCGCGGAACCAGCCATCCCAGGCGATGCGGCCGAGGGTCAGGACGACGCGGACCCGGGTCAGGCGGTCGATTTCCTCAACCAGAAATGGCCGACAGGAAGCCTGCTCCTCAAGTGTCGGCTTGTTGTCCGGCGGGGCACAGTGATTGATGGCCGTGACCCAGGCATCGGTCAGACGGAGACCGTCCTCCCGACCGACGGAGGTGGGCTGGTTGGCGAAACCGGCCCCGTGGAGTGCCTCGAAGAGCCAATCGCCCGACGAATCGCCGGTAAATACCCGGCCGGTCCGATTGCCCCCGTGGGCGGCTGGAGCCAGGCCGACGATCAGGAGGCGCGCCCCCGGATCCCCGAACGAGGGGACGGGTCGGCCCCAGTATTCCTCCGTTGCGTAGGCCCGGCGGCGCTCCCGGGCCACCAACCGGCAATGGGCAACGAGCCGGGGGCAGGCCGTGCAGGCGACAATCCGGGCGTTCAGACCGGCCATTTCGTCGTCGGATCGGTGGTTTCGGGGGGGCATGGGGGGGCGAGAATGGTACCGCCAACCCGCTTCGTCAATCATCCATCTTGACGAAATCCGTCCTTACTAAGAGGATGGGGGTCATGGGAACCGACCCGCCGCGCGGGGAGGTACCGATTTGGGCGGAGCGCGGGAACGATCGGCCAAGCAGTCTGTACGGCGCCCAGGGGGCGCAACCAAGAGGTGACCATGCTGGAACGAATTCGTATGTGCCTGCCGTCGGGCGCCGAGGTTGATCTCCGGATGGTTTACGGCGTCGACGCGCTCGTCGCGTACGGGGTGCCATTCGTGGCCTCGCACGGCGGGGATCTGATCGTGCGACTCGACACGGAATCGCGGGACGAAGCCTTGATGCTGCCTGGCGCCACGGAGTGGAACCCGATGGGGCGGGGTGAGGCTGACTTTGTGATCGTGCCGGGTGCCTACGTCGCCACCGACGACGTGCTCCGCTACTGGATCGAACGGGCCTATGAATATGCCGAAAGCCTGGCGGCCATCGAGAGCGAGGACGCCCACTTCGACGACGAGATCGACCATTTCGGTCACGACGACATGAGCGCGCTCTCCGAGATGCCGCCTCCGTCGTCCCGGCCAAAGGGTGGCGCTTCGAAATCGCCGGCGTCCCCGAAAGCGCCCAAGGTTGTCGAGCCTTTGGCCAAAAAGCGCGCGCCGGTGACCCCGGCGCCGAAAGCGCCGGAGAAAAAAAAGGCCAGCTCCCCGGCCCGCAAGGTGGTCAAGCCGGCCAGGAAAGCCGCGAAACCGGCATCCAAGTCGGCGAAACCGGCGTCCAAGTCGGCCAAGCCGGCTCGAAAGGCCGTGAAACCGGCCCGGAAGGGTGCCCGGCCGGCCGGCAAGAAGTCGGCGAAAGCCAGGCCGGCGCGAAACTCAGGCAGGCCGACAGCAAAGAAAGCGACCAAGCAGAAGGCGGCGCCGGAAAAGGCCACCCGTCCGGCGGTCAGGAAGCCGAGCCAATCCAAGGTGTCCAAGAAGAAGTAGTCGATTCCATACGCCACCGAACGACAACCGGGGGTGGGCCTGTCGGCTCACCCCCCAGCTTTTTCTTGCGATGAAGCCTGTCGAGCGATTCGGACAGCCGTCCCTCTCTGCCCGGCCGGGCGGAGAAGAAGCGGTTAGCGGCCCGGCCCGCCCGGTTTCAGCTCGTTGTTGCCGGCTTGCGGCTGGTAGGCCACCCGGACCGTGTAGCCGAAGTTGCCCGGGTTCAGGCCCGTGACGTACACCTTGGCGTAGTGGTTGTCACCGGTGAAGACCGCGTAAACATGCCCCGCCAGCACCTGCACGGAGTAGCCGGCGGCCGGGTAGGAGTCGACGCCAGTCGGCGCGTTATCGATATCGTCCCAGTTGCTGACATATCCCAGGTCCTGGATACGGGCGCCGTTGACGCCGACCATTCCCGCGCGAACACCGGCGCCGGCGTTGAACGACTCGCACAGGACATCCGACGACCGGGGCAAGTCTTCGCCCGTCTGAATGGTCTGGGTATTGACGTCGAGATAGCGCAGGTTGTTGCCGCCGTTGACCAGCGTCAACGAGCCATCCGATTCCGACCGCGGTGTGTCGCCGATCACGTTGCCGGGGCGGCTGAGCCTGTCGTCGTCGAAAGCCACGACCAGGAAGCTGTAGGTCGTGCCATTCGTGAGTCCCGTCACGGTCTTCGTGAAGTGGCCGGCTTCCTCGGCCGATTCGAGCGATGCCACTGGCTGGGTGCCGAAGTCAACGGGGATCTCGTCCGGCGTTCCGGAAAGCGAGCCCACCGCCTGGAAGATATGGAAACCGTCACGATCCTCGCCGTAATTGCTGGCATACCAGCTCAGGACCACCTGGCCATCGCCGGTGATGGATGTCAGGCCGAGCGGCGGCGCCAGATCCCCCGGGTTGACCGGATCATCTCCACATCCCGCGCCGAGCATCGCCGCGAAGACCAGCGGCATCCACCGCTTCAATTTTCCTGAATTCATACCTGCCCTCCTTCGGCTTCCCTGTCGAGTCGTCCTGATTTCAATCTTGATGATGCGTTGCCGACAGAGTCTGTCCGCCCCGCCGGAATCGCGCAAGTCGTGTGATAGACTCTGTGTAACCGCCCCCCGGAGACGTCGTTCCGTGCATCATGAACCCCGCGATATCGGCTGGATCGAAGTCATCTGCGGCAGCATGTTCTCCGGGAAGACCGAAGAGCTGATTCGCCGCCTCCGGCGCGCCGCCATCGCCCGCCAGCGCGTCCAGGTCTTCAAGCCGGTCATCGACGATCGCTACGACGTGGAAAAAATCGCCAGCCACACCGGCCAGACATTCGACTCGCGCCCCATCCTCGAGATCGAACAGGTCGACGAACTCCTCCACCGCGATACCCGGGTCGTCGGCCTCGACGAGGCCCAATTCTTCTCCGACAAGCTGGTTCCGGTCTGCGAAAGCCTGGCCAGCCGTGGCCTGCGCGTCATCGTGGCGACGCTCGACCAGGACTTTCGCGGCGAGCCCTTCCCCGCCATCCCCCGCCTCCTCTGCATCAGCGAATACGTCACCAAGATGCAGGCCATCTGCGTCGTCTGCGGCAACCCCGCCAACCGAAGCCAACGCCTCTCAGGAGGCTCGAGCCAGGTCCAGGTGGGAGGAACCGACTACTACGAGGCGCGCTGCCGGGCCTGTTTCCGGCCGCAGGTGATTGAGCAGGGGTCGTTGACGGAGACGGAGCGGAACGGAAGGGAGTGAGGGTGGGATTGGCGATGTGGTGTCGGGTGGTGGGGGCGATGGCGGCGGTTTGGCTTGTTTCGGCTCACGGTTCCGCGTTCGGGCAGTTGCCGCAGACGGATATTTACTGGGTGCAGTTCGATTCTTACGGCACCGAGGCGCGTGTTCAGCGGGAGTAAGCGCCTTCAGTTACTTTCCGATTCACGCTCAGGGTTCAAAGCTCTTCCGTCTTTTCAGCGATGGCGAGCCATCGAAGACCTGGTGGGCTCCCTGGCTCGACCTGGACGATTGGGGTTTGCGCGAGATCACGCGAATCAGCGGTTACCTGCACGCGCCGGGGCGCAAGGTTGGGATGTTAGTAGTTGCCGCCGACCAAGAACCCGATAAATAGTTATTCCACAACAAGTTCTGTGACATTCCCTTTACCATGTTGGCACTCGGGAGCCAAACTCGCAAGGAAGCATCCGAGCCAACTCGCACCTAAACATGCGAAGCAACCGGTACCGGTGCGAGTTGCCCCGGCGCCAACATTATTGTCCTACCGGCCCCCATCACTTGACCCACCGGTTCAAAACGGGTCTACACTCATGGCTGTCCACTTTCCGAAATGTCAGGAGGCTGTCCCATGCCACGGAACGAGCGTTCCAAAACCCTCCTCAGGGCGCTCCCGTCGGTTCTGTTTTTGTTTGCTCTGGTCGGCCTTTTTGGGCCGGTGGCGGTTCACGCGCAGGCACCCGATGATTCGGTCTTGGTGCGCGTGGGGGTTCGCACCGACAAGCAGGTGTACGAGCCGGGTGAAGCAATCCGCGTCACCGTTACGGCCACGAATCCGCTCGATCGGGCGGTGACGCTGGTCTTCAACTCGACGCTGCAGGCTGATTATGGCTTTGACCGGGCCTGGCAGTGGTCGGATCACCGTGGCTTTGGTGATGCGATCACCTACGTCACGATCAAGGCGCATGAAACCTGGTCCTTTCCAACGTTCACGCACCAACCGGCCGATTACTTTGTGCCGCCGGGACCGCATATCCTCCGTGGGATCGTCACCGGTTACGGCGAGGCCCATGTGCCGATCGACATCGGGGAGAACACGCCGCCGCCGATTGCGCTGCATCTGACGCCGGAGCTCGTTCCGAACCCGGTGCCGTTCGGTGTGCCGGTCGAGATGTTCGTGACGGTGACCAATCTCTCGAACACTGCGCAGACGTTCGGGCACAGCGGTTGTCCAGTGCTTTTCAGGGTCGACCAGCACTACAGCCCGCCGGTGGCCTGCCCGGAATACTGGCGCGAGATCACTCTGCAGTCGGGCGAATCCATCCGTTTCGGCCCGCCGGAATTCGACTACCTGACGCTCGGTCGTACCGAAAGCGGTTTCGTGCTGACGCCCGGCGTGCATATCGTCGATTTCGAGGTGCCCGGTGTCGGGCATACGGCGGCTCGCATCCAGGTGATGGGAGGCGGCGGTTCGATCGCGGGGCAGGTGACCGGACCGGACGGCCAGGCTCGCGGGGGCGCGTTGCTTCAGGCCATCGCCTTCGCGAGGTCGGACGGCACGCCCTGGAATGGCGGCAATTACATCCATCAGACCTACGCCGATCATCTGGGTCGGTATCGCTTCGATGGATTGCCGTCGGATCTCTATTACGTCAATGCCTCGTACAACGGCGGCAAGCTGGTCTGGTATCCGGGCGTTGACTCGCAGGATCATGCTACGCCGCTGGCGGTGGCCGAGGGGAGCAGTTACGATGACATCGATTTTGTCCTCGATAGCTCCGGCCCACCTCCGCCGCCGACCAAACATATGTCGGGCGTGGTGCGGCAGAATCCGCCGCCGGAATCGGCCATCTGTTGCCCCTTTCCGCTGGGCGGCGCCGTCGTGGCTGCCGTTCCGGTGTTCGATGCGGTGACCGACACCGGTTGGATTCATCCGGACGACCCGGCGGGCGACACCGATCCACCCCGGCCCGGCAGCGGGTGGTCCGGCTATCTGCCAATCCAGTACGCCATCACCGATAGCATGGGAAACTGGTCGATGCCGGTCCCCGGTGGGCGATATCGGTTCGTGGCTTTTTCACAGGGCTTTCGCTACCAGTGGTGGGATCATGCGACGCAGGTCGACAGCGCCATCGTCCTGACCGTCAACCCCTTCACGCGTGAGCAGAGCCCGTCGATCGAGTTCGATCTCGATCCGCTGCCGCATGATGGGAACGCACCTCCCTTCGCCCTGATCACGGGCGAGGTCAACGGCTCGATCGGCGGCGAACATGACGTACCGCCGCCAAACGGCGAACCCCGGCCGTTGGAACATCCAACCCAGATCGTGCCGGTTGAAGGGGCCGATGTCGTGGCGCGTCCGCTCGTCATGGATCCGCGCATCGCCTATTTTGCCGAGGTCCAATACCCGGCGCGTACCGACGCCGATGGGCGTTACCGCATCGAACTGCCGGCCGACGTGCCATACATCGTTCAGGCGTGGGCCGCCGGCTGGGAGCCGCAGTACTACGATCATGTCTGGAGTTCGGAAGAGGCCAGGCCCGTGGACGTGGCCCCCGGCCACGAATCACCGTCGATCAACTTTGACCTGTACCAGGGGTACAAACCGCCCGACCTCGGCGTCATTTCCGGCGTGGTCTTTCGGTCGTCGTCCGACGACGTCACCAATACTGGCGATCCGGCAGTCACTTACCCGGTGGCGGGTGCGGTCGTGCGGGTTCGATTGAATGGCCCCTCATTCAACGGCTTCGATCGGCTCGTGATGACCGGCGAGGACGGCGCGTTCCGCGTGGACGGACTGCCGCTGGCGGAGGATGGTTCCCTCACCTACTTCGTGTCGGCCGAATCGGAACACGACCTGCCGGCCTACTTTCCCGATGCGACACGCTGGGAGGAAGCCACTCCGGTGGCGCCGGCACCGCGCGGCCAGGATTCACCGGTCCGAATTGTTCTGCCTCCGAGAGGCGCGGACGGTGTGTACTTCGTGGTGGGCGTGGTTCGGGGGGATCTCGGGACGGGCGTGCCGCCGATCGAGGAGCAACCATGGCCGGGCGATGACATCGCTGCCGGCATTGCCGATTCCAGCGATGTTCCCTGGTTACCGCTGGTCGGCGCGTATCTCTATCTAGTTCCGGCGGACGACCCGTCGGCCGGCCCCGTGGCCGCGGGCGTCACGTCCGATAACGGCACGCTGGTCATTCCGCACCTGGCGGCCGGACGTTACAAGGCGTACGCCGACATCCCCGGTTTTCGGATGGGCTGGTTTCACGGTGACAGTCGGGCCGAGGCGGCGGTCCTGACGGTCGGCGGGGGCGGTGAGCCGTTGCTCATCGACATCGTGCTGGAGACGTCTTATCCGCCGCCGGGAACCGGCGGTGGCGGCAGCGAGGACGCGGCGCCAAGTATGGTCATTGGCCTCCACAATACACCGAACCCGTTCCGCCCGCAGACGACGATCCAGTATCGCCTGATGGCGCCGACCGACGTGTCCGTGCATGTTTACGACCTTCATGGTCGGCTCGTGCGATCGTTGATCAATTCCACCCGCCAACCGGCCGGGGAGCAGTTCCTTCCATGGGATGGCCGCGACGATTCGGGCGTAATGGCCGGCGGGGGCGTTTACTTCTATCGGGTCTGGACGCCTGTCGAAACCCGGACCGGAAAGATGGTGATGGTGCGATGAATGCCGCACACGCGCTGAAGTCGCTGGCGCTGGCCATGCTGCTGGCCCTGGCTTCAACCGGGGTCATCGGATGCGGTGAGGATAAGGACTCCGATGACGTGACGGAGGTCGGCCTGATCCGGGTAAACGGGACGGTCACGCTCCTCAATGATCAGACACCTGTGGATGGTGGGGTGACCATCCAGGTGACCGATCCGCAACGCGGGAACGTCACACTCTGGTTCGAATCGCTATTCACGAATCCGCCCCCCACGCCCGACCGGCTGGCGGTATATCAGGATATTCAGAAAGTCAGCGTTGGCAACCAGATCACCGCGACGGCCCGGGCGGATGGCGCGACCAACCTTCATCTGGAGAGTATCAAGGTCATCCTCAATCGATAATCCGACGCCTTCTCAGATCGGTAAGCGCTCCCGGGCTCAGCCCGCAGAACTCCGTCAGTACCGAATCTGTGTGTTCGCCATGTCGCGGTGGGGGACCGGCCGGCGCTCCCGGCGTGGCGGAAAATTTGAGTGGCAGGCCTGTCTGGCGCAGGGACCCGATGGTCGGATGGTCCACCGTGACGACCATCTCCCGGGCGGCGCACTGCGGGGATTCGAGCGCCTCCGCCACGTTGCGCACGGCCCCGGCGGGGACGTCGAACGCCGCCATCCGATTCAGCCATTCGTTGCGCGCGCGCGCGCGGAAGATCGGCTCGATGATGGCATCGAGCTCGGCCCGGTGAGCCACCCGATCGGGATTCGTGCGGAAGCGCGGGTCGTCGACCAGTTCCGGGCGTCCGATCGCCTGGCAGAAAGCCTGCCACTGGCCCGGGGTGCCAACCGCCACGTTGATCCATCCATCGGCAGCGGCCAGCGTGGCGTACGGCGCCAGCATCGGATGGGTGTTGCCGGTGCGCCCGGGCACCCTTCCGGTCAACAGATAGTCGGCGGCCTGGAATCCGAGGAGAGAGATCTGGCCGTCGAGTAGCGCCAGGTCGATTTGCTGACCACGGCCGGTTCGCTCCCGCGCGTAGAGCGCGGTGGCAATGCCGCCGACCATCCAGAGGCCGGTGGTGGTGTCCGCCTGTGAAACCCCCACCTTGAAGGGCGGCCCGTCCTTTGCCCCGGTCAGATCCATGATGCCGCCCTCGCCCTGCGCCACCAGGTCGTATCCGGGTCGATCACGCTCCGGTCCATTCTGGCCGTAACCGGAGATCGAGGCGTAGATCAATCGCGGATTCAGCGCCGTGCACGCCTCGTAGCCGAACCCGTGCCGCTCGAGCGTGCCGGGGCGGAAATTTTCAACGAGGATGTCGGCGCGAGCCACAAGCTGTCGCAGCAGCCCGGCGCCCTCCGGCTGCTGAAAATCGAGCACCACGCTTTCCTTGTTCCGGTTGACGCTGAGGTAGTAGACGCTTTCCCCTTCGAGAAATGGGGGGCCGAAAGTCCGCGTGTCATCACCCGCCAGCGATTCGATCTTGAGGACGCGGGCGCCGAGATCACCCAGGACCATGGTGCACCAGGGGCCGGCCAGGACGCGCGACAGGTCGAGAACCAGCAGTCCCTCGAACGGTTTGGCGTTCATTCGCCGATGATCTTGATCAGGACCCGCTTCCGCCTGCGGCCATCGAATTCGCCGTAAAAGATCTGCTCC
Source organism: Candidatus Eiseniibacteriota bacterium (assembly GCA_034440375.1). Taxonomy (GTDB): domain Bacteria; phylum Eisenbacteria; class RBG-16-71-46; order JABDJR01; family JAWXBZ01; genus JAWXBZ01. Next base: position 12,928 of record JAWXBZ010000205.1, read on the forward strand.
CACGGCCCGAAGTCGAGCTTGCCGGCGGTGACGGCCACGACCACCTCGCGCCCCATGATCTGACGCTTCAGGTGCGCGTCGGCGTTGTCCTCGCCGGTATCGTTGTGGCGGTACTGGTTGACGGGCGCGTGGGGGGCCAGCCGTTCCAGCCACCGCTCGTAGTCATGGTGCAGCCCCGACTCGTCATCATTGATGAAGACGGAGGCGGAGATGTGCATGGCATTGACCAGGATCATCCCTTCCTGGATGCCACTGGCGCCCAGGGCCTTTTCGACCTCGTGCGTGATGTTCACGAACGCGCGGCGTTCGGGGATGTTCATCCAGAGTTCGTGTCGGAAGGTTTTCATCTCGTCCTCGCGGCGGTTCGACGGCTTTCCTCAGCAACATTGTACCCGGATTCTCACGGGGATCGAACGGCCCGCGCCGTGAACCGCCGGCCATCGACCAGCTCGGCTCGGACAAAATAGACGCCGGCTGGCGCCCCGCCGGGCAACCACCGAAAGAAGTTCTCTCCCGCGTTGACGGAGCGCCCGTCGGTCACCGTTTGTACCAGCCGTCCGGTCACGTCGTGAACCGTGACGGTGGCCCGTGACGCGGTTTCCAGTCGAAGTGACAGGCTTAAGGCATGGCGGAAGGGATGGCTCGCCAGGAGATGCTCCGCCCCGCCGCCGGGTGTCGGCACGCCGCTCACCGGGCCGGGCGCGCGCGTTGCCATGACGTCGTGGCAGGTAAAAGCCGCGCTGCCGCCGTCGTCGAGCAAGCGGGTGCGAACGCGGGCGTAGCTCGTGCCGTTGCTCGACTGGGAGTGATCGGCATCAATGATCTCCCAATCCGCGTTCGGGTCGTTGGAATCGACCAGTATCCGATAGTGAGTGAAGTCCTCCAGGTAGGCCATGACCTGGTGCTGCACCGACAGGTAGCCGTACTGCCTTGCGCGAAGGTCGAGCGGCACGAATCGGTTCAAGCCGTCCGACCAGACGCCCGCCCAGGGGGATGTGCCGACCAGTCCGTTGTAGGAATCATGGATGGACATGGCGGGCTCACCGCTCGACGCGAAGCGGAAGGCCGTGCCGACCGTCACCGGAAAACCGAGCATTCGAAGGCCCGAAGCCAGCACGTTTGTCTGCCCCCAGGAGTCGGTGTAGCCGCCCTGCCAGGCCCATGAGGCGGCATGCGAGAAGACCAGGGAGGGGATGCTCCGGCTGACCTCGACATTCTGTTCGACATAGGCCATCCAGCGCTGCACGACGCCGTGTTCACCGGGAGGGAGGCCGGGCGTTGTGCCGCTGGTCGCATCGATCCACTCGATGACCTCCCGGATGCCCGGATCGAAGTCGATGGTCGGCGTTTCGTGCGTGTAATAGTCCCCCGGGCGCCGACTCAGGTCATGATTCAGGCCGCTGACCCAGACATCCGCCGTCGAGTGGCACTCAACTGTGACGAGAATTCGGGAGTGAGAGCTGAGCGTTCCGGGCGGCCAGGTCAGCCGGGTAAACCACTCGCTCTGGTCCTCCCCGGTATGAGGGGGTATGGAGGAGTACCAGGTCGTGGCCTGCTGCGTGAAAACCGCGATCTCCCCACCGGGCCCGAATGACTCGGCCCGCGGCAGCGTCAGCTCGCACCAGGACGTGCCCGGGTCAATATCGATCTCATACACCAGCGTGGTCGTCATGCTGTTCGAGTCATAGGTTCCCCGCACATCCTCGAAGCGGGTTCCGGTACCCGCGGCGGCCGCAGTGGCGAGGAGGCTCAGCATGACGGCAAACGGAAGTACCGGTGACGACACACCTCGACCGCTGCCACCGGTCCTGAACTGCGCGCTCATCGGGACACCTGGCGAATGTGCCCGGTGCCAACCCGATGGCCACGGTCGTCAAACAGGCCGATCCAGGGCCCGAGCGCGGCCACCGTGGCCGAATCAACGCTGATTGCGCCCAAAACAACTTGACGCGAATCAGGCAATCCAGGGCGCCGCGTTTTGTTGTCGATTGGCGAAGGCGCCGCCGGACGGAGTGCCACATCCCAGGCCGACCAGCCGGACGGATCGCGATGGAAAGGGGCACCGGGGCCTGAACGCGGCGCCTGGATCGACGACGCACTTTCACCCCGATGCGCACTCATGATCGATCCAAGTGCCGTCGGATCATCCGGCTCGCTCCCCACGACCAGCGTCAAATGATCCGGCGGTGCGGTTGACCAGATGGAGACATCGATCCTCCAGAGGCGAGAACGCCGAACCGTGCGCCCTCCCGCGGCGGGTTGGAACTCGGCCCGAAAAGCCGGTTCGACCCGGATGACCACCGAATCGGGCGGGGCGTCCCCGGCCGCCGCCCGATCGGCCGCCGGAATCTGGATTGACGAGAGCAAGAGGGCCATCGCCGCCAGGATCGGGGTGGCGAACCTCGGGTCCCAGAGGCGCGCCGCCGGCGTCGTGCCGCCGGGAAGTCGTGAGCGGGACATCACGACCTCCCGCCGAAGTGCGATTTGATGTCGCTCCAGGTGCTGTCGTGCGGCCGCTTCTCGGGCGGCTTCTTGGGAGGACGGGGGCCGGACATGATCGGACGCGATGTGAGGCGTACCGGATCAAGTGTCGGCATGGGGGGCGCGGTGCGTGTGGCGCCGGAATCCGGATCGAGGGCCAGGATCCCCACCAACGCCAGATCAAGCAAGAGCCGGAAAAACATGACATCTCCCATCCGGCGGGTTCCAAGGGGGCTCGCGACAAGGGGGAGTGAACAACCGGACAGGTGTAGCGACTCTGCCGGGACGCTCGCCGAGCCGTCAAGGGCAATTCGATCCGGCGCGATATTCCCGTATGATTCCGCGATGAGTTCCCAGCCACCCATCGTTCTGAAACCGAACTGGCCGCTCCACATCGGGCTGTTCGTGGCCACGGCCATCGCCACCTGGATGACCGCCGGGCCACTTTACGCGGCCGCCATCATGGCCATTCTCCTGGCGCACGAAATGGGGCACTACCTGACGGCACGTCACTATGGCGTGCCGACAACGCTACCCTACTTCATTCCGATGCCGATGATCTCCCTCTTCGGCACGATGGGGGCGGTTATTCGGATGGCCACGCAGGGGGCCAATCGGCGCATCCTGTTCGACATCGCCGTGGCCGGGCCCATTGCCGGCATGGTGCTGGCGGTGCCGGCCTGCGTCATTGGCCTGAAGCTGTCCCGCGTGGTGGATATCGGAGCGATGACCGGCCCCCACCTAAACCTGGGCACCTCGATCCTCTTCCAGTGGTTCAGCGATCTCGTTGTCGGGCCGCTAGGTCCGGGACAGGACATCGAGCTTCATCCGATCGCCTTTGCCGGGTGGGCCGGGCTCTTCGTCACCTCGCTCAACCTGATCCCGGTGGGGCAGCTGGACGGGGGCCACGTGGCCTACGCATTGCTGGGCCGCCGGGCGCACTGGCTGGCCATCGTCGTGGCCCTCGGGTTCATCGCGCTGGCCATTTTCGTCAGCTGGTCGTGGGTGGCCGTGGCGTTGATGGTGGCGCTCTTTGGTCTGCGGCACCCACCCATCGGTGATGATTCCACGCCGGTCGGCGCCCCTCGATTGTGGCTCGGGCTGGCCCTGCTCCTGCTGTTTGCCCTGACCTTCACACCCCGTCCGTTCGACTGAGCGACGGCAGGAGAGACCGGATGCCCGAACTACCCGAAATAGCCACCATGGTGCGGGCGCTTCGACCGAGGCTGCTTGGCCGCACGGTCACCCACGTCGTGCTTGAAGAGGGAGGCCTCGTCGAAGGGAAATCCGTCGCGGAAGTTCGCGCGGCACTCCTCGGTCGGGAGATCGTCGGCGTCGTCCGTCGGGGCAAGTACATGCGGCTCGACCTGGCCGGCTCGGTGGGCGGAGAGTGGATTGATCTCTTCGAGCCGCGCCGACGAAACGGGTCGCTGAAACGATCTCAGAAGTCGCGACCCTTGCCGCCGGACGGCTGCCTGGTGGTGCGGAGGCCGGAAACGTTGGCCGAGGCACTCCAGATCGGCGCGGGGGACGATTGGATTCACGGGCCGGCCATCGACGCCATTCGAACCGCGGAGAAGCGGGGGCATTCCTCGCCGATCGCCGCCGAAAATCGGGTTGGGCTCCTGGAAGCGCGCCGACAGCAGCTTGGCCGATACGAGTCCGGTGAACGCTCCAGCCTCGTCCTCCATCTCAAGATGACCGGCCGCTATTTCGTGATGAACGACAACGGCCAGGCCCTGCCGCCGCGGACGCGCCTGGCCATGGCGGTGGCCGGCGAGGAGGATCATCTCGTCTTCGGCCTCAAGGATGTCCGCCGGCTGGCCCGCGTGCAACTCCTGGTGGGGGCCGCGTCGCATGACTGGCCGGCCGATCTGGAGCTGGGCCCGGATGCCCTGATCACGCGATGGTCCGGCATCCGGTTGGAAAAACAGTTGAGCGGCGCGCTGCCGATCAAGCTGGCCCTGCTCGATCAATCGCGATTGGCCGGCATCGGCAACATCTACGCCTCGGAGGTGCTGAACCGAACGCGGATCCACCCGGCGCGCCGGGCAAATTCGTTGACGACGGCCGAATGGAATCGCCTCGCTTCCGCCATTCCAAAGCTGCTCCGTCATTCCATCCGGCACTGGTGCTCGCTATCCCGCTGGATCGGCCCGTCGGTGGAGGGATACGGCGATTTTGGCGGGGAACTCCGTGTTTACGATCGGCGGGGCGAGGCGTGCCGGCGCTGCTCTGGCGTCGTCCGATCGATGGTGCAGGCGGCGCGGACGACGTATTACTGTCCGGACTGCCAGGTCTAGCCGGCTTTCAGCGCGGCGCTCCTCGCGTCGAATCGATCCGAGAGCCAGTCCAGCGTGGCTTCCCAATCGCGCTGGTCGAGCGGGTAGAGCATCTCGCTGACCGTGAAATTCAGCCGGTCGAGATCGGCCAGCTTGATCTGCGACAACTGCCTGCGCCATTCCTCTCCAAGGCGATCGGCGAACGAACTTTTCAGATCCGGCGTTTCGGGACACAGAATGGCCACGCGTCCTTCGCGCACCCAGCAGGGAATGTCGATCTCACGTATCTGGCAGAGGACGAAATCGGTCAGGGCGAAGCGCGCGCCCTCCAGCCAGTCGCCCCCGTTTGTTTCGGCCATGGCTCGAATTCCCTCGAGGTCCAGCGTGACCAGTGCGAAGGTGCGCTCGTAGCGATCAGCCCGTTTCATCTCTTCGGCGACCCGTTCCTGAAAGACGGTCCACCGCATGAAGCGGTCGACATCGCCCCCGGGCAGATCTCCCGCTTCCAGGCGAATCATCGTCTGGCCCAGCAGCCCCACGAGGCGCCGAAGGATGGAGATGTCCTCCGAATCGGCCATCATGGCCGTTTTCGACAGCCGGTACACCGAGAGCAGGCCGTCGGCAATTCCGGGAATTGGGAAGGCCGCGGCCCAGCACACACCACCCTCGCGGGTCAGGCGATCCTCGAGTTCTGCCGGACAGTCGTCCAGCGTGGCGGGCCGTGCGAGTCCCAGGGCCACCTGGCCGAATTCCAGGTCGAGAGCCACCAGTTGCAGCCCCTCGGCCTCCCCGATGACACCGTCGGGGCTCGAAATCTCCAGGTTGTCGGAATCGCGCCGGCGCAACACGGCCAGATCGGCGCTGACGATGTCGGCCGCCGCGGCCACGGCCAGCCGGGAAAGTGCTTCGGCGCTCTCGGCCGCCAGGAGCTCGCCGGTAAGATCGGACAGGCGGAGCACCTGGCGGGTTCGCCGCATCAACAATTTTTGCGAACGTTCGAATTCCAGCCGCGATGCCAGCCGCGCCGTGGCGGCGGTCAACGCAGCCAGGCGTTCGGTCCATCCCGGCTCCTCCGCCGGGAGATCCTCGAGCTCGATCAGTCCCATCGGACTGGCCGCCGGAAGTGGCAGGAGAATCAACGCGCGGGCCCCTGTCGTCTCGAAATCGCTGGTCAGAATCGTGGGTGTCTTCCGCTCCATGGCGCGGGCCGAGAACCCGCGATCGGCCATGACCGGCGTCCGCCGAAGGCCCGGGGCAGCGGGCCCGAACTCGGCCGCCACCTCGAGGCGCCGCCCGGTGCCATCCAGCAGGTAAAGCCGCGCGGCGGCGGCATGAGTGGCCGTGGCCAGTTTGTCGAGCACGGCCTCCAGGCGGGATTCGAGCGGCTGATCCAGGGCCATCAGCGATTCCACGGCGATTTCAAGGCTTCGTTCCAGCGATCGATCACCGTCAACGGGCCGGAGCGCTCGCAGCAGGACCTCGGCCACTTCGGAGCCGAAGCGCTCCATCTGCTCGAGTGAAATGGCCGTGAAGGCGTTGGGGCGTGAGCTGCTCGACACGTTCAGGACGCCGATCGTGCGGTCACCAACCCGGACCGGGGCCACGATGGCCGACTGGATATCGGAGCGCTCGCGGCCGTTCCGATAACGGGGATCATCGAGCTTGTCGACCAGGATGCGGGCGCGTCCATCGCGCAGGACCTGCCCGGCCACGCCGTCGCCACGGCGCTGACTGGTCGTGCGGATGACCACTTCGGACAGCCCGTCCGCAACCACGATTCGGAGATGCTGACCGGACCCGTCCAGCAGCATGATGCTGCCGGAGTCGCCCCCGGCTGCTTTGACGGCGATTTCGAGGATCCGCCGAAGCAGCTTCTGCTGATCGCTCGCGAGGTCGAGTGTTTCCGAGATCCGACGAAGATCCCCGGCGGCATTCTGGGCCAGATCAAACCAGGCGGGCGTGGTCGTGACCTCCAACTCATAATTACGGGGACGCGGTAGGACGGCAGCATTGGAGGCCGCATTCGCGGTGTCATCCTCCGACACGTCCAGCGATTCGAGGGGGTGGCGGACGATTTCAAGGGGGTCGTCCTTCGGCTTCGCGGGTGCGGGGGTTGGCGCCAGCGATGCCGGTGGTAACGCGTCGGTTGCCATCGCCCCGGGCAGTGGCAGGACCCAGGTGCTGGGCACGTCGCTTGCGTCGTCCTCGTCCGCGATACCAAGCAAGGCGGCCATTTCCCGACACGTCAAGATACTGGCCAGCGCCGGACCCAGAATCTTGCAGATATCCACCTGCAGGTCAGGTCGGTCATCCGGGATCACGATGATGTCGCAAGGGTAGCGCCGAAAAAGCGTCAGGTCACCGGACGCGGGGATCTCGAGAATCTCGGCCATCTTGACGGCGCAGGAAGCCGGGTTGGCATCCACGACGAGTTCCGGACGAAAGCCGTCCCTGCGGGTCACTTCCGAAAACAGGTCGAGCTGCCGATCGGGCAGGCAGAGAAAGCCGACTTTGCGCACAACGGACGGCATGAGGCAGTTCTCCCGCGGATGGGTTTTCGTCAACAGATCGGCAGGGCCGGCCGAAAATGGAGTTGAAAAGGGCAGGTGACTGGGCCGCCTCGCCGCCGGGGCTTATAATGCCCGCCCACGACCATCAAGGAGTCCCATGTCCGAACTGCCCATCACGGCCGAAAATCGCGTGGCCCCCCCCGAGGAACGCCGGATCGGGCGGAAGGGGCGTGTCTTCGTCAACCGAAACCTCCGTCTGCCAAGCCTCGGGGCCATCGGCTTCGACCTGGACCATACGCTGGCCCACTATGATCCCATTCCGGTGGAGACACTGGCCTTCAACGTGACCAAGCAGAAGCTGGTCGTGCACAAGGGGTACCCCGCCGTCATCCTTGAGTACGAGTACGACCCCCGCTTCGTCATCCGCGGGCTGGTCATCGACAAGAAGCGCGGCAACATCATCAAGATGAACTATCACAGTTACGTGGCGCGCGCGTACCACGGTCGCACGGAACTCCACACCGACGCGCGCAAGAAGCAGTATCACCAGCGGCCCATCCACCTGTCGAATACCGGTGGCTACGCCTCCGTGGATACCCTTTTTCATCTGCCGGAGGTCTATCTCTATCTCCTCCTGGTCGAGCTGAACCAGGCCATGCCCAAGCGTGACCGCCGTTCGTTCTCGCAGATTTACACCGACGTGCGCGAGATGATCGACGAGGCCCACCGCGACGGCACGATCAAGACCGTCATCGTTGCGGATCCGGCGAAGTATCTGAAGCCCGATCCCCGCATGGCCGCCACGCTGGAACACTTCCGTTCCGCCGGCAAGAAGCTGTTCCTGCTCACCAATTCGGAGTACGGCTACACCGATGTCCTTCTGTCTTTCCTCCTGAACAGCCACCTGGGCGAGCGCGCCAGCTGGCGCGAATTCTTCGACCTGATCATCGTCGATGCCCGCAAGCCCGAGTTCTTCACCCACCGCGAAGACGACGAGCCGGAGCGTCAGCACGAGGGGATGTCCGGCCCCGCCATCTGGTCGGGCGGTGGGGTACGGTTCCTCGAGGAACGCCTCGGCTACCAGGGAGATCGCATACTCTATTTCGGCGACCACACCTACGGCGACATCCTGCGTTCCAAGAAATCAGTCGGGTGGCGTACCGCCATGGTCATCGAGGAGCTGGAGCGCGAAATGAGTGTCCTCGAATCCATCCGACCCAAACTGGATCGGCTCGGCAAGTTGACCACCCTGCGGGAGCGACTGGACGCCGACATGGCGTTCGTCCGCCGTGAACGAAACAAGCTGGCATTGATCGCCGATAACCTGGGCGGCTCCGACGCCGCCGTCGTGGCCAAAGTGCAGTCACGCCTCGGCCGTCGCGAAGATGAACTCCGCCGCATGAACGACGAACTCCAGAACGCCATCATGGAATCGCGCCTCCTCCGCCGCGAAACCAACCAGGCCTTCAACAGCTTCTGGGGCTCCATCTTCCGCGAAGGCAACGAAACCAGCCGCTTCGGCCACCAGGTCGAAGACTTCGCCTGCCTCTACACCGCCCGGGTCTCCAACTTCGTGAATTACCCGGCTTCGCAGTATTTCGAGGCACCGATCCGGCTGCTGCCGCACGAGATTTAGGCGGTCGATCGCGCCGCCACCGATGCGCCGGAGCTGGGCGCCCGCCAGATCGCGCAGCGCCGAGGTTTGAACCTTGAATCCCTGCGACTTTGTAACCGGGGTTCGAGACACATCTGTTAACTTAGGAGAGCTGATGAGCCCGACATCCGCGACATCATCCAGCTCAAGACTCGCTGCTTGCGCACTTGTTTTGTTGTCACATCTCACATTGTGCCAGCAGACTGCCAACTGCGAAAGTCAGCTTCCGGATAGCTGCGCAGATGACGCGGGCTCAAACAGCACAATTTTTTCGCAGCTCAAGGCCAGCCGTCTCTTGCCTCGCGAACTGACGACTGCCCAGCGGTTGACGCTCATTGAGGATGACATCGCCGTTCTTGAAGCACTGGCAGAAACGAGGCCGAGTACTGAGGTATTTGTACTGCTCGCGGACCGATATTCTGGAAAGGCATTTTGCTTTCCGAGGGACTCCGCCACGTCAACGGAGTATCGAGAGTACAACTGTCGGGCGGCCGAAGTTTTACTCCGAGCAAGGACCATGACCAGGGATCCCGCGACTCAGAATGGATTACTCAGCATGGCAGGCTATCGATTTTCGTTGGGTGGCAATTGGGAGAAGGCAAAACAGTGCTATCAAGAGCTTGCTGATTCCCGCAACTAGACTGAGATCGAGTATCGTCCGGCCTGTGGCGAGTGAGTCAATCGTCGCGTTCTCCAATTCGCGTATCGATGCCATGAGGCCGAAATCATCCCGCCCACGGGCGGCGATGAGAACGAATAGATCGAACTGGTTGAATCGCCCCGGAATTCGCCACGGTCGGAAGATGAAGAATCGAATGCGCGAGCGCTCCCTGGCAGCTACCTTCAGAGTCTGCCTTCTCACCGCGACCATTCTTGGCTCATTCTCGGGAGTCTCCCTCGCCGGTCCGAATGCCGATGCCAAGATTCTCATTCATCTTCTGGCGCCGACGACCAAGGGTCCGTGCACCAGGGCCGAGGCCACGCCACCCTGCTCGAGCATTGTGACTGCCGGGGATCTCTATCCGGCGACCTACTTCGCGTACGTACTCGTGACCGACGCCGATTCAGTCGCCGGCGTGGCTGGCGTTCAGTTTGGCATCGGCTATGACGACGTGGCTCAGTCAGGCATAGATATCTACAGCTGGACGAATTGCGCGACTCTGGAGTTTGCTGAACCTGGCTGGCCCGGTTCTGGTACTGGAAACCTGGTGACCTGGAACAATGTCCAATCTTGCCAGCGATCGGAGCCGGAGGGATCTGGCACTGGAGTTAAGACTGTTGTTGGGTATCTCTATTGTGCGGCCTATTCAGCGGATACCCTAAGAATCACTCTTCGGTCAGTTGACAGTGTTGCCGCAGTAGCAGCCTGTGACTCACGCGTCGATACCTTGGATACCCCAGCACTGTTCAGCAACCCATATCCACTCGGGTTCGCAACCTTCGAATCAGGCGCTGAGCTCGACGGCTACAATCCTTGCGGCCCCAACGCGGGGCAAGGTTTCCGCTCTCCATCACCACCAACTGAGCCCCGTGCTCAAGCAGAGCTACACTCAAGCCAGTTCGATCCACTAAATCCACCAATTGAACTCCCACACGTCGTGACCGTTTCTGAGCAGCACTCATTTATTATTCATGGCCATATCTTTGAGGAAGGCGAAGAGCTAGAGTTTGCCTACGATCCGGACACCCAGCGACTCACTGCCAATGGCATTCTAGCCCTCGACTACAGCCCACCAGAGCCCGCTATGGACGGCTCACCAGGCGAACTCTGGATGAGCGCGTTCATCGAGACGTTTCTCCTGGCTCCGGAGGGGACCGCGCCACGGGACCGAGCTCAGCGCGCAATTGAGATCGTCGACAAGACAGGCTTGAATCCAGACTTCAAGCCAATCGCGTCGGATGGTTCCGCGAAAGTCTGGTTCGGTGAAGATGCTGATCCGACGATTCTCATGTACCCACGTCCTGCCCCTTCTGAGGAAGAGCGCTTTCTCACAGCCGCCGCCGATGCGACCGGCCTGGTGAAGTTCATCCAAGGCCAGTCGAAGAATGAGCGACAGGCATTTGTCTGGCTCCTGGGAGAGGGGCACATTGAATACTACTGGGGCGACAAGGCCGTGCGCGTACCAGATTTCATTTCACGTGCGACTCAAACATCTTTTTCATTGAGTGAGGGTGAAAGAAATGTGGCCTCCGATCTCAACATCACCGACGCGGATCTTGAGCGAATCATCAGCGTGGCCCGGGGAGGTGGGAAGTGAGCATGATTCGACGCGCGGCAATGCTCATTATATTTGCAGCGGCCCACGCTTCGCAATCGTGGGATGGTAAAGACTCATCGCGCGATCACTGCGCCGCTTGTGTGTTTTTTCTCCGAGTTTGCGATGGCTCTGGAAACGTCGTTACGAAACGTGCTGTTCTCGTACGATGAAAGGTGAGATTCGAGTGAGGTTCATATGACCAGTCATCTGCGCAGACTCTTGTCAGCCGTTTTCCTTTTGATTGCCTTCGCTTGCGACGATGATGAGGATGATGACAAGATTAGCGACTCGGCGATCATGCTTCGGGGCGCGGTCACAGTATTGGCGTCCGGTCAACCGATCAGTGGCGCAAGCCTTTTTCACAAGAGATCGGCGAGCGAGTCATTCGAACGGATTGGCTTCTCCGGCGCAGGCGGTGACTATTCCGTTCAGATATTTGGTGCGACTGCACCATTTGGACTAATGTACGCAAGCGCCCAGGACCTGAGATCGGATACGTTGAACATAGCGACATCCAGCACTTCTGACACCCTGCCAGGTGTCTATCGGCTCACCTTTGCACTGCGCTCCAACTGACTGACTGTCCCTCCCGAAGACTTCACCGCACCTGATGTGACTTAGCCCACCTTGCCAGGCATTGTCTCCGGCTCCCTTCGACACCTGTGACCCGCACGCAGAGGGCCACTTCAATGACCCCGTTCCTCAGCTCCTTCGTGGCTTTCATCGCGGGGCTGGTCCGGTCCGGGGAGCGGGATGCCTGTCACCTCAGGCAGCCCGAGCGAATACGGCCCCTCGAGCCGCGCCCAGGGTCGGACGCCCCGCCCAGCGAGCGAACCACCACCCCAAAGTTTATGTAAACCGGTCATCTGGTCCGCCGGACGAGACTTCAGTCATTTCGGCGGTGGGCGGGATAGCCTCCTTGCCACCCCTCCAAACCCCCTGATACGCTTCTAGTATGCCGACGACCACGACCGCGCTTGCCGAGCCGCCGCCGACCACCATCCCCCGGACCATGCGGGCCATTGTCAAGGAGACGGCGGCGCCGGGGCTTGTTCTTCGGGAAGTGGCGGTGCCGAGCATCGGGCCCAACGAGGTCCTGCTAAAGATTGAAGCCGCTTCGATTTGCGGGACCGACCTTCATATCTATAACTGGAATGACTGGGCTCAGAATCGGATCAAGCCCCCGTTGATCATTGGGCATGAGTGCTGTGGGCGGGTGGTGGCGCGGGGGAGTCATGTCGAGGGGTTGGCGATGGGGCAGCGGGTGGCGGTGGAAACCCATGTTGTCTGCGGGGTTTGCCATCCCTGCCGGACCGGGAACGCGCATGTCTGCGTGGCCACGAAGATCATTGGCGTGGATCAGCCGGGGTGCTGGGCGGAGTATCTCCGGATCCCGGCTTCGAACTGCTGGCCGCTGTCGGACGACATTCCCTCGAAGATAGGGACGATCCTGGAACCGTACGGGAATGCGGTGCATACAGCGTTCGCCGGGCCGATTGCGGCGCGGCAGGTTCTGGTGACGGGGTGCGGGCCGATCGGCCTTTTTTCGATCGCGGTGGCCCGTGCGGCCGGGGCAGCCAGGGTGTTCGCCACCGATGTCGTTGATTTCAAGCTCGATATGGCGCGGACGATGGGGGCCGACGGCGTTTTCCGCGTCGATGAGCCCGGCGTCGAGGAAGCCATCCGGAAGGCCACCGGGGGCGAGGGTGTTGATTGCGTACTCGAAATGTCCGGCGCACCAGCCGGTGTGAACTTCGGTCTGAAACTTCTGCGCATGGGTGGATGGATCGGCCTCCTGGGCCTGCCGAAGAAACCGTTCGAAATCGATGTGACCCGCGACATCATCTTCAAGGGGGTTACGGTTCACGGCATCATCGGTCGTCGGATGTACGACACTTGGTACCAGGGAACGGCGCTCATTGCCGACCGCGGACTCGATCTGAGTCCGGTCATCACTCACGAACTCCCGCTCGACCGATTCGAAGAGGGGTTCGCCGCCATGACGGCCGGCAAGGCCGGCAAGGTCATTCTTTATCCCTGACGCGTCCCGCATGATTCGATTCCGAATCGATGGCACTGCCTTTGCCGGCTTGCTTCTGGCCGCCCTTGTGATGATCGTCGCGCCCACGGCCAACGCCGTGCCCCGCATCGTCAGCCAGACGAAACTGACCGGCGTGCCGGGCACGATAGTGGCCTGGCATGATTCGGTGGTCTACACCCTCGGCCGCGATCCGAAGAACGCCCCGGCCCTGATCCAGTACTGGCCGGATACCGGCATCAGCGCACCGATCCCGCTCGGTACGCGCGGCATCGGCGAACTCCTGTCCGTTGCTCCGGACGGTCGCACCCTCCTTGTTTGCGAAACCGACTCGACCGGTGTCCATCGACTTCAGACGACCATGCTGCCGGCGTCGGCGCCCGCGTCCGGTGGACACGCTGTTTTCTGGATCGACCAAATCCCGGTGACCGATGCCGATCCGCATGTCACTTGGTACGGTGATTCCAAGACCTTCCTGTACCAGGACATTCTCGACGACCGGAAGTCGACCCCATCCGTCTTCCGCTTCCGGCCAGGGGAACAGCTGCCGAAACTCTACCTCTTCGGCTGCAGTCGCCCGCTGCTGGCCCCCACAGGGGATGCGGTCGTCTGCGTCGGCGTTGACACGCTGGAGCCCGGTCAGGCCCGCGATCTGGAGTCGCGCCAGCCGGTCGGCATGGAAGACTTGAAGACCGGCGATTTTCACTGGGTCGCTCCGCTCCGTACCTGGGTACCGAATCATGCCGGCTGGTCGCCGGACGGCAACCGGATCGCCCTGATCGGCTACGCGATTGATTCCACGGCCACCGCCACCCGCCGACTCTACATCCACTCGCGCATCACCCGCGCCAATACGATCGTTGATCTTGCGGGCGATGACCGGCGTCCGGATCGCGATCACTCCCAGGACATTGCGGCCTGGTCGCCGGATGGCAACTGGATCGCCGTGGCCAAACTCGGCCCCCGCTTCGGTGAACCGAACAACAAAGGGGGCGTCTGGATCGTGACCAAGAGTGGCCAGGGAAACACCCTCCTGGTTCCGACCGAAGGGGTGTGGCGGGGCAACCCGATCTGGACCGGACCGAAGACGTTTCTCATCGGGGACCAGGAGCCGGCGCCCGGCCTCGATCGACTCTACTGGTTGGTCGAGATCGCGGGCTGAGCCGACAGGGCCCGGCGCGCCAGCATCTCCCGCACCTGGCGTCCCGCCCGATAACTTGATCGCACCAGGGGGCCGGACTCGACATGCTGGATGCCGAGCGATTCGCCGAAAGCCTTGTGGCGGGCGAATTCGTCGGGGTGAACCCAGCGGTCCACCGGTAGGTGCTTCGGGGATGGCTGCAGGTACTGGCCAATCGTCACGATGGCAACGCCGGCCTGATGCAAATCGTGCAGCGCCTCGCGGAGTTCTTCCTCGGTTTCGCCGAGGCCGGCCATCAACCCTGATTTCGTGATGCCGAAGGCCGCTCCGGCATGACGCAGCGTCATGAGACTGGTGCCGTACGAGGCCTGCGGCCGCACCCCCTTCTGCAGCCGGCGCACCGTTTCGATGTTGTGCGCGTAGACGTCGGGGGCGGCGGTCAGCACGACATCGACGGCCGTCGTGTCCCCCTGGAAATCGGGCACCAGCACTTCGATGGTGATGGCCGGATTCGCCTGCCGCACCTCGCGGATCGTGGCCGCCCAGTGCGCCGCTCCTCCATCCGGCAGCTCGTCACGATTCACGCTGGTGATGACCACGTGGTCGAGCCCCATGATGCGGATGGCGTCGGCCACGCGCGCCGGCTCCCTCGGGTCGAGGGCACCCGGACGTCCGGTCAACACATCGCAGAAGCCGCAGGAGCGGGTGCAGGTGTAACCCATGATCATCAGGGTGACATGACGCTCGTTCCAGCACTCCCCGATGTTCGGACAGTTGGCGCTCTGGCAGACGGTGTTGAGTCCGTGCGAACGGACCAGTTCCTTCATCTCGTTGAACGTGGCGCCGCCGGGGAGCTTGGCCTTGAGCCAGGGCGGACGGTGGCCGGGGATGTTGACGCCGGCGGTGGCTGTCGGCGCGCCGGGCGTTTCGGCGCCGTTCGCATCCGGGCGCCCGGCCGCACGCCCCCGGTCGTTCCACTTGTACTGATCGGCCTCGTCGGGCCGGATGAGACTCCGCCGAAGCGGAGCCTCATCGCGGTGATCGGACATCGTTGAATTGCCTTTCGACTTCAAATTCAGATGATCCCGGGGATCTGTCCCACCGGGCTGTAGTTTTCCATGTACCACTTCACGCGGCCCAGGAAGAGATGACTCAGCGCGCCGTCCACCACACGGTGGTCGTACGAAAGCGTCACGTAAATCATGTCGCGAATCGCGATCATGTTGTTGACGACGGCCACCCGCTTGTTGATCGTGCCCATTCCGAAGATGGCCACCTGTGGCTGGTTGATGATCGGTGTTCCCCACAGGCCGCCGAAGACGCCCGGATTGGTGATGGTAAACGTCCCGCCGGAAACATCATCCGGAACCAGTTTTTTTGACTTGGCGCGACGGCCAAGATCGTCGGCGCCACGGGCCATGCCGACGAAGTTCTTCTCCTCGGCATGCTTCAGCACCGGCACGATGAGGCCGCCGTCATCCATCGCCACGGCCATTCCCAGGTTGATGTGATGCTTGATGACCGTCGTTTCGCCATCCACGATGGCATTGACTCCCGGAAAGTCCTGGATGGCCTTAACCACGGCATGCAGGAAGAACGGGGTGTAGGTCAGCTTGACGCCTTGCGTCTTCTGGAAGATATCCTTGTACGCTTCGCGGAAAGCCACGATGGTGGTCACGTCGATCTCGGCGCACGAGGTCACGTGCGGGCTGGTCGACTTGCTCATCACCATGTGCGCGGCGATCTTCTTCCGCACGTTGTCCCATGGCAGGCGGGTTTCGGTGGCTCCCGAATCGCGCGACAGGCGGTAGTGGGCCGGCACGGGCGGCGGCGCGGCCGGACCACCCATGCCCGGCATGGGATTGAATTGCGGCATCGGCGCGAACTGGGGCATGAACGGCATCTGCGGCATTCCGGCCGGCATCATCGGCATGCCCGCCGGCATTCCGGGCGCCTGCGGCATGGCTACGCCGCCGGCCTTCCGCTGCTCGAGGTAGCCGAGAAGGTCGTCCTTGTTGACGCGCCCCCCCTGGCCGCTTCCCGTCAGATGATCCAGTTCGGCCAGTGCCACGCCCTCTTCGCGCGCGATACGCTTGACGAGGGGGGAGTAGAAGCGGGTGGATTCACCGTTGCCGCCATTGCCGCCACCGACGCTGGTGCTTCCGGTATCGTGCGCTCCAACCACCGCCGGTTCGGAGGGAGGCGCCGACGTCTCGACCGGTGCCTTGGGAATCACCGAGTCCACCGCCACACCGGGCGCTGTGCCCGGCGCCTCGGCCTTGGCCGCCTCGGGAGCGGGCGCCGACTTTGTTGCGCCGGCGGCCGCCGTGGCGTCCGTTTCCAGGATGCCGAGCGGCAGGCCGATGCCGACCGTCGTCCCCTCGGGGGCCACGATCTCGACCAGGATGCCGGCGGAGGGTGAGGGGATTTCCGAGTCGACCTTGTCGGTCGTGATCTCGAGAATTGATTCGTCCTTGCCGACCTTGTCGCCCGGCTTCTTCAACCATTTCACCACCGTCCCCTCGGCGATCGACTCGCCAAGTTGCGGCATGATGATGTCAATGCGTGCCATGTGCTGCTCCTTCCGGTTCAGTTGATCCTTGCTTCAATACTAAAACGCCGCGACCTCACGGACCGCCTGTGCGATCTTGTCGGCGTTGGGCATGAAAAAGTCCTCGAGCGGCGGGCTGTACGGCACGGGCGAGTCGATCGAGGTGACGCGCTTCACCGGCGCATCGAGGTGCGTGAAGAGCTCCTCGACGATGAAAGCCATGACCTCGGCCGCGAAGCCGCAGGTACGGGTGGCCTCATGCACCACCACAGCCCGATTCGTTTTCTTCACCGTGTCGGCGATCATTTCCTGGTCGTAGGGGAGCAGCGAGCGGAGGTCCATGACCTCCACATTGATCCCCTCGGCGGCCAGCTTCTCGGCCGCCTCCAGACTGGCATGGACCATGGAGCCATAGGTGATGATGGAGACATCCGCACCCGGCCTTTTGATGTCGCCACGACCGATCGGGATCGAAAAATCTCCCTCGGGCACCTCTTCCTTGATTCGACGGTAGAGGTACTTGTGCTCGAAGTAGAGCACCGGGTTGTTGTCGCGGATGGCCGACTTGATCAACCCCTTGGCGTCGTTTGGCGTGGAGGGAGCCACGACTTTCAGTCCCGGTGTGTGGCAGAACCAGGCTTCCGGGTTCTGGCTGTGAAAGGGGCCGCCGCGGACACCGCCGCCACTGGGCAGGCGCACCACCATGGGAACAGCGGCGCCCCAGCGGTAGTGCATCTTGGCCGCGTTGTTGATCAACTGGTTGAAGCCGCAGGCCACGAAGTCGGCGAACTGCATTTCGGCCACCGGACGCATCCCCATCATGGCCGAGCCGATGGCCACGCCAATGATGGCGCTTTCGGCCAGCGGCGTGTCGATGATCCGCTCGGGCCCGAACTCCTCGAGGAACCCCTTGGTCACCTTGAACGCGCCGCCGTACTGGCCGATATCCTCGCCCAGCATGTATACGTTCTTGTCGCGCTGCATCTCCTCGCGCAGGCCGTCGGAGAGGGCTTCGATGTAGGTCTTGACTGCCATTATGCGTAAACCCCTTCGGCCGCTTCGGGGCCAAGATTGGGCGACTGGGCAAAAGCCCAGTCGACAGCCTCTTCGATGGACGCCGACAATTCCGCAAGCAGTTCGTCGAGCGATCGCTGGTCCATGTAACCCGCCGACATCAAAAATTCCTCATACCTCATGATCGGATCCCACCCCGCCCACGCCTCCGCCATCCCTTTCGGCACGTACGAGGCATCATCATGCTCCGAGTGTCCGCGCATCCGCATCGTCACCGATTCGATCAGCGTCGGCCCGTCGCCGCGCCGCGCACGATCAACGGCCGTTTTCACCGTGGCCAGCATCTGGAGCACATCGGTTCCGTCGACCGTGGTACCGGGCATGCCGTAACCGGCCGCACGATCGGAAATCCGCGCGCAGGCGAACTGCCGCCCCGTGGGTGTCGAGTAGGCAAACTGGTTGTTCTCGACGATCAGGATGAACGGTGCCTTCCAGACGCCGGCAAAGTTCAGCGACTCGTGAAAATCACCCAGGCTGGTGGCGCCATCACCGGTAAAGGTCAGGCCGACGGCGTTCTTTCCCTGCATCTTGAGACCCCAGGCGCAACCCAGCGTAACCGGAATCATGCAGCCGAGCGGGCTGACGGTAGCCAGCGAAAACCGTTCCAGCGAGCCCAGGTGCAGCCCCGTGTCCTTGCCGAAATTCGGCGCATCCCGCTTCGCGAAGTACTGCATGAAAATCTCCCGAGCCGTCCAGCCGCGCACCAGGTGCGCGCCCAGGTCGCGATGAAGAATCGTAACGGGATCGGTCGGCAAAAGGCAGAAGAGCGCCGGCACGGCCGTCGCTTCATTGCCGCGCCCCAGGTACACGCCGCCCGAAATCTTCCCTTGCCGATACAGGTTGATCACCTTGTTCTCGATCTCGCGCGAGAGGCGCATGAAGCGATGCACCGCCAGCAACTGCTCCTTCGTCCAGAGATCAGCCAGTGCGCGGGAGAGCGGCGGGGGCGGCTTGCCATCCGGCCAGGGTCCGATTACCTCGCCGGCATCGTCACGAATCAGAGTCACCCCGCCGGGCAAGATCTCCCGTTTCGGCGGCTCGATCACCGGGTAGGGGAGCGGGGTTCCGTAGGTCGCCGGGCGTTCCGGCGTCGTGACACGCGGAGCGTCATTCCGGCCCGCCGGCGCTTTCGTCGCGGTTCCTCCGCGTCCGTTTTTTTTCTTTTCGGTCAAGACCGCTCCTTTAGCTACTTGGCAGTTGCCAGTTTCTGTCTCAGCGCCGGAGGCAGTTCCAGGAGCGCAAATCGTCGGCTCGAATAGAGGTAATCCTCCCCTGACTCGTCGACAACCCGCAACATTCCGTGGCTTTCCGCATCCGAGTCGGGAAGCACTTTGTAGACCTTGCGGGCCACCAGCGATGCCCGATATCGACGACTATCGAGGCAAAGGGCAAACTGGGTACTGCGTCCTGATTGTCTCATTGCCCCTCCCGCACGAATCGCTTGATCTTGAGTTCCTTGATGCCCTTACCGTGGCATTCATACCAGTGAAGCTCCGCCCAGCGCAGTGTCCCATTTTCGAGGCGAACCAGTGCCAGTCCTTTGCGCTTTCGCCATCGACCAGGCCCATACCGCTTGACCAGCAGCTAAGTTGACCGATGGCCCCACCGATCGCGATGGTTTCCATCTTTCTGATCAGTCCAACTAGCTCAAAATCCACCCTCCCTCAAACTTCCTGGACGGGGAAGGTTACTTCTCTACATCAAACCGGCACCCACATGTCCGGCTCCCAGTTCAACCCAAACACCTCGGCAAACTCGGCGGCTGTTGCCTCCGCCACTTCCGGCAGGGTCACGGTCTGCCCGAGCAGTCGTTCCATCGACGTGACGCCGCGATCCTGAATCCCGCAGGGGATGATCCGGCCAAAGTGGGCCAGATCGGTCGAGACATTCAGTGCAAAACCGTGGCTGGTCACCCAGCGGCTGACATGGACGCCCATCGCGGCCACCTTGTCCTGACCGACCCAGACACCCGAAAGCCCGGCCACCCGATCCGCACGAATGCGGTAGCGCAAAAGGACACGAATCAGCACCTCTTCCAGGTCGCGCAGATAACGATGCACATCCCGGTAATGTTCATTCAGATCGACGATTGGATAGCCCACCAGCTGTCCCGGTCCGTGAAACGTGATATCGCCGCCACGATCGACCCGACGAACGGTACCACCCATCGCCTCGATCTCCTTTTCGGAAACCAGAAGATTGTTTTCGCCGCCGCTTCGCCCAATTGTATAAGTGACCGGGTGTTCCAGGAGGAGCAGCGTGTCGGGAACTACCCCAATTTGTCGTTCCTCGACCAATCGCTTCTGGATTTCCTGCCCGCGATCGTAATCCACCCGTCCAGCCCAGATTCGGCGGGCTCGTCGATTTCGGATAACTCGTTTATTTACAACAGCTTCAACGGACACACGACCTCCGAAAGCGACGAAAAGCCCCCACATTATAGTGGATTGGGCCGGGGGATGGCTCAGGAGGGTTCGGAGGACTCGAGCCAGGCCAGATCGGCCAGATCTTTGGGGCGCCCGCTGGCCCGCTTGTTGCGCATGAGGTTGGAACGGCTGATCACCGGGACGACCAACGGTCCGATGCTCGTGCTGGTTCGATCGGCCCACGCCTCCGAAAAGCCGACGCCATCGATAGACGTCATGATGTCGATGCGTCGAGGGGCCACGCCGATCTGAAAGATCAAGCCATCGACCGAAAGATCAGCTTCGGCAAGATCCTGAAGTGGGGCATTGAATCGAACCAGGGCGGACCAGATACGGCGGGCATTGTCCACTGTCGGATTCACCCAGATGTCGATGTCACCGGTAGCACGGGGCAGTCCGTGGATGGCCAGAGCATAGGCTCCTACCACCATGAACTCAGCCCCGGCGGCGGATAACTCGGACAATATGTCGAGGTAGTCGGGATTCATCAACTGGCTGCCCCATGAAGGCCCAAACATCGCAAGTCAGCGGCCAGACCATTGCGAGCCGCTGTTCGGGGGTCGTCGCTGGATCTGGTCCTTCCCCTTGACCATGACGAATGACCCGAGTCTGAAGGCTTGATCGCTCCATCGGTCAATTATACCTTGTAGAGAGACTCGGATATCATCCAACCACCCATGATAACCACGGATCTCCTGATCCTCGGCGGCGGCATCACCGGCACCGCCACCGCCTGCCTTGCGGCGCGACACGGGCTGTCCGTTGCCCTCATCGAACTGGCGGACCTGGCCAGCGGCGCCAGCGGTGCCACCAGCCACATGCTTCACGGCGGCCTGCGCTACCTCGAGCACGGCCGCTTGAATCTGGTGCGCGAAGCGCTCCACGAACGGCGCTTCTGGATTGACCGCGCGCCTGATTTTTCACGACCGGTGCGTTTCCTGCTCCCGTTACGAACCGGCGGGCGAGTCAGCCCGCTCCGACTCCGCGCCGGCCTCTGGCTGTACGACCGCCTGGCCGGTTCCCTGAACCTCGAGAAGGCGGCCGGACTTTCCGCCCGCGACATCGGTGAGATGGAACCATCGCTGGACGTGTCGATGTGCCGGGGCGGCGGTGCCTACTCGGACGGTGTCGTCGACGATGCCGGGCTCACGATCGCCCTGGCCCGTGAGGCCCGCGCGCACGGGGCCATCATCCGGACATGGAGCGAATCGACAGCGGCACGGCGTGATGGCAGCGGCCACTTCGAGATTTCCGTCCGTGACACTCTCGCTTCCAGTGACAACAAATCACCGGAGGTGATCCGCTCCCGGGTCGTCGTCAACGCCACCGGCTCGTGGACAGACGCCACCCGTGACTGGCTGCTTCGGCAATTCGGCGTTCATCAACAGGCGCCATCGCGCCTCCTGGCCCCGACGCGCGGCATCCACCTCGTTTATCCGTCATTGACCCGCGGGCACGGCATTCTCTTCTTCGCACGTGCCGACGGCCGCGTACTCTTCATCATTCCCTTCCAGGGACGAAGTCTGGTCGGCACCACCGAAACGGCCGTCGAATCGCCGCCACGTGACGAAGAGCGCCACCCGACGGTGGAGGAAATCGTCTACCTCCGTCGCGAATTGGCCCTCCTCATGCCGGCCACGGCCGATCAGCCGCCGATCGCCCTGTTCAGCGGGATACGCCCGCTCCTTGCCGCTGATGACCAGATCGGCCGCGCCTCGCGCGAGCATCGCATCCTGAGTGAGGATGGCGTCATCACGGTGACGGGCGGGAAATACACGACGGCTCGACTGATGGCGCGGGATGTGCTTACTGCCGTGGGAAGGCATCTCGGTGGGTCGGCACGACCCGCCGCCAATGAGGTCCCCTCGCAACTGGTTCGATGGGAAGATACCCTTAACCCGGATGGCCTGGCTGATACGGCGATTCACGATCTCTTTGCCAGGCGATTGGACGACGTCATGCGTCGGCGGAGCGCTCTTTGGCTGTCCGACGATCGCGGTCTTGGCCGTACGGACGCACTGGCCACTGCCATGGGAGTACGACTCGGCTGGTCGCAGGCGCAACGCGAATTCGAATTGAATCACTATCGCCAGGCGGTCGTCGCGGAACAGGTGCTGATCGCCCGGACTGGAGAACTGATCTCATGAACTCACCCTTGGTGATGGCCATTGACCAGGGCACCACCGGCACGACGGTGCTCCTCATCAATCGAAAGGGCGCCATTGAAGCGCGCGGCTACGCGGAGATTCCGCAGCACTACCCGCGCCCCGGTCGGGTCGAGCACGACGGTGATGAAATCTGGAGGAGTGTCCTTCGGGCCGCCCGCCAGGCATTGAGCCGGGGTGCATTCCTGTCGAAACGTATCGCCGCTGTCGGCATCACGAACCAGCGAGAAACGTCAATCCTCTGGAATCGCAAGACCGGCCGACCTGTTGGTCCCGCCATCGTCTGGCAAGATCGGCGTACGGCCGAGCGCTGCGCCGAACTCCGTCGCGCCGGCCAGGAACGATTCATCAGGAAATCAACCGGCCTGGTGCTCGATCCCTACTTCTCGGCCACCAAGCTCGAATGGATGTTCCGACATCAGAAACCCTGGCGACGTGCCGCCGCCCGCGGTGATCTCGTGGCCGGTACCATCGATACGTGGTTACTCTGGAAACTGACCGGCGGCGCGGTGCATGCCACCGATCCAACCAACGCGAGCCGCACGATGCTCTACGACATTCACCGGCTGGCCTGGAGTCCGAAACTTCTTGACCTGTTCGATGTGCCCGACGCCTGTCTGCCCGAAGTGCGCCCATCGAGCGGCGAGTTCGGTACGACAATGGGCGCGGCGCCTATTCCGGACGGCATCCCGATCAGCGGCATGGCCGGTGATCAGCAGGCCGCCCTGTTCGGTCAGGGGTGCGTGAAGCCCGGCCAGGTCAAGAACACCTACGGCACCGGCGCTTTCGTGCTGGTACACCTCGGCAACAAGCCGCGCGAATCCAGACACGGCCTCCTGACGACGGTGGCCTGCGGTCCACGCGGCGAACCGGCCTGGGCCTTGGAGGGAAGTGTCTTCATCGCCGGCGCCGCCGTTCAATGGCTGCGCGACGGTCTCGGTTTCATTCGGAATTCGGCCGACATTGAAACTCTTGCCGCCACCGTGCCCGATGCCGGCGGCGTCACTGTCATTCCGGCGTTTACCGGCCTCGGCGCTCCCTGGTGGCGCGCCGACGCCCGAGGCGCCATCTTCGGCATCACCCGCGGCACCACGCGTGCCCACCTGGCCCGTGCCGTCCTTGAATCCATCGCCCAGCAGTCGGCCGATGTTGTCCAGGTCATGCAGCAGGACACCGGTCATCGCATTGCCGCGTTGCGTGTTGATGGCGGCGCCACGGCCAACAATCTGTTGATGCAGTTTCAGGCGGACCTTCTGGGGATACCGATTCAGCGGCCCAGGATGATCGAGACAACGGCGCTCGGGGCGGGGCTCCTGGCCGGGATGGCGGCGGGGATATGGGCCTCGCCGAAGGAGGCGGACTCTGCCCGCGCCATCGACACGACATTCAAGCCAGAGCGAAGTTCAGCCTGGCGACGGCAGCAGCGCGACGAGTGGGGGCGTGCCGTTGCGCGCCTGCTGGCATGAGTCGAGTGGATGAACCAGATCAACCGGAGAGGTGACTGATGGCAGATCTCGAGGTCATTCTCAAACGCTCGGACATGCCAATGCATCGTCAATCCGGCGAACGAGTTCCGGCCAGCTTCAACAGGCGGAGACGGTGGAGATGATCTCGCACTCAGGGCTGTTTCGATCGAAGGCACACTGGAGACGTGAGGAAAAAGCCCTTCGTCTGGCGGGGTTGATCCTGCTGATGATTCCCGCAGCTCTTCAACTGGAGTTGCGCCACGCCGCCGCCGCCAACGACTCCACCACCGTCGTCCTCCTCGGTACCGGCACCCCACGCCCCAATCCCGAGCGGGCCGGCCC
>JAWXBZ010000206.1:0-3858 GCA_034440375.1 Candidatus Eiseniibacteriota bacterium
ACCGTGGCCGGATGGATCACCCCCGTGCCGGGAGGCGTCGGTCCCCTGACCGTGGCGGCTCTCTGCCGGAACACCGCCGCGGCCGCTGCGGGGGAGGGGAGCCCCCTGTGAGTCCGATGGAAGCCTTCTCTTTCGAGCGGCGGATCACCACGCCGTCGGAGATCAACCGTCGCGTCAAGCAACTCATCGAGGGAGAAATCGACGAACTCTGGGTTCGTGGCGAGATTTCCAATTTCACCCGCGCGGCCTCGGGGCATCTCTATTTCAGCCTGAAAGACTCGACGGCCCAGATCCGCGGCGTCATGTGGAAGGGAAATGCACAGCGCCTCCGATTTCAGCCGGCGGATGGGGTCGAGGTCGAAATTCGCGGCAAGCTCTCCGTGTACGAACCGCGGGGCGAGTACCAGTTGAACGCCGCCGAGATGTCGCCCGCCGGACTCGGGGCGCTGTACATGGCGCTGGAAGCACTCAAGAGAAAGCTGGCCGCCGAAGGCCTGTTCGATCAGGGAAGAAAGCGGCAGTTTCCGGCGTTTCCAATCGTGGTCGGCCTCGTCACCTCGCCGGGCGGCGCCGCCGTCCGGGACCTGATCCGGGTGGCCCGACGGCGCTGGCCCAGCGTGCGACTAGTCCTCGCGCCGACCCGCGTCCAGGGGGAGGGGAGTGCCGTTGAAATCGCCGCCGCCATCGAGTTGATGAACCGCTGGGGCCAGGCCGATGTCCTCATCATAGGAAGGGGCGGTGGATCGATGGAAGACCTCTGGGCCTTCAACGAAGAGATCGTGGTGCGGGCCATCGCCGGCAGCCGGATCCCGACCGTGTCGGCGGTCGGCCACGAGGTGGACGTCACGCTGTCGGATCTCGCCGCCGATGTGCGGGCCGCCACCCCATCCAACGCGGCCGAACTCGTCGTCCCCGATGCCCGCGAGTGGTCGGAGCGGATCGAACGACTCAACCGGCAACTGAACCGTGCCGTGGTCGATGGTTTGACGATTCGCCGACGTCGAATCGAATCGATCACCGCGACTCACGGCTTCAAGCGTCCACGCGATTTTCTGACGCAAGAGGCGCAGCGGGTCGACGACCTGGCCCGGCGCCTGGCCCTCGGCACCGAGCGTCGCCTCATCGACGCCCGCCGCCGTGCTTCCGACCTCGATCGTCGCCGGCAACCGGCATTGCGAAACCTCCTTACCCGCTCACGCGCCCGCCTGGATCGCCTGTCGGCCCAGCTCGGCAGCCTCGACTCGACGGCCGTCCTCTCGCGGGGCTACGCGCTGGTGCTTCGAGCGGATGGTTCTTCGGTCGTGACGACGGCAGGAGATCTGCGCCCGGAGGACCGGTTGATGCTTCAGTTCGCGCTGGATCGGGCCGCCGTGCGGGTGGAATCGACAATTCCCGGGGGTCCCGGGGACATTTGAGGGCTGTCCTGAACTGACGGCACTGGCCACCGTCGGTCATTGGCCCGGTCCGGGAGCGGTGATAGAATTCCGCCGCAAGAAACACCACCGGAGAGGACCGATGCCGCCCAAGTCGAATGCGAAATCCGACCCTGAATCCGCCGCCCCGTCGTTCGAGGCCGCCCTGACCCGCCTCGAAGAAATTGTCAACCGGCTTGAGCGCGGGGACATCACGCTGGATGAGTCGCTGGCGGTGTTTCGGGAGGGGAGCGATCTCGTCAAGCAGTGCCTGGCGCGCCTGACCCGGGCCGAGGCCACCGTCCTGGAGTTGATCGCCGGGGAGGGGGGCCTGCCTGCGACGACGCCCGCCCGCCCCGGGCTCGAAGGAGATGATGACGCTCTTGTCTGACCGGTCGAGCGATCCGATGGTCGCCTTCTCCGAATTTCTCGAAACGACGAGCCGCGAAGTCGATGACTTGATGGAGCGGCTCATGCCGCCCGCGAAGGTGATGCCAAAAGTCATCCATCGGGCGATGCGTTACAGCCTGTTCGCCGGTGGCAAGCGGATTCGGCCGGCCCTGGTCGTCCTGGGTTATCGGGCGGCGGGTGGCAAGGGGCGCGTTGCCCACTCCGCCGGTGCGGCCATCGAACTAATTCACACGTTTTCACTCATCCACGACGACCTGCCCTGCATGGATGATGATGACTACCGCCGGGGAAAACTATCCAACCACAAGGTGTTCGGCGAGGGCGTGGCGGTCCTTGCCGGTGACGCGCTCCATGCACTCGGATTCGACGTCCTGGCGCGCCTGCGCCGCTTTTCGGGTACGACGCCGGAGGCGGTCCTGGACGTCATGGACGAGGTTGGACGGGCCATTGGCACCGACGGCATGATCGGTGGCCAGGTCATGGATCTCGAGTGGGAAGGGGCGAAGCCCACCCGGCAAAAAGTCGAATACATTCATCGGCGGAAGACCGCCGCCCTGCTTCGTTCATCCCTGGTAGTGGGCGGAATGCTGGCCGGCGCCGACAAAAGGACGCTTCGATCACTCAATCGCTACGGAGAACCGTTCGGCCTGGCCTTCCAGATCGTCGACGACATCCTGAATGTTCGGCGGGCCGGCACGACGCTCGGCAAGAAGCCGGGCGGGGACGAGCGGCTGGGCAAGATCACCTGGCCGGCGGCGCACGGGCTTCCGTCGAGCCAGCGGGACGTCACCCGGCTGCTCGACGAGGCGGCCAGGGAAGCGCCGGCCTTTGGCAAGTGGGTCGACCATTTTCTGGGTCTGGCCGATTACATCTCCATCCGCCGGCAGGCCGGCCGCGCGTGATGGCCTTCATCGCGGCGCGGCCGTGGCTGCTGGCGCTCCTGGCCGCGTTCCTGGTCCAGGCCATGAAGTTCGCCACGGACTGGGCGATCCGCAGGCGGCCGAATTTCCGGGTCCTGACCTCGACCGGCGGGATGCCGTCCAGCCACTCGGCCGGAGTCTGCGCCTTGTCGACGGCCATCTACGTCCGCGAGGGTGGGATGTCCACTCTCTTCTCGGTGGTCCTTTATTTCAGCTTCATCGTCATGTACGATGCCACCGGCCTGCGGCGTTCAGCGGGGCTGCAAGCTGCTATCCTGAACCGAATTGTGGACGAACAGTTTAACCATCACCGGAAGGCCGGGGAGGGGCGACTGAAGGAGCTCCTGGGGCACACGCCGTTCGAAGTGCTCGTGGGCGCGATTCTCGGCATCCTTTTCGCGCTGGCCTGGTACCCCCCCAACGGCTGATCCCCCTTTCACAAAGGATGTCATGGGACGCTACCTGAACATGATCGACTCACCCGGAGATCTGCATCGGCTCTCGGCGGATCAATTGAAGACGCTGGCCGACGAGGTCCGGGAGGAGATCATCCACGTGATCAGCCAGACCGGCGGCCACCTCGGCGCGTCGCTGGGCACGGTGGAACTCACGGTGGCGTTACTTCATGTCTTCGATTCGCCGATTGACAAGATCGTGTGGGATGTCGGCCACCAGGCCTATCCCCACAAGATCTTGACCGGCCGTCGGGATCGATTTCCCTCCATCCGGCAATACAAGGGGCTTTCGGGATTTCTGCGCCGCGACGAATCGGAGCATGACGCCTTCGGCGCCGGCCACGCCTCGACGGCCATCTCGGCGGCGCTGGGAATGGCGGCCGCGCGCGATCACCTGGGGGGCACCAACAAGGTCGTGGCCGTTGTCGGGGATGGCGGACTTACCGGTGGCATGGCCTACGAGGCGTTGAACAATGCCGGTGATCTGAAAAAGGACCTGATTGTCGTCGTCAACGACAACGAGATGTCGATCAGTCCGAACGTCGGGGCCATGACGAAATACCTGACCCGACTCACGGCGGCACCGATCTACCGCCGATTCGAAACCGACGTGTACGAACTGCTGGGGAAGATTCCGGCCGTCGGGCATCCGGCCCAGGA
>JAWXBZ010000207.1:0-5868 GCA_034440375.1 Candidatus Eiseniibacteriota bacterium
CATGGCGCTGGGGCTGGGAAGCGGAGACTGCCGCACCGCCGAGGGAAAGCTCGCCGGGGGATCGGGTGCCGGGGCGGTTTTTCCCTCGCCGCTGAGGATTTCTTCTCTTCCGAGCACCAGCGCCATGGCGATGTTGGGTCGCGCCAGGACGAAATCCGCCAGCGCCTTCGATTCGGGCTGCGACATCGGGAAGAGGCCGGCGCCCGGTCCGAAAAGCACCCAGCCATGTGGAAAGTTGGCGTCGAGCCGGACTCCGCCGGGATCGTCCTCGCCAATCCGGTCGTCCGAATCGTTGTCTTTTCCCTCGCGGACCAGATCAAACTGCCCTGGCTGGCCGGCGGCCGCGTCGGCCTTTATTGAGGCGCGGACATCGGCGGTGTCGGGTCGATAGGCGCCGCCGTTTCGCCAGACCCGCATCCAGCGAACGAGGCCGTCACCATCCAGGTCCTCCGGGCCGTCCTCATCGAGACGTCCGTCGGCGTCGTCGTCCACCGGGGCGCCGATCCAACCGCCGCCGCCGGCCAGGACACGGGCCCGGCCGTCGGGCGCCGGGTCGGCAATCACATAAAGCACCGAAGTGGCCAGGGGATCACTGCCGGAATCCGGCACCGCACCGGCACGCCCGGCGATGGCCAGGGCCAGCTCGACCGTTGCCAGAC
Organism: Candidatus Eiseniibacteriota bacterium; assembly: GCA_034440375.1. Taxonomy (GTDB): domain Bacteria; phylum Eisenbacteria; class RBG-16-71-46; order JABDJR01; family JAWXBZ01; genus JAWXBZ01. Next base: position 660 of record JAWXBZ010000207.1, read on the forward strand.
GTTCCGGCTCAACGCCGCCGATGATCAGGAGGGCCGGCCTCATGTTGGGATCGCCTGAACCGCGTGAAACCTGGAGTGCCAGGAGCGGCCGTCCATCCGGCGAGTGGCCGTACTCGACGATCGTACCGCCGGGCAGACGCCCGGCCAGGGTACGCAGTTCCGCGGCCACGCTCCCGGGCTCGGCGTAGCCGTCGAGCAGGCCGGCAGCCAGGGACGGCGGAGCCAGCACCGCGCCCAGGAGCAGGGGAGCCAATCCGAGCGGAGGAAATCGTTTCAAGGGACCTCCCGAGGGGCGGGCACAGGCGGGCCCGGATGGGCCAACGAGTCGTGAACCGTCGAAGCGGGCGCATCTCATCACAGGCAACGACCGGCATCAAGTCGCCCGGTGCGGACGGGTTGGAGTTCGACATCGCACCCAGGACCAAAATGGCCGATCCGGACAAGCTGTAAGAAATACTTGACATCATTGGCAGCAAGGCATACCTTGCGATGTGTCTAATATTTTTTACACAACGTCCGATAAAACAGACAACAACCGATGAGGAGGATATGAGATGAATCTGTCGTTTCAGGAGAAGAGCCTCTGGCTGAGGTTCGTCAGCCTGGTGGCGGTATTCGGTTTCTACTTCGTGACTGCGCTGCCGGCGCATGCGAGGGACGTGATGCCGCAGCAGGTGGTGTTGTTCATGCTGGTGGTCGTGATGCTGGTGATAACGCAGGTCGTGGGGCACATCGTGATCGCGATCGCGGACCGTCACACGGAGACGGACGAGCGGGATCGGTTGATCGAGCTGAAGGGCACGCGCAACGCAGCGTACGTGCTGGCAACGGGTGTTTTCCTGGCACTCGGCACGGCGCTCCTGACGGATGGCAACTTCGCCTTCACGCACGTGCTGCTGGGATTCTGGGTGCTGGCACATCTCGTGGAGATCGGGTCGCAACTGTTTCTTTACCGGCGTGGGGCGTGAGCGATGGGCAAGAGTGGCCGTCTCATCACGAACGATATTCGCGCACTGCGTTTCCATCAGGGCGAGATGACGCAAGCGGATCTCGCGGACCGGGTCGGCGTCACGCGCCAAACAGTGAATGCGATCGAGGGAAATAAGTACTCGCCGTCGCTGGAAGTCTCGTTTCGGATCGCGCGGGTGTCCGACGTTCCGCTGGAGCGGGTTTTTCAGTACGGAGAGGATTGAGTCAGGCTGGGAGCACCGACATTCCGGGGTTCCGCCGCCTTGTTGTCGCGTCCTTCGAACACTATCCTCCACAGGATCCGGGCTGACACCACCTCCGAGGCACCCATGCTGACCATCCGATCGTCAATTCACCGTTCGTGGCTTTTCCTGGCTGCTGTCCTGTTCTGCCTGGTCGGCTTCGCTGTCAGTGGCGGTGCCTCTGGCGGATCAAGTGGCGGCGGTTCAACCGAGACACCCACCGCCACGCCGGAAGCGTCTGTAAGCCCCGAGGAAAAGGTCGCCCAGTTGAGACGCTCGGCCATCGAAGCCTATGACAAATACTTCGAGGAAACGGAGAAGGCCGCCCTCGAAATGGACGAGGCCCGGCTGCTCAAGGCGGCCGGCGGGGATTCGGCAGAGAAGGCCGCGGATAAACGTGAAAAGGCGATCAAGCGCTACCGGAAATCGATTGGCGGCTTCAAGAAAGCGGTCAAGCTCGATCCGGGCTTTCACGAGGCCTGGAACATGCTCGGCTACAGCAACCGCAAGCTTGGTCAGCTGGGCGAAGCCTTCCAAGCCTACGAAACCTGCCTCAAGCTGAACCCCGACTACGATCTTGCCCACGAGTATCTCGGGGAGGCGTGGCTTCAGGCGGGCAATATCGACAAGGCCAGGGCCGAACTGGCCTGGCTGGTCGAACACAAATCGAGTGAGGCATCCAATCTCGAAAAGGCCATCAAGCGGGTGGTGGCGGGCGAGGCGGCATTCCTCGGCACCGAGTGGTGATCGCGGCGTGGGGGTGAATCTGGTGGCGAAGGCCTTGGGACGGGAGATTTGATGGCGGGAGGTAAGGGGGCGAGCGCGGGCAAAGGTGCGATCACGGCAGATTGGGGCCGGCTGATTCTGAGGGCGGTGGTGGGCGCGGGCCTCATGACGCACGGCTGGCCCAAGGTGTTTGCCGTGAATGACGAGGGAGTTCGGCGCATCGTTGGATTCACGCGCGGGGTGGCCGAGATGGGTTTCCAGTATCCGGAGTACTTCGCCTGGGCCGCGGCGCTCTCCAAGCTGGTGGGTGGCGCTCTCCTGATTCTTGGCTTGGGCACCCGGGTGGCGGCATTACTCATCAGTGGCACCATGGTGGTAGCCCTCTGGCGCAGCCGGGCGGAGGGCTGGGAGGGGATGGAGCTGGCCGCGCTCTACCTGGCCCCGGCAATTTTCTTCGTCCTGGCCGGCCCGGGAAAGAAATCGCTGGACGCCCTGTTCTTCAAGCGTAAATCGGGGTGACGCCGGGCGCTGACCGCCTCGCCGTGATCCTTCGAACCGAACCTGCCGGTCCCGGCATCCAACAGAGGGCCGACCCCTTCGTTATCCCGGAGAATCCATGCACACCTATTACAATCCGGCGGATCTGGCCCGCTTCGGCGAGATGGCCGAAGGAAGCCCGGAGCTCTGGGAGAAGTTCATGGCCTGGTACGGGGCCGTCTTCGCCGAGGGCGCGTTGACCGAGCGTGAGAAAGCCCTCATCGCGTTGGGCGTTTCCCACGCCGTCCAGTGCCCCTATTGTATCGAGGCCTACACACAAGCCTGCCTCGAAAAGGGGAGCAATCTGGAGCAGATGACCGAGGCAGTCCATGTGGCCAGTGCCATTCGCGGCGGGGCCAGCCTGGTTCACGGGGTGCAGATGAAGAACGCGCTTCAGAAAATCGAGATGCCTTGATTGCGGTCACCGGCAGCCTGCTCCGGCGTCAATCGCCACTGGCTTCGGCCACCGAGCAGGTTCGCATACTCGAGTCGACCCTGTCCGTGCCTCCCTTCACGACCAGGCTCGAGCGTGCCGGCCTGCCCGGGTTGACTGCCACCGGCATCGACGTCATGCAGATCAATGTTGGCCGGCTGTGCAACCAGACCTGCGCCCACTGCCACGTGGACGCCGGGCCTGATCGTACGGAGGTCATGACGCAGGCCACGGTCGACAGCTGCCTCCGGGTACTGGCGGCCACCGACATTCCGACGGTCGATATCACCGGCGGGGCGCCGGAGCTGAATCCGGAGTTTCGTTACCTGGTCATCGAGGCACGCCGGCTGGGGCGGCATGTCATCGACCGTTGCAACATCACCATCCTCGGCCAGCGAGGCCAGGAAGACCTGGCGGAGTTCCTTGCGGAGCAGAACGTTGAAATTGTCGCCTCCCTGCCGTACTACCAGGAGCGCGAAACCGACCGTCAGCGCGGCCATGGCGTCTTCAACCGGTCGATCGACGGGCTCCTGACACTTAATGCGCTCGGTTACGGCCGTAAGGGCAGCGGCCTCACACTGAACCTCGTCTACAACCCGGTCGGCGCGTTTCTGCCCGCCCCCCAGAAATCGCTGGAAGCCGATTTCCGGCGTCAGCTCCATCGGAAGCACGGTATCGTTTTCAACAATCTGTTCGCGATCACGAACATGCCGATCAGCCGCTACCTTGAATTCCTGCTCGACTCGGGCAACTACGAGGCCTATATGTCGAGATTGCTGACCGCCTTCAATTCCGCCGCGGTGGCCGGCGTCATGTGCCGCACGATGATTTCAATCGGCCACGACGGACGCCTGTACGACTGTGACTTCAACCAGATGCTCGACCGCCCGATCGGATTCGGCGCTCCCGCGCACATCGACGCCTTTGACCTGGCGGCGCTGTCGGGTCGGCGCATCGTCACGGGTCGGCACTGCTATGGCTGCACGGCGGGCGCCGGTTCAAGCTGCGGCGGCGTGACCATCCCGGCATGATCCACCGATGAACTGGGCCGATTTTCAGGCGCGCGTCACCGGCGCCGGATCCACCGGGATCACCCTCGATTGGAGCCGCATTGCCGGCCTGGATACGTCACTGGCCGTGCTCCTGCCGAAACTCGCCGCGGCCCTCCGGTCCATGACGGATTTGGAAGCCGGCGCCATCGGAAACCCGGACGAGAATCGAATGGTCGGGCACTACTGGCTTCGCGCGCCGGAGCTGGCTCCGACGGCTTCGATCCGCGCCGATATCCAGGCGACCGTCGACCGAATTCATCTGTTCGCCCTGTCGATCCATTCCGGATCCCTCGTGCCCCCCGAAGCGCCGGCCTACCGCAATGTCCTCCTGCTCGGCATCGGCGGCTCGGCTCTCGGTCCCCAGCTGGTTCATGACGCCCTCAGCACCGGACGCGACCGGCTGCGGATTTTCTTCGGTGACAACACGGACCCCGATGGCCTTGATCGCCTGTTCGAGGACATCGCTGCCGCCGAGGGGGGACTGGCAGCCACGCTCGTCGTGGTCATCTCAAAATCAGGCGGAACGAAGGAAACGCGCAACGGGCAGGTGGAGGCCGCGCATGCCTTTCGGCGCGCGGGACTCGAACTGACGCGGCAGTCCGTGGCCGTGACCGGAGCGGGAAGCGGGCTCGATCGCCAGGCCCGGGCGGAGAAGTGGATCGACATTTTCCCCATGTGGGACTGGGTCGGCGGCCGTACGTCGGTGCTTTCCGCCGTGGGTCTCCTACCGGCGGCGCTGCAAGGGGTGTCCATTGATCGGCTGCTGGATGGTGCCCGCGCGATGGACGAGGCCACGCGCGTTGCCGATCCGGCCCGAAACGTGGCCGCGATGCTTGCGGCCGCCTGGCATCATGAAGGGGCGGGGCAGGGACTTCGCGACATGGTCATCCTTCCGTACAAGGACCGCCTGCTCCTCATGAGCCGCTATCTCCAGCAGCTTGTCATGGAATCGCTGGGGAAGGAGTTCGACCTCGAGGGAAACCGCGTCGAACAGGGGATTGCCGTCTACGGCAACAAGGGCTCGACCGACCAGCATGCCTATGTCCAGCAGCTGCGCGATGGCCGGCACAATTTCTTCGCGACTTTCATCCAGGTCGACCTCGATCGTCACGGCGACGCGCCGGAAGTGGAGCCCGATACCACCAGCGGCGACTACCTGTTCGGTTTCCTGCTGGGCACCCGCCGGGCGCTATGGGAAAAGGGGCGGGGCTCATTGACCATCCGCGTGCCGGACGTATCGGCCTCGACGC
>JAWXBZ010000208.1:0-11829 GCA_034440375.1 Candidatus Eiseniibacteriota bacterium
GCGACTCAAAAAGAACGAAGAACTGCTTCGGTCTTTCATCCAGGGCACGCCTCTTTCTTTACGCCTGTTATGAGACATTAGTTATGCAGTAGTCAATAGTCGGTAAGGCGTTTCCGAACTTTAACCCCGCGGACACGCTCGGCGTTGGCCACAACGGTCAAGTTGTGCGTCTCATGAATTTCGGTCTCGTCTACCGGTTACGGCTGCCTGCCTCAGGCGATCCTCAGGCCCTCGCGGACGCGCTCAAGCAATTTCCAGAGGTTGTCTATGCGCACCGCAACGGGTCGACGGAAGCATGCGTGGTCGAGCCGAACGACCCACGATTCCAGAATGGCAATCAGTGGAGCCTGCGCAACTATGGTCAGAGCGGAGGCACACCCGGCGAAGACATCCAAGCCGGCGATGCATGGACCAGAAGTACGGGCGCGTCTACGACAATTATCGGCGTCATCGACTACGGAGTCTCCAACACCCACGTTGACTTGTTCGGCAAGGTGACTGGAGACATTGGGCTCACACGCCATCCGAGCCGAATCACGGAACACACGTCGCCGGCATTGCCGCCGCGCGCACAAACACGATGCCAGCGGAAGGCGTCGCAGGTGTTGACTGGAATGCCCTCATCCACTCGCAGCGCATCGACGCGCCGGGAGACGATGCAACCATCGCCGCCATCCAGGATGCTGTCACAGCAGGATCGGACATTCTGAACAACAGCTGGCATATGACCGACAGCGGTGGGGACGCTCGATATTCTGACTCTGTGCGTGCGGCATTCATGAATGCCTACAAGTTGAACCGCGTGGCATGTGTCGCGATGGGCAATGAGGAGGATACGGACCCGGGGGTCACCCAGTATCCGGCTGGATTCGGCCAGGGAATCATCGCGGTGGGCTCCACGGATCGAAGGGGCGCGATTGCATTCTCTTCAAGTACTGGCCCTCACATCGATGTGGCGGCGCCCGGAGTTGGAATCTGGAGCACAATCCCATACGCAGCCGGTTCTCCGCCTGCCTACGGGTCTAACAGCGGTACGTCAATGGCGACGCCGCACGTGGCCGGACTTGCCGGCCTACTCCTCGCTCGAAACCCTGCGCTATACAACGACGACATTGAGCAGCTGATTCGACTTTCTGCCACGGACAAGGGAGCCCCTGGATTCGACAACACTTTCGGTATGGGTCGCATTGATGCATACAAAGCCCTACTCTTCCTCGAGGCGCCCTACGCCCTCCTTCAAGAGGCCGCAACTGGTGGAACCATTCATTCCTCCACGTCCTCGTACTACACCCAGGGCTTTCTTGCCGGGGCCGGACCAACGGACGGAACATACCTTGCCAAGCGCCACGAAGTTCGCAAAGCCGTGACTTTCTCTAGTGCCTACGCCGAAGTGCCAGAGGTTTGGGGGCGGGGTGTCGATACTCGAGGGTATTCGACCGACAACCCGAATTGGGGAATGGGATGGTGCGAGCCGGTTCCAGGCACGATTACAGCGTCTGGGTGCACATTACGGACGTACATCTATGAAGTGAGAAACATCAACGGCACGCCGCTCGGGTGGTATCCGACGACTGCAGGTAATACGGCTTTTGCATGGACCTCGCTCGGCAGAACCGCGATTTCCCAAGTCGGGAATACACCCGATCCTGTCACGGCGATGTCGGTCCACCCTCACGTTAATCCGGTCACCGGCCCCTGCGTGTTCAAGGTCAGCATCCCCAGCTCGACAGTCGGCAGCCTCGAAGTGTTCGACGTCCAAGGCCGACGAGTGCGCACTATCAAAAGTGGAGCCTTCGAGGCGCTCGAACAGGAAATCAGCTGGGATGGACGGAGCCAAGCTGGCACGTTGGTACCACCGGGAACCTATCTATACCGGCTCCGCACCGGCTTAGGCGAGACCTCCGGTAAGCTCACGGTTGCACGGTAAGTCCGCATGCTCCCGCTTCTCGCTCATTCCAGGAGGTTTAGAACAGGCTGCAGGCCACTTGTACCCCTGACGCGCCAACGATGCTGTGCGGTGGTGCTGGCAGCTCTCATGAGTGTTGTCGGATGTACCGACGATGATGGGAACATGGTCAAGCCACCGACAACAGTCTTTGCCCCGCATCACGAGGCGCCGGCATGGTCCACCCTGAATCAACTCGCCTACACGGATAATGGTTTTACGTGCGTAGGTGATGACGGGTCGGCGCTTGCTGATCCCGACCTAGCCGGGCTATGGGTTTTGGATTTCCCCTCCGGGCAATCCCGCCGCATCCTTCCCTACGGTTTCGATGCGGACTGGACCCAAGACGGAATGCGGATTGCTTTCGTGCACAATGCTCACATTTACGTTGTCGAGCGAGATGGAACAAACCTTCGCCAACTGACTGACGAGGGTGAGAATGGTTGGCCTCGATGGGATCCACAAGGCCAGCGGATCTGTTACACCTCAAGCGTGGATGATGCAAACGGAGCACAGCTCGTGTGGGTTATGAACGCCGACGGCTCTGGGATGACCGACATTAGCAGGCACGGCGTCGGCGAGTGGTTGTATCCAGATTGGTCACCGGACGGCCTTCGGATCATTCACACGCGCTTCGTACCAGGACTTCAGTATTCAGAACTCTTTACCATGACAGCGTCGGGCGAAGACGCACGGAGGTTAACGACCAATAGTCGAGAGGAGCGCTGGCCGCAGTATTCCCCCGGTGGACTCCTCGTCGCCTTCAGCGCCAGATCGGAGTCGGGAGGCGGGGTCCAAGTGTGGACGATGAATGCTGATGGCACCGGCGTGGACCAGTTGACTCAGCGAGGCGGAATCAACCCAACCTGGTCCCCGGACGGAAGTGAAGTCGCTTACGTTGCCGGCATGTCCGCGACGAACATGGCTTCCGACGGGGTGATATGGACGATAAACGTGACTACCGGTCTGGAACGACAATTAACGGTCAAGTGGCCGGAGGCATGCCCGTAATCGCATGAGATGCCGTAATGATGCGATTCAGAATTGTGCCAGAGATTCACCCCTAGCTCCCACGAGTTTCCAACCGTGACCCAACTGTGACCAATCTCCAGCCAAGACCACCCAACCAAGCCCAACGACCGCGCCTGCAACCTATTGATTTTCCTTGCTCAGATTGGCCTGCGGGGGCTGGATTCTCACCTTGGACGACCCTCATGACCCAAAAGTCGCGGCCACAGTTGAGTCGTCTCCAAAACGTCTCCATAGCTCGGGTCGATTCGCGGGAATCGAGCGGACTGCCGGGGACACAGCAGTACTGACCCATCTCGTGTGACTAGCGATGTTACATCGGAAGTCGTGCGCCATCACCAAGATACGAGGATAGGTGCTGCCCGGGTTCGAATCCTTGGGCATAGCCCGTGAGTGCCGACAACTGTGCCGAGCTCGCCCCGCTAATTCATTCCTCGTGCTTCAGTCCAGTTCAGGCTGCTTCAGCTTGTGCCACAAGCCAAACTGGCCGTAATTACGTTTCCTGCAAAAATCTATGACTGTAAACGCCGCTGACCACACGACCTAGCTCGAGAGTCGGCTAAGTCTTGAATTCTCGTTCTTGTCGGTCTTGAAAACCGGCGTGGTGAAAGCCACCGTGAGTTCGAATCTCACTCCCTCCGCCAGGTTACAGCGTTTTCAGTTTTCGAGAATCCGGGGTGTGCCGCCTACTGTGCCGAGCTGGTGACGGGATTCGGTGATGCCGGCGGTGTGGCCGTTGGTGGGAATGGTCCAACCCGCACGGAGCCGACAGGTCGCCGGCGCCTCCCGTGGGCACAGTTTCTTCGCCGCGTCGTCGGGTCTAGCACTGGGATGCGCAGTGCCCGATGAGGATTCCACTACGAGCACCAGGCAAGATCACGCGAGGTAACACGTCAGCACGGCCTGAATGCGCGCGAAGGCGACGCGCACGCGGTCAACTCGAACCCGCGAGCGTCGCTGCAGGCCGTCACCTCGTCGTGCCCGCCCGCTGGTACCCCCCCGATCACTTCTTCAACGTAGCGGGCCAGTTCTGCACGAGAGTGATGGGCTCCACGCCGCGAGTCTCGATCGCGCGGTTCACGAGGAAGCGCTCCCCGTCGGCCGAAACATCCCAGGCCTGAAGATTCTGCACACGGGCCCGCGGATCGAAGAGCGGATTCGGGGTCCCCGCCTGGAACATGGGCTCGAGGCGGATGTCCACAGCCACGAGCTTGCGGTCGGCACCCTGGTAGATGATCTCCCTCCCGCCGCGCGTCCACGCCGGTCGCGAGCCACCGTCGGTGGAGATCTGCCACTTGCCTCCATCGTCGAGGAGCGACTGGACATAGATTTCGTCCCGCCCGGACTCGTTGGACGTGTACGCGAGCCAGCGGCCATCGGGTGAGGGAACGGGATGGGTCTCGTTGAAGGGCGTCGACATGAAGACCGAGGCCTGCCCGGTCTGCAGATCGAGCCGCAGGATGTCCGAACCCATCTTGGGCGGAAAGGTCACGACCCAGGCCGTCGCTCCGTCGGGCGAGACGGTCCAGAGGTAGTCCGGATTGGGGCTCCCGTAAACTGGTTCGTCCTTCCCGGTTCCCGAGCTCGACTTGGAATAGACGTCGCTCTTCCCCGCGCGAGAGGACGAGAAGTAGATCTTCCGGTCGTCGGGCGACCAGAAGGGGGCCCAGTCGCTCTCGGGATCGAAGGTGAGGCGAGTGGAGGTTCCCCGTGCCACGTCCAACACCCAAATGTCGCCCTTCGTGGTGCCCGGGTCGGCGATCGCCGCAACCACGCGCGACTCGTCGCGTGAAAACCTCGGCGCCCGATAATCCGCGACGGTCTTGCTGGCGAGCCCCACGTCCCTTCCGGAACGGTCGATCAGGACGAGTTGGGCCGGCTCGGTGGCGCTGCCGACCTCGAAGGCGAGAAGTCCGTTCCGGGAAATGCTGAAGTCCGCCTCAAATCGGGCGCTCCGCTTGACGTTCTCCGCAACCGGCAGAGCCTCCCCGGACAGGCCCTGCGTGCGCGGATCGAACTTCTGCGCGACCAGCGTTCCGGCTCGCACGAAAAGCAGGTACCCCGTCGCCGGTGAGTACCGCGCCTGCCCGTTCGTGGCGACCACCAGCTTCTTCTGCTTCGAGCCGAGTTCGCCCGCGAAGACCGCGAAACCCTGGTCGGTCCCCGGGGTCTCGGCAGCGGACTCGACCAGGAACAGGTAGTGCTTCCCGTCGGGCAGGAACTCAGCATAGCGATGCGAGACCTCGCTGCGAGAGGAATCCAGCGCGGTCTCTGCGACCGGTGTGCCTCCCGTCACCGGCACGCGGTGGAGGGGCATTCCCGTGCCTGGAGTGAAGAGAATCGTCCCGCCGCTCCCCCACGCGGCTCCGCGCCCGTCGGCCGCGTCGCAGATCGCCTGCGGCGGTCCGCCCGCCGCGTCGATCCTCCTGAGCTTGCCCAAGGAGAAGAACGCCACTTGGCGGCTGTCGGGTGACCAAACGGGGTGCGTGGCCCGTTCGGTGCCCGGCATCAGCTGCGCGGAGCCGGTGGAAAACGTCCTGATCCAGAGTGCGGACTTGCCGTCCTGCCCGACTGCGACGAACGCGAGGCGCTGACCGTCTGGCGCCAGCACGGCTGCGCCGAGGCCGCTATCGAAGCGCAGGTCCTTCGGAGGAAGGACGGACGAATTGATGGCCGGCATCGGCTCGTGCCGCAGCGTCGCGAACGCGAGCGTCATGATCACGGCCGCCGCCGCCGTGGCGGCGTTCAGCGCCCACGCGGTGCGCAGGCGGAAGCGCCGCCGTGCCGCCAGCGGGGCCGCCTCGCCGGCGCGCGAACCAGCCTCGGAAATCCAGCGCAGCTGGTTCCCGATGTCGGCTGCGCTCTGCCAGCGGTCATCCGGTTCCTTCTCGAGACAGCGGCGTACCACGTGCTCGAGCGCGGGGGGCGTGAGCGGTATCAGTTCGCCCATCGGGCGCGGCGTTCCCGACACGATTGCCGCGATCAGCGAGGTCCGCGTGGCCCCTTCGAACGCCCGCTTTCCCGTCGTCATCTCGTAGAGCAGCGCCCCGAAGGCGAAGATGTCCGTGCGCGCGTCGACTTCGATTCCCTCGAGCTGCTCGGGGGCCATGTACTGGAAGGTCCCGAGGATCGTCCCTTCCTGGGTCAGTGGCGCCGCCTGCGTCGCCATGGCTGTCAACCCATGCACCGGCGACGCCTCGGGACCGGATCGGGCGAGGCCGAAGTCCAGGAGCTTGGCCCCCGCCTTGGTGATCATCACGTTGCCGGGCTTGAGGTCCCGGTGGACGATCCCCTGCCGGTGTGCGCGGCCCAGCGCGTCGGCGATCTGCGCGCCGTAGCGAAGCACCTGCTCCAGCGGAAGCGGACCCTTCTGGAGCCGCTCGGCCAGCGTCTCTCCCTCGATCAGCTCCATCACGAGGAAGTGCGTGCCGTCCTCGCGGCCGACGTCGAAGAGGGTGCAGATGTTCGGGTGGTTCAGGGAGGAGACGGTCCGCGCCTCACGCTCGAAGCGGGCGCGCAGCTCCTCGTTGGCGGCAAAGCCGGGCGGGAGTATCTTGATCGCCACGTCGCGCCCGAGTCGCGTGTCGCGCGACCGATAGACTTCCCCCATGCCGCCGGCGCCGAGCGGGGCGACGATCTCGTAGGGGCCAAGGCGGGTGCCGGGAGTGAGTGGCATCCGGGGAACCTACACCAGCTGTGCCTCACGCGTCAGGCCTGCTGTCACCGATCCCGTTGGTCGCCGATTGGTCGCATGTTCAAAGTCCACTCCTGCCCGTGCCTGGTCCCCTTCATAACCACAAGACGAAGTCCCGCCTGTGTGGCTGTCCACAAGCGGGGCATTGAGTGACACTTCAGCAGCAGGCGCCGGAAAAGCTCTTCCACGACCTGCGGCGTCAACTGTGGTAAATCCCTAAACGCGCCGTTCGGCGTCATGACTTCGTTGGTCACCAGGGCGTGTCAATGCGGATGCCGGGTGGCGCAAGATCCGAACGTCTGGATCGAGATCACCTCCCCGGCAGGGCGCGTTCATGCGGAAGCCGGCCGCCCATGTCCTGCACACGAGGTCGTAGTCTGATACAACGATTTGGCTCGACAGCACTCAAGTGACAGGTATTCGTCCCGGCGGGTCTTGAAAACCGGCGAGCTGAAAGGCTCCGTGAGTTCGAATCTCACCCACTCCGCCAGGTTGCCGGGATTGGTCTATTCCGAAGTGGCAAGGATAAGCAGACCTGTCTTGCCGACCCGAAGCTGGAGAGCCTTGCGGAACGCTAACCGGCTGGCCGCCGCTCTTTCCGTGCCGCCCCTACCATTCGCGCGGGGACGAATCGGCATGAATCCCTTCCCCCCACCCGCGCATCTCATGGCTCCAGCGTGCGACGGGTAAGCCGCAGCCATAGCAACTCTTGTACACCGCCCGAGACCAAATCCGTTTCATCAACCTAAGGAGCTCCTCATGTCAAATGAACAGCAGACCTGGCCCGACCTTGCCATTGGCCTCTATGACCGGCTGACCGGCCGCGGTGCCGAAATCACTTATGAAGCCGTGGACCTCAGCGTTGCCGTGCCGAGCCGCGTGGGCGACACGACGAATCAGACACGGTGGGTGGTCAATGGCACGGTGAAGATCCGCGCGAAAGATACCGTCTCCAAGTGACGTTGGCAGCAGGCGGCGCGATAGCGACCACGGGAAGTGTGGAAGAGGGCGGTGCAGGGGCCCGACGTCATTTGGACGTTCTCGCGGCGGTTCACATCGAGACCCCGGCCGGGCTCATCGAGCTTTCCGGCCGGGGTTCTTCGCTTGTGATCGATCTGCAAAAACCCTCTACCCTTCGCGAACTGTGGCGGCCGGTGTGGGCGGCACGCCACTTGATCCCGCGTTTGGCCCATCTCCTCGAATTCGCCGGGCTGGAAGTGGAACTGCGCGTGGGAAGTCGGCGCATCGCGTCGATCGGCGGGGGACAGCCGATTTCCATGCCGGCGCGGCTCCTCGGGCTGCACGGATGTATCATTTATCCGCGTGCGTTACTCCGCTCCCTCGTCGCCTGAAGCGCTGCCAGTGACATGAGCTACGCGCGTGCCCGGCTCTGGCTGGGAATAGCAACCGTCGGCACGCTCACCCTGGCCGCCTCCCTGGCCCTGGTATCTGGACTCCCCGGGCGTCTCCTCGATCACCAGGGCTTTTTATACGACCTGCGCGGACTCGCATTCGTCCTGCTGGGTTACGTGGCCATCAGCGCGCCCTTCGACTGGATTGGTGGCTTCATCCTGCCCCGTCGCCATGGCCGATCCCACGCGACGGAGGGACGATTCGGCGCGCCGGGCGGGATTTTCGGATTTACGGCGCTTTCCATCGGTCTCCTCGCATTTCAGTTTCCCCTGGCCAGGATCGTAGGCGGATTCGGATATCAACGCGGTGGCAAGGACCTTCCCGGAGCCTCGGTCAATCGCGCGCACGGGCGGGACATTTTGATGGCCGACGCCAGGGATGAAGGCTTCGTCGGCGGCCTGATCGGACTGCCCGGACTTGAGAGGCTGGTGCTGCCCAAGGCCTGGCTACATGAACTCAAGTCCGATGAATTGGCGATCCAGCTGGCACGGCGCGAGGCGGCACTGGCCACGGGGTCGCGGCTGCGCGGCGTGATCCTCGCGCTGGCCTGGAACGTGGCCGGCTTCATCCTCTCCGCGCGCCTGACGGGCTCTGATACGGGGACGCTCTCCGGGCTCGTGACCACGGCGATCGGCTTCACGCTCTGGTCGTTCATCGGGCTGCTCCTGTTGCCCACGCCAAGCCGGGCCGGAGTGTTCGAGGTCGACCATGCCATCGGGGCGAAGGGCTTCTCTCCCTTTGCTGTGGAACGCCTGCTGCGCATCCTCGACGCCCGGCAGGATGGCGAACCTGATCGACCGGCCGGTGTTGAGATGATCTTCCATCCCGTGCCCGCCTTGGGCAGCCGCCTCGCGTCGATGCGCCGAGCCAAGGCTGGAAACGGTTGCTGGCACGCGGCGCGAATGGTACTGCCGCTCTCCTGGGCCGGTCTCGGGTTCCTGTCCCGCGCGGTGCACTGCAATTGTGGCCGCCCGGAACTCTGGGTCCTGCTGCCGGGGGACTGAACGGCCCAACCGGGGCCATGGATGCCGAAATCCGCTGCGAGGCGTCATTCGCCATTCCCCGCTCACAGCTTCTTCAGAAAGGCCGCTGCCTGCCGTTGGACGGTTTGCCGCTCCGCCTCGTTCAAATGCTTCAGGCCGAGCACGTTCGGCCCCATGCGCGGGTTGGCTCGCAACTGGCGTTCGAACCGCAGCAGGAAATTCCAGTAGAGAAAATTGAACGGACAGGCGTCATCGCCCGTGCGCGCTTTCGGATCAAAGCGGCAGCCTTTGCAATAGTCGCTCATCCTGTTGATGTAGGCCGCAGAGGCGATGTAAGGCTTCGTTCCCACCACGCCGCCGTCCGCGCACAGGCCCAGGCCGATGACGTTTGGCGTGACGACCCAATCGTAGGCATCCACGTAGCCATCCAGAAACCAGTCGTTGACATCCTTCGGCTTGATTCCGGCGATCAGCGCGAAATTGCACAGCACCATCAGCCGTTCGATGTGGTGGCTGTAGCCCGTCTCCAACACGCGTCCGATTACCTGATGCAGGCAGTTCATCTCCGTTTGTGCCGACCAGAAGAAGTCGGGCAGGGGCTGCTCGGCTTGCCAGTGGTTGCGTTCGTGAAAGCCCGGCATCATCCGGTGATACCGCCAGTAGACATATTCGCGCCAGCCGATGATCTGCCGGATGAACCCTTCGACCGAATTGATCGGCGCTGCGCCGGCGTGATAGGCCGCCTCGGCGCGCCGCACCACCTCCAGCGGTCCAAGCAGCCCGATGTTCATCAGAGGCGAGAGCACGGAGTGAAAAAGGATCGGCTCGCGCGCAGCCATCGCATCTTCAAACGCGCCGAATTGCGGCAGCCGGTGGACGATGAAATCGTCGAGCGTTTGCAGCGCCTGCTCGCGCGTCACGGCCATCGCAAAGCCGCGGGTTGAACCCATGCTGCTCTTCGCCTCTCGCTCGACTTTGGCCATCACCTCTGCCGTGATCGCGTCCGGCGCGAATTGGATCGGCGGCATCGGGCGGATCTTGCTGTCATAAGGCTTTCGGTTTTCGCGATCAAAGTTCCACTCACCACCGATGGGGTCTCCCGTCGCGTCGAGCAATACGCCGAAATGCCTACGCATCGCCCGGTAGAAAAATTCGAGCACTAATTTCCTGCCCGACTTTTCTTCCGGCGCAAACCGCTCACAGAGAAAGTGACCATTGGGAATGATCTCGATCTCCGCGTCAAGATCGTCTTTAAGTTGATGCTGCCGCTGTCGCGCCTGCCATTCGGCGGCTTCCATCATGTACAATTTCCGGCTTCCCGTTTCGCGCAGGTGCGCCCGCAATTCGGCGCCGAAAGACGCTCCCTCCCGATAGTCCACGCGCCAGCCCGCACGGCGCAGCGCGTCAGCGTAATGACGCATCGCCGAAAGCATGAGCGTGGCTTTCTGTTTGTGAGGGGGCCGCTCGTCAAGCTGGTCGGGCGAGTCGATCATCACGACAACCCGCCGCGATTGGTGCGCGGAATCGAGCAGCGGATGATCGGGCATCAACTGGTCACCTGGAATCCAGGCTGATTCGAGGGCGTCTTTCATCTGGCCGGGATCGCGGAAGCCCACTCGTCCAGGGGCGCGGCATCGGGATTTCTAAACCAGGGCTTGGGGCTGTAACTTTCCGGGTTCTTAACCGCCCGGCGCAGGTCCCGGGCGGAACCGCGTACTTTGTCCTGGGGCATGGCGGTGACCTCTTGGGTGGACGATGCGGCAAGCGCGCGGCGGCCGCTGGACGACCCTGATCTTACGCCCATTGCCCGGTACTCGGCCTGCCGCCCGGCCGGTCTTAAAAACCGGCGAGCCGAGAGGCTCCGTGAGTTCGAATCTCACTCCCTCCGCCAAGTTGCAAGACTTCCTGGGATTGACAAGGTCCGGTGCCAAGCTTAGGGAGGCCGGGAGTACCAAATCGAACTGTCTGCAGGACGGGGAGCTTACGAGACAACGATCCTCACGGCTCGCTAACTACTTGTCCGAATCCGCGCTAATGTCTTTGTTGGGGCTCCTTGACAGAATGACCCACCAAGCTTTAGTCTAACAGTACGACTTTCTAACTCTAGCTCTTTGCTCCCAACTATGAGTGCCGAAATGGCCACCAAAGCCCGCATTCGCCGGAAATTTCAGGTCACGATCCCCCAGGAGGTGCGGGAAGCCTACCCTTTGGAAGAGGGTCAGTATGTAAACGTCGAAGCCACGCCTCGCGGCATCCTCATAACTCAGACTCGAGAAGTGGACGCTGCTCAGACTTGGTTTTGGAGCCCACGCTGGGCTGACATGGAGCGCTCTGCTGATGAGGACTTCCGTGCCGGCCGGATAACCGAGACGCCATCGGCTGAAGCCGCAATTGCCGCCCTCAAAAGGAAACCAGGCAGTCCGAAGCGGAAATGAAGGTTGCCTTTTCGCGGACCTTTCACGAGAACTACCAAGTTCTCCCTTCCAGCATCCAGAAACGCGTTGACAAGACCATCCGGTTCTTGGCCTCGAAGCAGGTGAACAAACCGTTTCACCCCAGTCTACGCGCCAAGCGCATCAAGGGCACAGCGGACATCTGGGAGGCGAGTGTGACCATGAAGTACCGCCTCACGTTTCAGATTCACGAAGACACCTTATACCTGCGCGTTGTCGGAGATCATGATCCAACACTCAAGAACCCATAACTAAGGGAATTCCGCATCTGGACACCAATCCATGCAATCCTGGAATCGACTAAAAGATTCA
>JAWXBZ010000209.1:0-36856 GCA_034440375.1 Candidatus Eiseniibacteriota bacterium
CCGGCCGCGGCCGGTTTTGGCCTTGCGCTCGATATAGGTCATCAATTGATCGTGGTACTCGTCGTGGTAAGTGGCCGGGCGCCACGACTCGGCCATCTTGCCGATAAGTTCGATGGCGATCGCGAGTTCCTTTGCACTGACGGTCGAGCCTTTGGTCGTCGACGCCGGGATGTCCAGGTCTTTAACATCGCGAAACTCGCCGGCATAACGCAGAAGCTGGAGCACCAATATGTTGTCCATCGGGTAGACGGCGGCCATGTACTGGCGCGTCCGTAACACCACGCGCGCAACGCCCACCTTTTTCGACTTCTTCAGGGCTTCACGAAAGAGTGCATAAGCCTTCAACCCCTTCTTCTCCGGCGCCAGGTAATAGGGCCGGTCGAAAAAGTACATGGGGATGGCCTCTGCGGCGACAAATCCGACGATGTCCACCGTCTGGGTGGCCTCCGCGTTTGCAGCCTTCAGTTCCTCTTCCGAGAGGACCACGTAGCGTCCCTCCTCGTATTCATACCCTTTCACAACGTGGGAGCGATCGATCGAGTCGCCGGTAGTCTTGTTGATCAGGTTGTATCCGACCGGGGCCAGGTCGCGCTTGTCCAGCATATGGAGCTCGAACTCCTCGCTGTTCTCTGCCGGAAACAGACCAATCGGAATATTGACCAGCCCGAATTCCAGCGAGCCTTTCCAGACGGCGCCTGCCATGCTCTGCCTGCCTTTCGATCCCCAGCCGGAGTCTGAAAAAAGTACTCGCGCTGGGAAGATTCTGCTGGTAGAAGACAACCTGGCCCGGGTCATTCGCCGGGCCAATTGCCAAGTGCAAGCCACGTGCCAGTGCTCACTCAACGGTGCCCCGGCCACGACCCGGCCGCAATTGATTGAATCAAATCGATCGCCAGCGCCCTGGCCTCGATTCGAGCCGTGACCAACCGGCTGGCATGCAGCTTGCGTTTGCGTGTCACCAGTTGAAACGAGGTCAATTTCAGGTGCCGGGTTCCCCGCAGTTCTCCCCCCAAACTGAGACATCATGACCATTCACATCCTGTTAAATCCAAACGCCGGGGTACTTCAAGTCAAGCCAACCCCGGAGAAGATTCAGGCGGCGGCGGTGGCGCTTGGCATGGAAGTGGACGTCGTGGCCTGCAGTTCTGCTGGCGAGATGCAAGTCCACATACAGCGGCACGTCAAGGAAGGTCAGGAGATGGTCGTCATCGGCGGCGGTGATGGAACCGTCGGTCTCGCCGTTCAGGAGCTCGCGCACTCGAAGACAGCCTTGGGGATCATTCCGCTGGGGATGGCGAACAATTTTTCGAAATCGCTGGGCCTGCCGCAGGACCTTGACGGCGCCCTGTCCATCCTGCAGGCAGGCCGCGTGCGCGCGATAGACCTGGGAAAGATCGAGTCCCGCTACTTCACCGAAGCCGCGGGTATCGGACTCTTTGCGGACGGTCTGCTGCACTATGGCAAAAGGACGGGCAAGAGTCTCCCGCGGCTGCTCTATTCCGTTGCCCGACTGTACTTCTCCGCAAGGGCGAAGCGCATCAAGTTGACGCTTGACGATAAGATTGTTTTCGAGCGGGCGATGATGTGTACCGTGGCCAATGGCCCCCGAATGGCGCTGGGAGTGCCCGTCGCACCCGACGCACTCCTGATGGACGGCCACTTCGATGTCGTCGTGATTGGCGACCTGAGCCGGATGGAGTTGATCCGCTACTTCATGGCCGTCATGAACCAAACGCACAATGATCTGCCCAAAGTTACAACCACGAAAGCACGCCGGGTCAAAATTGAATGCGGGACACGGATGCGGGTTCACTGCGACGACCAGATCGTGGGAACGACCCCCGCCACCATCACGACGGAACCTGGGGCACTCCGGGTCGTCGTGGCGGCCGCGTGACACCCGCGGCGATTGGACTCCTCTCCTACTTCGAGCAGCTCCACCAGGCCCGGAGTTTCACCGCGCTGGTACTGATCTTCGTCGGCTTCGTGATCGCCGCTTTTCTTACCCGGACCGGCGCCGTGCTGCGACTGGATGCAAGACTGACCTCACGCTTGCAAGGGCTGCGCAGTGCACCGCTCGACCGTCTGATGCGTGTCCTGACCATTCTTGGCGACCCACCAGCACTGTTTGTCGCAGGCGGCGCGGGGGCTCTACTCTTCTGGGCGGTCAATCAGCGGGAGGCCGGCATCCTCACGGCGCTCTCGTTGCTGGGGCTGCCGTTGAATTACGCGATCAAGGAATTGATTCGACGGCCGCGGCCCGACCAGACACTGGTGAGGGTGCTGCTACCGGTCACCGGGCGCAGTTTTCCCTCCGGTCACGCCATGACCGCCACGATGCTCTATGGCTTCATGGCATTCGTGATCTGGGTCCATGCCGGCCGGGGGATGCCGGGCACGATAGCCACGCTGGCCCTGGTGCTGACCATTCTCGGGGTCGGACTCAGCCGGATCTACCTGGGGGTCCACTGGTTCTCCGATGTCATGGGTGGCTGGACGGCAGGAATCTTCTTTCTGCTCATCATGGCTTCCCTGTACGGAGCATTGGTTTCGCCGCAATGAACCAGCACGACAGAAGAGTCAGGTGATCAAGCCGGCTATTTTCTCCGTTTCTTCGGGGGCGCCGCCTTCTTCGGTGCCGCCGCCTTCTTCCTGGTCGCCGGCTTTCGCACCGGCGCCTTCTTGAAGACCTGCCACAACCCCAGCGTGGCTCCCGTTGGATCGATGAAAATTCCGAGCGCACCCATGCCCATTACTTCGTGATACTCGAGAATCACCTGTGCGCCATTCTTCCGAGCCTTGACGAGTGTCTTCTTGACGTCATCGACAAGAACATAAGCAAGCCACGCCGTCGGTGCGTCCGGAGTTGGTTTCACCGGCATGCCGCCGCCCACACCCTTGCCGACATCGATCATGGTGTACTTGGCCCCGACCGTGCCCGGAAGCGCCACCTCGGACAATTTCCAATCGAAAATTTTCTTGTAGAACAAGCATTTTCAGCTTACCCCATTTCGTCGGCTCTACGGGAAGCGGTTTTCCGGGGTGGCGCACAAATAATCCCGGCGCTTACGGTGTCACCACCGACAGCGCCGGGATCGGATCAGGCGAGTCCAGAAAGACTCGAGGAGTGATTTGAGCGTCACCGACCTCCTTTCCGGGTCGTGCGTTGGAGCGGTAGCTTATTGCGAGGTGCCGGGGGCGAAATGACCGACATCGTAGACGTTGGCCTTCAAGCCGCCCCCGCTCTGTGATCCACCAAGCTGCAACCATGCCTCCGAAGGCGTGCCCGAGTTGCTCACTTCAAACATCGTGCAGCCGGCCACGGGCATCAGGTCCGAGAAAAAGCTCGTCAAATGTGAATGCTTGCTCAATGTCAGGTCAGCGGGAAGCACCTCACACTCGACGCGGCCGGCCACGCCGGTCAGGTCGCGCAACGTCACCGTGGTTGGCTGACTGAGCGAGTTCGGCAGGATACGGTAGGTGAATCGGCCGACTGTCAGCGTGGCACCGTGCCTCGGGACAAGCTGGCTGATCTCCAGGATCTCGCCGGTCAGCGGGGCATTGATGCCGGAAGCGGCCGCCGGAGACTCGCCGCCGGCCGGCAGCGCACTCGTTGACGAAGCGCCGTTGCCATCACCACCGTCGCCGAGGTTGAACTGAATCGCGGCCTGACTCTCAAGAGTGGGTGCTGTCGGTGAACGCTCCGAGATAGGCGAGTCGCCCTGGCCACAGCCGGCCAGGAAGATCACCATCGCCGCCAGTGACATTCCCGGAAAGAATTTTCGCCTGGCCACCGTCATTCTCATCATTGTCATCGTCTCCTTCGGAGTGAGGAAATTCATCATCCGACCGGGTACAAAGGCAAGTCGCATGCCACTCCAAACGGTTCGACGATCGAGTCCTCGCCAGGCCTTCCAATGGCGGTTTCGGGGCCCCAAGAGGTCGCCAGACGTCGGAATGAAGCCGGATCAAACTGGGGAATTTCCCACTGAATGTCCCGGGTTTTGACGCAAGTAGTTTCAGCACAATATGTTGCAATGAAAGGCCGAGATGAGCCGGCGGGGGATTTCACCCGGAGTACCGCAAGCGTTAAGCTCCAAACATCCGTTGGTTGTCCATGAAAAGAGGATCGAGGACATGATCGCAATGAATTCTCGTCGGGTCCTGTTGGCGGTGGCGCTCATGGCGCCATTTGGAACACTCAACGATTGGTCCGCAATCGGCCCGGTCAGTGCCCGTGCTGAGGATAAGCCGGCTCCCCTCTTCAATGACCTCGGTAGCCGGCATTGGCCGATCTCCACGTCAAATCCGATGGCGCAGCGATACTTCGATCAGGGGATGATCCTGACGTATGGCTTCAACCATGCCGAGGCCCATCGCTCTTTCCTGGAAGTGACGCGACTGGATCCAGATTGCGCCATGGGATGGTGGGGCGCCGGTCTGGTTCTCGGGCCGAACATCAATGCGGCGATGGATTCGGCGGCGGCCCCGGAAGCGGCTCGCCTGACCGGGGAGGCCATGAAGCGACGCGCGTCCGCCAACCCGCGTGAGCGGGCGCTCATCGAGGCACTGGATCGTCGCTACTGTGCCTCGCCGCCGGAGGACCGGAAGCCGCTGGACGTGGCCTTTTCCCAGGCCATGCGCGACGTGGCGAAGCGTTTCCCCGAGGACATCGACATCCTGGCGATGACCGCCGAGGCCATCATGGATTTGACACCCTGGGATTACTGGACGCCGGACGGCAAGCCGAACGTCAACACGAAGGAATTGCTGGGCTTTCTGGAGCGTGTCCTCGCGGCCGACCCCAACCACCCGGGCGCCATTCACTACTACATTCATGCCGTCGAGGCGTCGGACCATCCCGAAAAGGCGGAGACTTACGCCGACAAGCTCCCGGGGCTGGCGCCAGGCGCGGGCCACCTGGTCCACATGCCCAGTCATCTCTACATTCGAACGGGGCGCTACCAGGAGGCGATCGACCTGAACGAAGCCGCCGCCAAGGCCGATGACTCCTATCTCTCCCAGTGCCATGCCCAGGGGGTTTACGAACTCGGCTACGTGCCGCATAACCACCATATGAAGTTCGCGGCCGCCTGCCTCTCCGGCCAGAGCGCGGTGGCCCTCGCCGCCGCCGCGGGCACGGCCGCTCGCACGGCCCACCCGATGATGCGCGATCCCGGTCTCGGAACTCTTCAACATTATGCGTACGTCGGACTGTACGGCCTCGTTCGTTTCGGTCGATGGTCGGAGATCCTGAACACGCCGCAGCCGCCGGCCGACCTCAAGTATCCGAACGGCGTCTGGCACTTTGCCCGCGGGATGGCCCACACCGGCACCGGCAAGTTCGACATGGCGGAGGCGGAACTGGCCAATCTGACCCGCTTCGCGGCCATGGATACACTGGAGAAGGTCACGATCTGGGAGACCAATACGACGAAACACATTCTCGAGATCGGCCGCGACTTGCTCGCCGGCGAAATCAAAGCTCGCCGTGGTGACTGGGCCGGGGCCATCCGACACTTCGAGGCCGGCGTGGCCGGCGAGGACAAACTCCGCTACAACGAGCCGACCGACTGGAATCCGGCTGTCCGCCACTACCTGGGTTGGGCATTGCTCGAGGCCAAACGGGCAAAGGAGGCAGAGGCGGTCTATCGTGAGGATTTGCGCCGCTATCCCGGCAATGGATGGGCGCTGCTCGGGCTGTCGCAGAGCCTGATGGCACAGGGCAAGACCAAAGCCGCCAATGAGGCCGCCGCACAGTTTCAGAAGTCGTGGGTCAGGGCCGACGTCAAGCTGATATCGTCGCGGCTATAGGAGCCCGCCGAATGCCATAGTTTTTGCTGCTACGGGACTCGGGGCCGCCTCAGACCGGCCTGACGGCTACGCGTAGCTCTCCCACAACTTGCCCCACTCCGTGCGAAGCACCGAGTTCACGCGCTCCTTGTGCGCCGGGTACCAGTACACATCGTGGTAGAGGCGGCTGGCGGCGAAGGACCAGGGGGTGATGGGGCTGCGGAGGAGGAGGTTTTCGAGCGGCTTCAGGGGGCCGTGGTAGATGGCCTTCTGGCCGCGGCTGGCCAGAGTTTCCTGGTTGCGGCGGAAGTTGAAGTTCACGTTGCTGATGTCTTCGCCGACGATCTCGATTTCGCGCGGGTCGGCCTTGCCGAGGCCCGCCTCGTGGGCCAGTTTCAGGAACTTGATCGACAGGGGATCAAAGCCCATGAGGCGGGCGGAGGTGGCATCGATGGCCACCTGGTCGGACGAGGCCAGCAGATACCCCTTCACGTGCGGCACGATGGCGCGCGGGCCGGGACCATCGCCACAGAAGATGCCGTCCGTCACGGCGAACACGCCGGGGTGGATTTCCTTCTGAATGGTCAGGAGGTCGACCAGGGTTTCGTGGATGACGCTGTGGGTCCAGTGGCGGTTGAAGTGAAGCAGGCCGCCGAACGCATTTTTCATGGCGCCGGTGATCTCGGTGAAAACGTGCGTCTTGATCGTCGGGAAGTGGATGATGTTTTTGCCCACCAGGAAGCGTGGGATGCGGATGCCG
The DNA here is from genome assembly GCA_034440375.1 of Candidatus Eiseniibacteriota bacterium. GTDB lineage: Bacteria > Eisenbacteria > RBG-16-71-46 > JABDJR01 > JAWXBZ01 > JAWXBZ01. The sequence goes on from JAWXBZ010000209.1 coordinate 6,554, forward strand.
TCCTTCTTGAAGACATCGTGCAACACCAGCATCTTCCCCTTCGGCTCGTAGACGAACCACTCCACACCCGGGTCATTGAGATGCATTCTCTGGATGCCGTACTGATCCAGCACCCGGGTCAGGTGATTGTTGGGTTCGCCCGCGCGGGCATCGACCACGACGGTGTCATTGTGCGTGCCCCACATCTGCTTCCGGTCGAACCCCTGTTCGTCGAGCTGCCGGATGGCACCTTCCAGTTGCCACGGCGTGGTCGAGCAGGCCGGCATGTACAGATGCCAGGTGATGTTGATCTTGAGGGCGACATCGGCCGAGGCCTTGATGACGTCGGGCGCACCGGCCAGTTTCATCACCTTCATGACATCCTCGACAACCGTGCCGGGGGTGGCCTTGATGACTGCTACTTTCGACTTGGACATGTTTGGGGCTCCTTAGGTCAGGCTACAGCTTCTTTGAGGAGGCTACTGGCGATCACCAGACGCTGAATCTCGGATGTGCCTTCGTATATCTCGGTGACGCGTGCATCTCTATAGTAACGCTCGACAGGGTAATCCCGGACGTAGCCGTAACCGCCGTGAATCTGGATCGCCTTGTGCGTGATCCAGGTGGAGGCCTCGGTGGCGAAGAGCTTGGCCATCGAGGCTTCGCGGGCAAACGGCAAACCCGCTGTTTTCAGCCAGGCCGCCCGGTAGGTCAGTGCCCGCGAGGCTTCGAGCTTCGTGTGCATGTCGGCCAGCATGAAACCGACCGCCTGGTGCTGTCCGATCGGCTTGCCGAAGGTCTCCCGCTCCCGGGCATATTTCAGGGAGGCCTCCAGGGCCGCCCTGGAAATGCCGACCGCCTGGGCCGCCACGCCGAACCGGCCACTGTTCAGCAGGGTCAGGGCAATCTTGAGGCCCATCCCCTCCCCCGCCAACAAGTTTTCGGCCGGAATCCGACAATCCTGAAAGACAAGACTGCGGGTTTCCGAGGCCTTGAGGCCCATTTTGTCCTCGGTCCTGGTCAATGTCAGGCCGGTGGTTCCCTTCTCGACGATGAAGGCGCTGATCCCCTTCTGCTTGTCGTTTGCCGTCCGGGCCATGACGATGTAGGTGTCGGCGAAGCCGCCGGTCGTGACCCAGTTCTTCTCGCCATTCAGGACGTAGTGAGCCCCGTCCTTGACCGCCGTCGCGCGAAGCGCGGCTGCATCGGAACCGGACACCGGCTCCGACAGGCTGAAGGCGCCGATCCACTCGGTGGCCAGTTTCGGCAGGTATTTTTTCTTCTGGGCCTCGTTGCCGAATTCGACAATCGGCCCCGCGCCCACCGAATTGTGCACGGCCACGGTGATCGAAAGAGCCGCCCAGACCCTCGCCAGTTCTTCGACGACCAGGCAGTAGGCCACCGCGTCGAGTCCGATGCCTCCGTACTCCTCCGGGATGACCATGCCGCCCAGACCGAGTTCGCTCCAAAGGCGTTTCAGGATTTCTCGCGGCAGTTCCTCCGCCTTCTCGAATTTTTCAACATGCGGCGCCACCTCCGCCTCCAGAAATGAGCGGATGGTGTCGCGCAGCAGGCGCTGGTCCTCGTTCAGCTCGAAATTCATCCCTTGAGCAATCCCGTGGCGATGATGTGCTTCTGGATTTCCGTGGTCCCCTCGTAGATTTCGGTGACCTTGGCATCGCGGTAGTAGCGCTCGACCGGGTAGTCTTGCAGATAGCCGTAGCCGCCATGAATCTGCACCGCACGATCGGCATTCACGACCGCCATCCGGCTGGCAAAGGCCTTGGCCGTCGAGGCTTCCAGCGTGTAACGACGGCCGGCATCCTTGGCCACTGCAGCCTGCCAGGTCAGGAGTCGCGCCGCATCGAGTTCGGTGGCCATGTCGGCCAGCATCCACTGGATGGCCTGGAATTGGCCAATTGGCTGGCCGAAGGCATTTCGTTCGGTGGCGTAGCGTGTCGAGTCGCGGAGGCACGCCGCCCCGATTCCCAGCGCCTGCGACGCAATGCCGATCCGCCCGCCGTCCAGCGTGTTCAGCGCCACCTTGAACCCGTCACCTTCCGTGCCGAGGAGATTTGCCGCCGGGACTTCGCAGTCGGTCAGGATGATCTGGCAGGTCGAGGAACCCCGGATCCCCATCGTCTTTTCCTTGGCGCCGCGGGTCAACCCCTCTGTGGTGGCCTCGACCAGGAACGAGGAAATGCCATGATGCCCGGCGGCCAGGTCGGTCATGCAGTAGACCACATAAAGATCCGCCACCTGCCCGTTGGTGATGAAGTTCTTGGTGCCGTTCAAGACGTAGCGATCACCCTGCTGGACGGCGGTCGTCTGCTGGCGGGCCGCGTCGGAGCCGGTGTTCGGTTCGGACAGGCAATAGGCCCCAAGCCACTCACCGGTGGCGAGCTTCGAGAGGTAGCGGGCCTTCTGGTCATCCGTGCCGAATTTCTCGATGGGGTGGCAGACCAGCGAGTTGTTCACTGACATGATCACGCCGGTCGAGGCGCAGGCCGCGGAAATTTCCTCGATCGCCAGCGCATAGGCCATGGTCGACATCGCCGCCCCACCAAACTCCTCGGCCACCATCATCCCCATGAACCCAAGTTCAGCCAGCTTTCGAACGTTTTCCGCGGGAAAGATGCCCGACGCGTCGGTCTCCGCGGCCCGCGGCGCGATCACCTCACGCGCAATCTGCCGGGCCGTGTCCTGGATGAGGTGTTCGTCATCGGTGAGGGAAAAATCCATGAGGCCTCGGGGCGCTGTCGCGGCCCGGAGCAAGGCGAGCGACGATCAATACAAACTAATATGGACAAAGAGGTTAGCATGCCAGACGGAAGGCGGACAACGAGATTATTGGATAACCACAGGCATCACCACAATTGTGTATCTTGTTGAAGCCCAACGCGAATTCAGACTGAACTTCATTTGAATACTGTTGTTTCATGACATCCGCGCCGGGCCACTCACCAGGGAGGTCGAACAATCGGGTCGACATATTTTACCGTATCGGGATTTAATCATGGCGAGATCTTGGTCTATGCCTTCCCCACCGCCGTGCAGCCCACGACTCGGAGCGCGATCAAAACGCTGCTGAACTAGGTAAGTCGCGCGACGAGTTGGCCGAATATCACCGCGCCCTGGCGCCCGGTTTCATCGCTTTCAAAACTCATGGCAGACGGTCGGGTGAAGAGATTCTCGAGATTGAACGTGGCAATTCGGATCATCAGTTGCCCCCTCAGTTAATGCTGAAGATAGTCAAGTTTGATGCGAATCGCCAGCCGAGAATGGCCCCGCAGCCATTGTTTGACGCTCCCGACCCTTACTGATAGCCTTTCTCACTCCTCAGCCACTCCCGTAGATGACCACCAGCGAGTCACTTATGCGCGCTTCGACCCCCAGGCACTGGGACGATTACTGGAAAAAACAGGACGACCTCGACGACGCCTATTCGAATGAGGATCGGCTCATCGACGGCCTCCTTCGGCTCATGGACCCGAAGGGGAAGAAGATCCTGGAGGTCGGCGGCGGCTCGGGGCGGGATTCGATCCGGCTGGCTCAGATGGGGGCCGAGGTCACGGTCATCGATTACGTCGAGTCATCACTCGGCGTCGTGGCGCGAAATGCGGAGCGAGCCGGGGTCAAGATCACGCTGGTGCACGGCGATGCGCTCAAGATGCCGTTCCCCGACAACACCTTCGATGCCGTATTCCACCAGGGGCTCATGGAGCACTTCCGCGATGAGCAGCCGCTGCTTCTCGAGAACCGCCGCGTCCTGAAGCCCGGCGGCCTTGTCCTGATCGATGTGCCGCAGAAATATCACATCTATACGCTCTTCAAACAGACACTGATCGCGATGAATCGCTGGTTCGCCGGCTGGGAGACGCAATATTCCATCGACGAACTCGAGTCGATCGTCCGGAAGGCCGGCTTCGAAGTGGCCGGCCGCTACGGCGATTGGATGTGCCCGGGATTCTTCTACCGGCTGGCGAGGCGGGGCCTCTCGACGACGGGGCTGGCAAAACTTCCCAAATATCCCCGGGTACCGCCCTTCGCCCAGATCAACGATGCCTGGCGCGGTGCCTGGCGGCGTACGCCGGTGGCCATCTACACCTACGCGATGATTGGGGCCGTGGGTCGCAAGGTCTGATCAACGCCAATAATGGGAGGAAATATCATGCCCGGAGATTTCCGGCTCGGTGGAGGAAATGTTCGAGGCGATCGAGCAGGATGGTGAGTACCGCGCCAGGTACGATGCCGATGACGGGCACCCCACGTTTTTCCGGCTGGGACAACCCGAAGTCGATGCCGGCTCCGATCACCATGTCCTCTGGTTGCGTCACGCCAACATCAAAATCCAATAAACCCGTATTTAGTGACGGCCGAGCGCTATCTTGATCTCGCTCCAGGTTACCGGGCGGACCGCCACCACGCGGGAGAACTTCTGAATTCGATGGTTGGTGAGATCCGCGATGTAGATATCGCTGAACGAGTCGATCGCCAATCCAATGGGATGATTGAGTTGACCGATGTCCGCGCCGAACGCACCGAACCGCGCAAGGTACCCACCCGTGCCGGTGAATATCTGAAAGCGATGGTTGGCGAATTCGGAGGCGCAGACATTGCCGGCGGGATCCACCGCCACGCCGGTGGGAAGATCGAACTGGCCGTCGCCACTCCCCGTTGACCCCCACTGGGTGAGGTACGTGCCGGTGCCGGTGAACTTCTGGATCCGATTGTTGCCGGGATCCGCGACGTAGACATCGCCGGCGGCGTCGATCGCCAGTCCCCTGGGCAATGCGAACTGGCCGTCGCCGCTGAACTTCTGGATTCGATGGTTGCCGAGGTCCGCGACGTAGACATCACCGGTGGCGTCCACGGCTACTCCCGAGGGATTGTCGAACTGACCGGTGCCGGCGCCCCGGGAACCCCACTGGGCGAGGTAGTCGCCGGTGCTGTTGAATTTCTGGATGCGGTGATTGTAGAGGTCCGCCACGTAGACATGACGGTTCGTGTCCACTGCAATACCGGTGGGATTGTCGAACTGTCCGGCGCCGGCGCCGTAGGAGCCCCACTCCGTGAGGTGGAACTCGAAGTCCATCGCGCCGACCGTCGCGGGCAGGAGGAGCGCCGGGACGATGAGCGCGATCGTGAATCCGAATCGTCTGACCGATGATCTCATCGACTCACCTCCGGCACACTTTGCTCCCGGCGTCAGCCCCGGTGGTTGATCCCTGTCACCGTCAGGATATCTTGAGGCGCTTCTCCAGCTCGGACAATTCCTCAGACAGCCCCGCCGGCAACTTCGCGCCGAACTTGTCGTAGTGGCTGCGGATGAGCGGCAGCTCGGCGGTCCAGCCAGGCACATCGATGGCCAGTATCTGCCTCATGGCGTCCTCGGACACGGATAGCCCTGACAGGTCGAGCGCGCCCTTGGCCGGCAGGCGGCCGATCGGCGTGTCGATGGCCTCGCCGCCGCCGGTGACCCGCTCGAAGACCCATTTCAGGACGCGGCTGTTTTCGCCGTAGCCGGGCCAGAGGAATTTGCCGTCGGCGCCCTTGCGGAACCAGTTCACCTGGTAGATGCGCGGCAACTTCGCGGCGTCCGCGCCGGCGCCGATCTTCAGCCAGTGTGCGAAATAATCGCCCATGTGATAGCCGCAGAACGGCAGCATGGCGAAAGGATCGTGCCGAAGCTGTCCGACGGTTCCGGCGGCGGCGGCGGTCATCTCACTCCCCATGATCGAACCGAGGAAGGTGCCGTGCTGCCACGAGCGCGCTTCGTTGACCAGCGGCACCACGGTGGCACGGCGACCGCCGAACAGGATGGCGGAGATCGGCACGCCATTCGGATTTTCCCACTCGGAGGAGATGACCGGGCACTGTCTGGCCGGCGTCGTGAATCGGGCGTTGGGGTGGGCGGCCGGTCGACCCGACGTCGGCGACCAGGGGCGGCGCAGCCAATCGACCAGCGATGCGGGCGCCGCGTGGGTCATCTGCTCCCACCAGACATCGTTGTCGGGCGTCAGGGCGCAGTTGGTGAAGATCGAGTTCTTCTGGGCGGTGACCATGGCATTCGGGTTCGACTTCATGCTGGTGCCGGGCGCCACGCCAAAGAATCCGGCCTCCGGATTGATGGCATGCAGGCGGCCGTCGGCTCCGAATTTCATCCAGGCGATGTCATCGCCGACTGTTTCGATTTTCCAACCGGGGAGCGTCGGATTCATCATGGCCAGGTTCGTCTTGCCGCAGGCGGAGGGGAACGCCGCGGCCACGTAAATCTTGCTGCCGGCCGGATCGGTGATGCCGAGGATCAGCATGTGCTCGGCCATCCATCCCTCGTCCCGGGCCTGAACGGACGCGATGCGCAGCGCATGGCACTTCTTGCCGAGCAGGGCGTTGCCGCCGTAACCGGAGCCGTACGACCAGATCTCGCGCGTTTCCGGGAAGTGGCTGATGTACTTGGTTGTCGGATTGCACGGCCAGGGGCTGTCGGGCGCATTTCCCTTGAGCGGGGCACCGATCGAATGAAGGCCCCGGACGAATTCGCCGTCCGTGCCCAGGACATCCAGCACCTTCGTGCCGACGCGGGCCATGATATGCATGTTGGCCACCACGTACGGGCTGTCGGAAATCTCCACGCCGATCTTGGCGATCGGCGAACCGATCGGCCCCATGCTGTAAGGCACGACGTACATCGTGCGGCCGGTCATGCAGCCGGTGAACAGCGGCGTCAGCGTGGCCTTCATCCCGGCCGGATCGCGCCAGTTGTTGGTCGGTCCGGCGTCATCCTTCGACTTCGAGCAGATGAAGGTGAACTCCTCGACCCGGGCTACATCGGCCGGATCAGAACGGACAAAGATGCTGTTGGGCCGTTTGACCGGATCCAGCCACTGGGCCGTTCCGGTCTGCACCATCAGGTTGAGCATTCGCTGATATTCGGCATCCGACCCATCGCACCAGACCACATGGTCCGGCTGGCAGAGGGTGGCCGTTTCCTTGACCCAGGTTTCCAGCGTTGCGTGCTTCGTCATGAGTAATGGCCTTCACAGGAGAATTAGCGTCAGGCGCGCCCAGTGGCGCCGCGCCCGACCGGGGCGCGGCGCAAGGGCGGCAATATTAGCGCCGCAGGCGTCGCCGGAGAAGCCCCGCCGGCAGAATCAGGAACAGGACGCTCTCCAGCGGCAAAACGGATCCGAAGGGGGCGTTGGACCATCGAAGCTCCCGGTCCGAGGGAGCCCGTACGACCATCTGGCTGCCCGTCATGGCATCACTGGTCCGAAATGTGCGGTCGAGGCGGGTCAGGAAGGCACCCGGGCGAAGCCGTGAGCCCACTTCCGAAAATCCATTGTTGATGGCGGTCAATTCGGTGTGGGAAATCTGGTTGACGTAGTTCGTTTGAAATCCGGCGAGATCCACCCGGTGATCGTCGACCACGTAAAAGATGACGGGAAAGAAATCATCCCGGTTGATGGCCATCAACTCCAGGGGCACTTCAACCTCGTCGGCCGCATACCGGAATTCCACGGGGTTAACGTTCACATCCCAGCCACCGGCAGGCCGCCGCGCCTCCGGGCTGGCCGGGTCGAGTTTCATCGCCGTGAAGACCCAGCCGCGCGCCACGTAGCGGCCGAGAGCCTGGGCCTCGGGCTCGGTGACCTGAAACCCGTTGCCGCTCAGCCAGGCGACCAGACCCTGCGGATCAGTGGCGCGGATCGTCGTGGCCAGAAAGCTGCCGACGGAGGTTCTGGCGATGATTTCGACGTCGGTGGGGGCCGCATTGTCCCTGCCTGCCAGGACCTGCTCCCCCCCGCACCCGGATCCTCCGGAGGAAAACGTTCTCGGAGGCGGCGCCGTGAGGCTGGTAGCCTGCTGCCAGATTTCCTTCGCCACCGGATGCAACGTCGGCACGGTCGGTGTCGGCACGACCAGGGCAAACGAGTTGGCCAACCCCGATAGCCGAATGTTGGGAATGACCCGCACGAGGCCGTTCTCACGATCCATGATGACAAAGGTGGCCTGGCCGCTGTTCTCGATGTCACAGTCGAAGCAGGGAAACACGGTGCACATGGCCGAGACTGGAACGGCGACAGTGCCGGAAATAAACAGGACGATGGCAAGCGACAGAAGCGCGGCCGCAATCCGCCGCCGGACGAAGGATGGCGATGACATGATGTACCTCCCGTGAATCAGCGGAGCGAAGCGGAAAGGCCCAGCTCCATGGATAGCGCGCTGTAGCTGATTTCCCTCGAGCCTCCCCGGTAAGTGACCGCGTCGACCAGTGACAGGCGGCTGCGTCCAAAGGCATTCCATCGATCGCTCAAACGGAACTCCGGCCGCAACTCAAGACCGGCGCCAACCGTGGCGCCACTGAAGGTATCGTCATTCGCATTGGTGTAACGGGTGCTCATGATTTCGACGAAGAAACCGGCGTAGAGGCGCGGCCAGGGATTCTGACTGCCGGGCGCCAGTCGGGTTCGGACACTGGCGACGATCGGAACGACGAAATAGTGCGATTCAGACACCTCGAAGGTCGGACTGCCTCCGTCCCGGCCGCCCGAACGAATGTATCCGATGTCGAGTGCGATCGACGATGCGCCATTGGCGAAATCAGAGGCAATACCAATCGTGAACTGGGGGGCCAGTCCGAAAACTTCCCGCTCATTGGTTCCGGTCGGTGCATGGATGCCACCGGATACCTCAAGTCGGGCCGGCGAGGCAAGGCCGGGGAGCGAGAGGCCGGTCAGGCTCAGAATGGCCGCCAGGGCCATGACAATGGGCTTTGCCAAGTTCGTGCGCGGCGGCATCAGGAACCTCCCGGTCGAAGCGGACCCGCAAGGGAAACCGGGCCAACAGGAGTGTAGCGCGCCGGGGACCCGGGTGGTGGTGCGAATCTGTTCCAACTGCCCTCACCCGGCCGCATATTCATGAAACCCGCGCCCCGTCTTCCTCCCCAGATCCCCCGCCGCCACCATCTTCTTGAGCAGCGGACACGGCCGGTACTTCGGATCGCCGAGGCCGTCGTGCAACACGTTCATGATGGAGAGGCAGGTGTCGAGGCCGATGAAGTCGGCCAGCTTGAGGGGGCCCATCGGGTGGTTCATGCCCAGCATCATGATCGAATCGATGGCCTCCTTCGTGGCCACGCCTTCGTACAGGGCGAAGATGGCCTCGTTGATCATGGGCATCAGGATCCGGTTGGCGATGAAGCCGGGGTAGTCGTTCACCTCGACCGGCGTCTTCTCCAGCGTCGTCGCCAGGTCGAGAATTGTGCGGGTCGTATCATCGCTGGTGGCATGGCCCCGAATCACTTCGATCAGCTTCATCAGCGGCACCGGGTTCATGAAGTGCATGCCGATGACCTGGGCGGGGCGCTTCGTTCGCGCGGCGATTTCCGTGATGGAGATGGACGAGGTGTTCGAGGCCAGGATCGTGCCCGGTGGGCAGATTCGGTCCAGCGCCTCGAAGAGTTCGAACTTGATCGCCCGGTTTTCGACGATGGCCTCGATGACCAGGTCGGCGTCCCTCGCAGCCTCCGGGCCAATGGCCGCCGTGATGCGTCCGATCGCCCCCGTCTTCGCGTCCTCGGTGATGATCCCTTTCTTGACCTGACGATCGAGATTGGTCTCGATAGTCCGCCTGGCCTTCTCGCCAAGCGCCGCGTTCATCTCGATGAGCGTGACGGGATGGCCATGCTGCGCGAAGACGTGAACGATTCCATTGCCCATGGTGCCGCCACCGATGACGGCGACGCGGTTGATTGATGGCGACATGTATTCCTCCGACAAGGGGTCGCTCAGGACCCGGACCTGGATTTCGTTGCGGCTGGTTTCTTTGGCGCGGTCTTTTTGGCCGCCGGTTTTTTTGCCGCCGGTTTCTTTGCCGTGGCCGCACCCGGGGCCTTTGGCGCCATCCCGATCTGGGCGAAAACGAATGACCAGATGTCCGTGTACTCCTCGACCAGTTTGCGCACCGGCTTGCCGGCTCCGTGGCCCGCCCGCGTTTCCAGTCGGAGCAGCACCGGCCGCCCCGAGGTCGAGGCCGCCTGCAGACGAGCCGTCATCTTGCGGGCATGAAGCGGCGCCACGCGACTGTCGGATTCGGCGGTGGCCAGGAGGATGGCCGGATAGACCGTTCCATCCTTGACGTTCTGGTACGGCGAGTAGCGTCGCAGGTATTCAAACTGCGTCGAGTCTTCCGCGGTGCCGTACTCCGGAATCCAGAGGCGGGCCACCAGAAACTGGTGATAGCGCAGCATGTCGAGCAGCGGTACCTGGCAGACGACGGCGCGGAAGAGATCCGGCTTCTGCACCAGCGCGGCGCCCACCAGAAGCCCGCCGTTCGACCCCCCCTGAGCCACCAGTTTCGACGACGAGGTGTACTTCTGCTTGATCAGCCACTCGGCGGCGGCCAGGTAGTCATCGAAAACATTCTGTTTCCGATCGAGCGTACCGGCCTGATGCCAGGCCTCGCCATACTCACCCCCGCCCCGCAGGTTGGCGATGGCCAGGACGCCTCCCTGCTCCAACCAGAGAAATGAATTGCGCTGAAAGCCGGGCACCAGGCTCTGATTGAAGCCACCATAGCCGTACAGGAGCGTCGGGTTGGTGCCGTTTTTTTTCAACCCCTTCTTATGCACCAGGAACATCGACACCGGTGTGCCATCCTTCGATGGGTAGGTCACCTGGTTCACGACATAGGCGCTTGAATCAATATCGGCCGCCACCCGATCGAACTCGGTCAGCCCCCCGGTGGCCGGATCAACCCGGTAGACGATCGGCGGCACGAAATACGAATGGAACAGGAGATATGCCTCGGTCCCGTCTGATTCTCCGTTGAGGCACGCCACCGTGCCACGGAGCGGGAGTGTCACCGGATTTTCGATAACCCCTTCCCGATTGACGATGACCACGCGGGACGAAGCCAGGTGAAGGTAGTGAAGAAACAATCGCCCGGCGATCACTGAAACGCTGGTCAGGGCATCCGGTCCTTCGGGCACGATCTCCACCCAGCCGGCGCGTTCGGGTGCAGCCGGATCGACCCGGTACAGGCGCCCGCGGGGCGCTCCGGCGTTCGTCCAGAGGAAGATTTCGCCGGAGCCGAAGTGGGCTTCGTAGCGCGCCGCCTCCCCCGCCACCAGTGTTCGCCAGCCGGCCACGGGTGCCTGGCGGTCGGTGAGATACAGCTCCGTTCTATCCCAGCCAATGCTGACGGAGGCCAGGAGCCAGCGGCCATCACGCGAGATCTGGACATCGACCCAATCCTCGGGCGCGCGGCCATCACCGAAAATCAGCGAGTCCGCGCGGTGGTCGGTATCGAGAAGGTGGCGGAAAATGCGCCGGTGGTAATTCTCATCACCGCGCGGCACGTCGCCGATGTCGGGATATCGCGTGTAGTAAAACCCGGTGGCATCGGGGAGCCAGGCCACCGAGGCTGCACGTGTTCGAGGAATTTCCTCGATTCGATCCCGACCGGTGTCGACATCCCGCACGCGAAGCGTGCTCCACTCATCGCCGTTGCGGGAGGATCCCCAGGCGACCAGCAACCCGTCGGGCGAGGGGTACCACCAGTCGAGCGCGGTCGTGCCATCGCCCGAAAGCGTGTTCGGATCGATCAGGACGCGGGAGCCACCGGAATCGCGCAGGTACAGGACGGGCTGCTCCTGGTCCCCGCTCCGCTTGAGATAGAAAAGACGCCCACCCCGCGCTTTCGGTGCGTCAATGGTGCCGATGGTCATGAGCTGGCTCAGCCGCTCGCGAATGTAGTCGCGGCCGGGCACCGCATCCAGGAGCAGCCGCGTGTAGGCGTTCTGCGTTCCAGTCCACTGCCGGACCTCGGTCGAGCGATCGTCTTCGAGCCAGCGGTAGGGGTCGCGCATGGAAACGCCGTGGATCGTCTCCACGACATCCTCAAGGCGCGTTTCCGGTGGAAGGGTGATGAGCGTGTCGGATGGCACGGTCGGGGCATCCTTCCGTTTGGGGGCGGCAGTCGTCGTGGCAACCCATCCGCAGCAGGCGAGAAGGCCGCCCAGGGTGAGAAGAACCGCCCGGGTCATCAATGGCGGAATTACAGCATCTCCACGGCCAGCGCCACCGCGTTACCCCCACCGAGGCAAAGGGTGGCCATACCGGTCTTCTTGCCGCGATCTTTGAGGGCATACAGCAGGGTCGTGAGCACGCGGGCGCCCGAAGCGCCGATCGGGTGCCCCAGCGCCACCGCGCCGCCGTTCACATTGACCCTTTTCCAATCCCACTCCAGCTCGCGGCCATCGACCAGCGCCTGTGCACTGAATGCCTCGTTAGCCTCGATCAAATCCCAGTGGTTGATGTCGACGTTCATTTTTTCCATGAGCTTCCGAACCGCCACGACCGGCGCGTAGAACAACATCTCCGGTTCGGTGCCGCCGGTGGTGTAGCCGGTGATGCGGGCCATCGGTATCAAGCCGAGTGCCTTCGCCCGATCGGCCGACATGACCACCAATGCCGAGGCGCCATCGTTCACCGAGGGGGCATTGCCCGCAGTGACGCTGCCGTCCTTCTGGAACGCCGGCTTGAGCGCCGACAGCTTTTCGATGGTCGTGTCGCGGCGCGGGCCTTCATCCATATTCACGACGAGCGGTTCGCCCTTCCGTTGCGGAATGACGACATCCACGATCTCGCTCTTGAACTTCCCGGCATCCATGGCGGCCACGGCCTTCATCTGGCTGTCGAGCGCGAACCTGTCCTGATCCTCACGGGTCACCTTGAATTTGGCGGCGATGAACTCCGCCGCGGCACCCATGTGATAGTTGTTGTACACATCCCACAAACCGTCATGGATCATGCCGTCGACGATCTGCTGGTGCCCCATCTTGAATCCTTCGCGCGCGCCGAACAGGTAGTACGGCGCCCGGCTCATGCTCTCAAAACCGCCGGCCAGTACCACGTCCGCATCGCCCGCCTTGATGGCCTGCGCCGCCAGCATCACCGCCTTGAGACCCGACCCGCACACCTTGTTGACCGTGAAGGCGCCAACCGTGTCCGGCACGCCGCCGAAGTGCGCCGCCTGCCGTGCCGGTGCCTGTCCGACCCCCGCCTGCAGCACATTCCCCATGATCACTTCTTCGATGGCATCCGGTTCGATACCGGCCCGCAGGATGGCTTCCCGAACGGCCACGGCACCCAGTTCGGGGGCCTTGAGGCTGGCCAGCCCCCCCTGAAAACGACCAACCGCCGTACGGCAGGCACTGACGATCACGACCTCGCGGGACATTCGGATACCTCCTTCATGCTGCGGCACATATTTGAAGCGCCCAAAAGGGTACCGCAGCCGACGACACCTCTCAACTCAAGACGGCTGTTTGTCCTGCATCCTCAAACCCTGAAATCAATCGAGGAGTGACTTGATTCCTCCCCAGGTGGAGGGAAGCACCGGCATGTCGTCGCAGGCGATGTCGCAGGGATTGCACCCGTTTTCCGTGCCGCCGGACGAGAAAGCCGCCGAGCCAAGGTCGCGACCCGCGTCCAGTGTCACCAGTGCCGACTGGCAGTTGCGAAGGGAGGCGATGCCGGATACCGGCTCGGCCGCAAGACGCAGAACATCGGCCGAATAAGCCCCGATGTAGAAATAACCGGCCACCGCCGCCTCGCCTTCCTGGCAACTTTCCGGCAGATCCCATCTGATCGTGATGCCACCGCCGGGCCGGGGCCATTCGGGGGCACCGGTCGAGATGTTGTCGATGGTGGCGCACGACCGCCACGCCAGGACATCGATGCCGACCCGATCACCAATTGCCCCGGCCGCACCACCCTGGTAGTCGATGCCGCAACGCACCTCGGCGACTCCCGTCATGGAGGTGCCGCGAGCGGCGAGAAGATACACGAAATAGTAGGGCCCTTCGGCCGGTGTCGTGAGGCCCCCGGACGTGACAGCCTCCACGCAGTCGCCCAGGGCGCCATGGTTCGCGCACGGGCTCTGCACGATCGGCGGGCGGACATGTAAAAGCAGTTTGGGCTGGCCGTCCCAGGGGGCGGACAGGGCGGGGCGGGGCGGAACGACAGCGAGCAGGAGCGCGAGACCAGCGAGTGGAATGAGCCGCATGAAAGACCTCCAATGGTTTTGACTGCCGACTTTCGATTGGCAGCCCTGAGCCAGACAGCTTCCATCTTATGCTGAATTGACGTGAAGGACTACGGGCGCGCGGCCTGCGCCTTGATCCGGCTCCAGGTGGATTCCTCGACCGGAACGATGAATGGGCCGAACTTCTGGACCCGGTCGTTGCCGTTGTCCACGACGTAGACGAAACCGGCGGCATCGACTTCGACGCCTGAAGGGCCGCGGAACTGCCCGTTGCCGCCGCCGATCGTCCCCCATTGGTCAAGATAGGCACCGGCCGGCGTGAAAATCTGAATGCGATTGTTGGCTGAGTCGGCCACGTAGACATTGCCGTCCGGAGCCACGGTGACATCGTATGGAAACTGAAGCTGACCATTGCCGGCGCCGAATCCGCCAAATTGCGCCAGGTAAGTGCCGGTACCGGTGAATTTCTGGATGCGATTGTTGTTGGGGTCGGCCACGTAGACATTGCCGCCGGCATCCACCGCCACGCCGGTCGGAAAGTCGAACTGGCCATTGCCGGTGCCGAGCGATCCCCATTCCGTCAGGTAGGTGCCCGTGCTCGTGAATTTCTGAACGCGATTATTCAGCGCATCGGTCACGTAGACATCGCCGCTCGCGTCAACGGCCACGCCATCTGGATAATTGAAAAGGCCGGCGGTGTTGCCAAATGCACCCCAACTCGTCAGGTAGGCGCCGGCGGTCGTAAATTTCTGAATCCTATTGTTGCTGTGATCCGATACGAAAATGTTTCCGGAGCCATCCATGGCCGCGCCGAGTGGCACGATCATCTGGCCGGATGCGGATCCAAACGTACCCCACTGGTTCACGTAGCCGCCAGTACTCGTGAAGACCTCGATGCGATTATTTCCCGCATCCACCACGTACACATTGCTGGCGGCGTCCAGCGCCAGACCGTACGGCAGGTTGAGCTGGCCGTTCCCGCTGCCGCTGGTTCCCCACTGTGTGATGTAGACGGGTGGAGCCGCGGACGTGGCGAGAGGGGTGAGGGCGAGGAAGGCGAATGGCAGGAGTAGCATTGGATGAGTACGCATGGCGGACCTCCGGTGATGAGGATGATTCCTCCTGAAGGAGTCAGTCTAGCATGGCGCCTTCAGGCTCCCCGTCTCCCCGGGCTCGGCTGACTACTGATACTCCTTCGTCAGAGGCCACAGCTCCACCACGCCCCACTTTGGCCTGCGGCAGAGGAGAATCGGATTGTCATCCTCGTAAGGCATGCAATCCGGGCAGTGGACGCGGCCGATTTCCGTAACATCCTCGAAGGCCGATTCGGCCTCCTCACGACTGTCTCCATAGAGAACCAGCACCTCCCCGGACCAATCGCCCGGCCCCCAGAGCCAGTAGTTGTTGTGGCCGCAGATGGGCCGGGGCAGCCCGTGGGCCGGGCCCAGAACCTGGATGGCACCTGCCTGGCCGTAGTTGGAGGTGTAAATCGCGGCGCGGGCGCGATCTTCGGGCGCCAGCGTGTTCCAGGCACGGGCTACTTCGGACACCATGGCCTGCCAGCCGACCTGGTCGGCGAAGTGCTGGGAGAGGCGACGAACTCTCGTGCGCTCGCTGGTTCGAGGGGCAATGCCGAGGCGGGCGGCGTAGCGCACCTGATCATCGACCGACAAGATCGGCAGGGCCAGCGGCGCGAGCAGGAACCCCGTTGCCACGACGAAGAGGATAGCGGCACCGCTGAGAATCTGGGGAAGTCGTCCTGTATTTCGTTCGGCCAGCTTGCTGATGCCGGCGCAGAATGCCACAGCCCCCGCCGCGAAGAGTGGCGGGTAGGCGGGCGTCAGGTAGTTGGGTCGACTTCGACCGCTGATCAGCAGAAGCACGAGCGTGGCCAGATAGATCCAGGCCAGCGGGGCCCAGCGCCGGGAGGAGGGCGCGAACAGGAGCCAGAACAGGCCGGCCATCCAGAGCGGTGCAAGGAACGGATTGTGGCTGAGAATCTGCTGGCCGAGGAAGTCCAGCGTCGGCGTTTCGACCATTTTCATCGTCGCGGCGTTGTGCATGAACTCGCGGGTCGGCCAGTCGTGCGCGATCTGCCAGAGCAGGTGGGGAATCGGCATCACCCCCGCCGCCAGCGCCGCCAGCCAGGGGCCGCGTGTCAGGATCTGGCGCCGATGCGGCGTCATCACCAATCCAACGGCCAACCCGCCGGCAAACCAGCTCATGCTGTACTTGTTGAGCAGGCCAAGGCCGATGACGACACCCAGCGCCAGCCATCGCACGGTCGTCGGACGCTCGAGCAGCCCGATGACCAGGAGCGCCGCCCCCGCCCAGAAGACCAGCTCGATCGCATTCATCGACATGAAGTGATTCAGGCCAAAATGCATCGGCGAGACGATGATCGCCAGCATCGCCAGAACCATCGCATAGGAGCCGCCGCCGAGCCGGCGAGTCAGGAGGCCCGTGAACAGGACAAGCATCGCCCCTGCGACGGCTGGAATTGCCCGCACCGCCTCAAGCGAAGAGCCGAAGACGGCACGCCACCCGGCCAGCAGGGCGATCGACAGCGGTGGGTGATCGACATATCCCCAGTCGAGCCGGTCGGCGCAGGCCATGTAATAAAGCTCATCGCGAAACCAGCCCCAGCCGGTTCCCACCCAGAGGTGAATGGCCAGTTTGATCAGCGGCAGGAGGAGAAGCGCGAGGAGTTCGGGGCGGGACCAGGTGGGCGGGTCGTCCCGATCAGCCATCGCGTTCGGTGGCATTCATCGCTTCGAGCACCCGCGAGGGTTGTTTCACCGCGGCCGCCGCCCGCAGCGCGTTGGAGGCCGCGCAGACCTTCCGAAGATCGACACCCGTTTCGATCCCCATGCCGTCGAGGAAATAGACGAGGTCCTCGGTGGCCAGGTTTCCGGTGGCGCCGGGCGCAAAGGGGCAGCCGCCGAGCCCGCCGGCCGACGCGTCGAAGATTGTGATTCCCCGCTCGAGTGCGGCCATCACGTTCGTCAGCGCCGTGCCGCGCGTGTCGTGAAAGTGCATTGCCAGCCGGTCCGCCGACATGTCTTCGGCCAGTTCGTCGAGGAGCCCATGCACCTGGCGCGGCACCGCGGCCCCGATGGTGTCGCCGATCGACACCTCATCAACGCCCAGCTCGAACAGTTGACGAACGACCCGAGCCGCTGCCGAGGGATTCACCGGCCCCTCGTACGGACAAACGAACGCCGTCGAGAGATAGCCGCGCACGCTGACATTCGCTGACCGCGCCATTTCCATCACCGGCTTGAATCTTTCCAGAGATTCGGCGATCGAGGCATTGATGTTCTTCTGATTGAATGTCTCGGAGGCGGCCGTGAAGACCGCCACGCGCCGTACGCCGGATTGGATCGCCCGTTCCATCCCGGCCAGATTCGGCACCAGCGTCGAGTAGCAGACGCCGCGCGGCGGTTCACCGAGCCCCGTCAGCACTTCCGCGGCGTCCGCAAGCTGCGGCACCCATTTCGGGCTGACGAACGAAGTAACCTCGATGTCCGGGAATCCACACGCCGCCAGCGCCTGGATGAATGCCACCTTGTCGGACGCCGACACAAGTGTCTTTTCATTCTGCAGCCCATCCCGCGGACCGACCTCCACGATATCGACCCGGCCGGGAAGTCCGTCGTCACGGTGCAGGGCTTTCAGGCTGTGGCGGATACGCATGAGGCTCCCTGGGAGAGACGATCCCGATCAACTGCCGACGACAGTCAGCTTACCCAAATCGGACCATGTGATCGAGCGGCGCCTACAATTTGTCGAAACCCGAAAGCTGGTCGTCCTGAGATAGCGAGACCTTCTGGAGACCGGCAACCGGCGCACCGTTACAGAATCTTTACACCTTGGCGATGGCCAACTTGCAAACATGGCCGTATGTTTTGTTACAAGAAGAACCTTTTCGAGGGCAGTCCGGGACTGCCCCACTTTGCGTCCCGCGATCCGTGCGAGGTGCATCATGCGAGCAACAGGTCCCCAATTTTGTCTTGGAGTGCTTGCGCTTGGAGCCCTCCTGCTGCTGGGCCCGTCCGGGCTCGCTGCGCGCCCCCTGTTGAATCCGGGCTTGCGCGGGCCGGTGGTACCGACGGAACGACCGGCCATTGCCGAGGTGCTTCATCTCGCCGCCACGGCAGGCCCGGATACTAACTGGTACGGAGGAACTGTCTGGGCCGCCGATTCGAATCGGTGGGAGGCAATCCCCGATGGCATCTGGACCTTTGAATCGGGCGTTGGCTCATCCATCCAGAACGCGATGCCGGAGCAACAGAAGCCGAACGGGTATCACCGCCAGATGGAAGGGTGGCTCGGGCATGTCCGAGGGAACGAGCTGCCGGATATCGGCTTTCGGCGGGCTACCGACTGCGTCATTACCGGAGATTATTCCCTGTGGGCCGGACGCACTCAAGCCGAGGCGGAGGCGTCCTGCTGGCCCGGCGGGCGGGGATACGGAAACGGGATTAACGCGGTGGTCGAACGGACATTCGCTTACCCCGGGGCCGGCAACGTCACATTGGAATTCGATTTTGCCGTCGATTCGGAACCGGGTTTCGACTATCTCAGTCTGACGGTCCAGCCCTCCGGCGCTGCGAGCCCGGTCGTACTGAACAGCTGGAACGGAATGACCACCGGACATGCCGTCTTCACGCTCCGCACCATCGACGGCACGCTGCCGGCCGGAGCGGGCACCGTGACCATCCGATTCATTGCCGACTCGGACGGCGCGTACAGCGACGAGGATGGCCTGTATCTGACGTCGTGCGGCCACTCGGCCATCGACAATATTCAGTTGACCGGCGCGATCGTGCACACCGCCACCTTCGAATCGTCGACGGACGGATGGGATGCCGTTGTCCCGGCCACGCCCCCTGTCGAAGATTTCAGCAGTCTGGATGACGTGGACGACCTCCCGCCGCCGGCCGGTTTCACGGGACGGTGCGGCACCAGCGATTCCGTCCTGGTGTTCATCAATCCCGCAGGTCAGCATCCTGCCGGGCAATCCAATGTGGCCGGATCTCCCTGGATCGACCTGCGAGCGGGCGGCGATGTCGGCCGGCCCGGGATGATCGTCCGCTTCGATGCCTACTCCGGCACGAACACCAGTGTGACGCCGAACCTGGCGTGGGGTGTCCAGTACTACCCATGGACCTGCCCGGTCACCGGGGAGGTGGGTGTCAGTCCCCCGATCTTCAACGGCTTCTTCTTTTTCTTCGGCGCTCCGTCCTGCGGCCCGGTCACGTACAATCTGCGAAACCTGGTGCCGACGTCCGCCGAACAGCTACGAGTCTTCCTGGGTCCCCACCCGTACGGATCCTTCAACACGAATGCCGGACCCTGGATCGACAATGTCCGAGTGGCCGTGTTCGGTGGGGCCACGAGCGGCACGGAGCCGGCCCCGGCCAAGCCCACCTACCTGACCGAGGCCCGGCCAAACCCCGCCTCCGGCGCCACCCGCATCGTCTTCGGCGTGGCCCGAAACAACACGCCCACGCGTATCGAGATCTTCGACATCGCAGGGCGCCGCGTCCGGACACTCCTTGATCGAAGCCTGGATGCGGGCTCGCACGAGATCGTCTGGGATGGCCGGGCAGAGGATGGCAGCGAGGTCGTCGCCGGGCTTTACTTCTATCACTACGAGAGCGGGAGCCTTTCGGAGACGCGGAAGCTGGTCGTCGTCAGATAGGCCCGGTGCGGAGGCTCTTCGCGCGGACGAGATAGAGAAAGCTACTGATCCGCCGTCGCCGGCGCTGCCTCGAATCGCACCAATAGCTGTCCCAGGTCAACTGGCTGGCCCACAGAGCACAGGAGCTCGGCCACGCGTCCTTCTCCCGGCGCGGTCACCGTGTATTCCATCTTCATGGCTTCGACGACGAGGAGTGGTGCTCCGGCGGCGACGGCCTGACCCGACTCGGCGAAGACCTTGCGGACAGTTCCGGTCATGGGGCTTAGGACATCGCCACCGGTGGGGCCGCCGGGGCCGGACCCGGCGCGGGGCGGTTTCTCGGGCTCGAAGACGTACGTCCGGCCGTCGAGCTGGACCCAGATGGCCTCCGCGGTGGCGGCGGCATAACCGGTCAGGATGCGGTCGCCCTGGCGAAGAAAAAACGAACCGATCGGTCCTTTCACAACGCTGAACTCGACGGGCTTTCCGTCCAGTTCCATGTAGAGATGATCGCCCGACAGCTCGGCCTGGATATGGTGCGAGGTGCCATCCCACAGCCAACTGCGATCGAGTTTCGGCATCGTCAGCGTCCCTTCTGGCCCAGGCGGAACGCGCCGAGTTGACGCCAGGGAGAAGACGGGTCGTCGTCCGCGGAGTACTGGCCACCAACGCCCGCCGCCGGGCCGCGGCCGTTGCCGATCATCCCCAACCGCTCCCACTCGGCCATCGCCGCCAGGGCCAGCACGTCGGTGCCTGGTGGCGATTCATGCGCGTGCCAGTTGGCGAGATGGGTATCGAGGAAATCGATCGGCGTGCGGCCGGCCATGAACTCGGGATGCCGGACAACGGCCTGAAGGAAAGGCAGATTGGTCGTCAAGCCCAGCAACACCGTCTCCGCCAGTGCGCGCTGCATGCGGGCCACGGCCCGCTCGCGCGAATAGTCGTGAACGATGATCTTGGCCAGGATCGGGTCGTAGTGAACGCCCACATGCCAGCCGGCCATGATGCCGGAATCGACCCGCACGCCGGGTCCCTCGGGCGCCTTGAACATCAGTACCGGGCCGGACGACGGCAGGAACCCACGCTCCGGGTCCTCCGCGTACAGGCGGCATTCGATGGCATGGCCGCGCCACTCCACCACCGATTGACCGCGAGAGAGATCCTTGCCGGTGGCTTCAACCATCTGCATGCGCGCCAGGTCCATGCCGGTCACCATCTCCGTGACGGGATGTTCGACCTGCAGGCGGGTATTCACTTCCAGGAAGTAGAAGCGGCCGGATTCGTCCAGGAGAAACTCGCAGGTGCCGGCACTTCGATAGCCCGCCGCACGCACCAGCGTCACGGCCGCGTCGGCCATCACCTCGCGCACGGCCGGCTCGATGGTCGGCGAGGGGCTCTCCTCCACAATTTTCTGATGTCGCCGCTGGATGCTGCACTCGCGTTCGCCCAGGTGGATGACATGGCCGTGCGCGTCGGCGAAGACCTGGATTTCAACGTGATGCGCCGGGCTCACGAAGCGCTCAACAAGAAGCCGACTGTCGCCAAACGCCGCGTGCCCCTCGCGACGGGCCGATCGAATCGCTTCCGGAAGATCCTTCTCGTGATCGACGCGGCGCATCCCCTTGCCGCCGCCACCGGCCACCGCCTTGAGAAGGAGCGGAAACCCGACCCCCTTCGCCTTCGTGATCAGGGCCGCGTCAGCCTTCTTTGCATCCAATGGCTCCGCGGAACGGTCCATGCGATCGCGTTCCGAGTCATCGCCCGACACGGTCGGAATGCCGAGCTTGGCCGCCAGCGCCTTGGCCCCGAGTTTGTCGCCCAGCAGGCGCATCGCCTCCGGCGGCGGGCCGACCCAGATGAGGCCGGCATCGATCACCGCCTGCGCAAACTCCGCGTTTTCGGACAGAAATCCGTAGCCGGGATGGATGGCCTCAGCACCGGAAGCCCGCGCCGCCTCCAGCACCGCCGGAATGGACAGGTACGATTCCGCGGCCGGTGCCGGCCCGATTCCGATGGCGCGATCCGCTTCCAGCACATGCAGCGCCGCGCGATCCGCATCCGAATGAACGGCGATGGTTTCGAGGCCCAGCTCACGCGCCGCGCGGATCAGTCGAACCGCGATCTCACCCCGGTTGGCGATGAGAAGCCGGTGAAACTCGCGGCTCATTCGCCCTCGGTCCAGGCGGGCTTGCGGCGCTCCAGGAATGCCGCCAGCCCCTCTTTCCCTTCGTCGGAGGCACGCCGCCCGGCGATCAACTCGGCGGTCATCTCGGTCACTTCGACGCTGTCGAGCCCGGTTGGTTTCAACAGGCGCGCGATGTGACTTTTTATCGTGGCCACCGCCACCGGCGCCGCGGAGCGATACGCGTCGATCCATCGGTCGACCGCGGCATCAAGCGCCTCGATGTCGGCGGCCGCTTCGTGCGCCAGGCCAATCCGGCAAGCCTCGACCGTGTCGAATCGCTTGCCTGTGGTGAAGTGCGCCCGGGCCGCCGATGCGCCGATTTTGGCCAGCACGAAGGGCGAGATGACCGCCGGCAGGATCCCGAGTTTCGTCTCGGTGAATCCGAACCTGGATGCCGCATCCGCGATGACCACGTCGCAGCAGGCTGCGAGCCCCGATCCCCCGCCCAGCGCCGCGCCATGAATCCGCCCGATGACCGGTTTCGGGCACTCGTTGATGGCGCGAAACATCCCCGCCAACCGCCGCGCATCCGCCCTGTTCTCCGACGGCGTCATCTGCCCGATCGCCTTCATCATGCCGACATCGGCGCCGGCACAAAACGATTTGCCCCGCCCGCCTAGGACCACCACCCGCGCCGCTTCGTCCGCCGCCAGCTCGCCGAAAACCGCCGTAAGCTCGTCGATCATCTCGGTGCTGAGGGCGTTATGAACGTCGGGGCGGTTCAGCCAGACGCGACGGATGAAGCCTTGTGACTCGAGTTCAAGGGTCTGCCAGGCCATGACGATTCGATTACCTCACATCCGAAAAACGGGAAACTTCGTCTCCGGAATCGGTGCATTGAGCGCCGCGGACAGCCCAAGCGCCAGCACGTTACGCGTCTCCGCCGGATCGATGACGCCATCGTCCCACAGGCGCGCCGAGGAGTAGTAGGGATTTCCCTCGGCCTCGTACTTTTCGAGGATTGGCCGGGAAATCTCCTCGGCCTCTGCGTCAGACAGCGTCCTTCCCTGCGCGGCGAGCTGGTCGCGTTTGACGGTGACCAGCACGCTGGCCGCCTGCTCGCCCCCCATCACGGAAATGCGGGCGTTGGGCCACATGAACAGGAGCCGCGGGCTGTAGGCGCGCCCGCACATGCCGTAGTTGCCGGCACCGAACGAGCCGCCGATGATGACGGTGAACTTGGGCACGGCGGCCGTCGCCACCGCCTGCACCAGCTTGGCACCATCCTTGGCGATGCCGCCGGCCTCATACCGCCGGCCGACCATGAAGCCGGTGATGTTCTGCAGGAAGATCAACGGGATTCGCCGTTGACTGCACAGCTCGACAAAGTGGGCCCCCTTCACGGCACTTTCCGAAAAGAGAACGCCGTTGTTGGCCAGGATGCCCACCGGATACCCATGCAGCCGGGCAAAGCCGGTCACCAGCGTCGGCCCGTACAGCGCCTTGAACTCGTGAAAGCGGCTGCCGTCGACCAGGCGCGCCACGATCTCGCGCACATCGAACGGGCGCCGCGTATCGCGCGGCAGGATCCCGTAGATCTCTTCGGGGTCATAGGCCGGCGGCTCGGCCGGACGAACATCGATATCGATCCGCTTTTTTCGATTGAGATTGGCCACGATCGAGCGCACCACTTCCAGGGCCCCGGCGTCGTCCATGGCCATGTGATCGACAACGCCGCTCGAGCGGCTGTGAACCTCCGCGCCCCCCAGGTCCTCGGCGCTGACCTCCTCGCCGGTGGCCGCCTTCACCAAGGGGGGCCCCGCCAGGAAGATGGTGCCGTTGCCACGCACGATGACCGTCTCGTCCGACATCGCCGGCACGTAGGCCCCGCCGGCCGTGCAGGAGCCCATGACCGCCGCCACCTGCGGAATCCCCGCTGCCGACATCTGCGCCTGCATGTAGAAAATCCGGCCGAAATGCTTCTCATCCGGAAAAATGTCCGCCTGGAGCGGCAGAAAGGCCCCGCCCGAATCAACCAGGTAAATGCAGGGAAGCCGGTTTTCAAACGCAATCTCCTGCGCCCGAATATGCTTCTTCACCGTCAGCGGATGATAAGTACCCCCCTTAACCGTGGCATCATTCGCCACAATCAAGCACTCCACCCCCTCCACCACCCCAATCCCCGTCACAATCCCCGCCGACGGCACCTCATCCTCGTAAACCTCCCAGGCCGCCAGCGGCGACAACTCGAGGAAAGGCGTCCCGGGATCAAGGAGCCGCTCGATTCGATCCCGGACAAAGAGCTTTCCCCGCGCCTCATGCTTCTTCCGGTGGTCGGGAGCCCCGCCAAGCCGAACCTTCTCCAGACGCTCGCGGAGCTCGTCGCGCAGGCGACGATGGTGTTCGGCGTTGGCCTGGAAGTCGGGGTCGGTCGGGTGGATTTGACTGGAGATGGGTTGCATTTCCCCTATCGTATTGCCGTCTAACGAGAAAGACAAGACGGCCGGCGCCTGCTTCGGATGCGCCGGCCATGAAAAAGTGAAGATACCGGCTGCCAAGAGTTGAAAATAGTGACCCTGGTCCAGCGTCCCCAATTCCACCAAAGGAAAGGCCCCCCGGCGAAACGCCGGGAGGCTTTCCAATGCTCAATCTGAACCATCCCTCGCGGGCGGCTCGGAAGTTTTGCCTACTGAACCATCAGCGACTTCACACGGCCCCAGGTCGTGTGTTCGGTGCCGAGGGGGGTGCAGGCGATCGCCAGCGTGGGGCCGCTGCCTGGGAAGCCGATCGTGGCGCTGGTCTGGCCGAGGCCGGCGTCGAAGACGTTGACGTGGACGATGAGGTTGTAGGTGCCCGGCGCGATCGAGAAGGAAGCTTCGTAGCCCTGGGCGTGGTTGGGGTCGGCGTCGTAGCCGACGCCGATGAAAGCGAAGTCGGGGGCGATTCCATCATCGCCGCTTGAGTCATTCACGACCTTGTTGTTCTGGGCATTTATGGCCACCCAGGCATCGCCGTCGACGAGGACCGGAACGCCCGGCACGGCCAGGACAAGAACGTACATCGTCTGGGTCAGGCAGTCGTATCGGAGGTAAAGTTTTGATTCGAGCGGCTTGTCGGCCTTGCCGGCCCGGTGCATGTTGGCGAAGAAGTCCTGGGCCAGGTTCCACTCGGAGGAATCGCCATCCACCACCGCTGACGAGAAGAGCGTGGGGGAATAGTTGTCGGCCAGTGCGGGGGCGGCCGACAGGAGAAGCAGGGCTGCGGAAGCAAGGATGCAATTCGTGGCAATGCGCTTCATGTTGGATATCTCCTCTGATGCGTGCCCGGCGACCGGCTAACCGCCGGCCGCTTGGGCCAATGATGTGTGTCTGTGGAGAACACAAGCTTCTCACGACATGAACCATACGAAACCAGGGGTGATGCAGATTGCCCCTCAAAATGATGCCAATTAACCGGCTCCGACACCCGCCTGTCGAACTAATTATCTGTTTGCCTGGCCGCGTTGTCGGGTGATTTGACCCGGGTGGACCTCAGAAGCTGCCGAGGGCCCCTTCCCGGGTGCCATAAATGTCGAATACTGATACCAGCCTGGTGATAACCATGAGGTTCTTGATCTTGTTCTCGACGTTGCAGAGATAAATCTTTCCATCGCGGCGGACATAATTTGCATGTGCGGCCACCAGCACCCCAAGCGGCCGCGACACCATCATGTCGACCTTTCCGAGGTCGATGACCAGCTTCGTGTTTCCCTTTTCGGCCAGATCGCGGATCGCGGTCTCGAGAGCCACGGTTTCATCACCGCCCAGAAGGCTTCCCTTCGGGCTCAAGATGGCGATGTCGCCATCCCATTCCAATTTCACGGCCATGCGTTCTCCCTTGTATGAATCGTGTCGGTGTCGCCGGCTCAGCGGTTGACCGGGTACTCCTTCATGAGTTCGCGGGCGATGACCAGGCGCTGGATTTCGCTGGTCCCTTCGCCGATTTCGCACAGCTTGGCATCGCGGAAGAATCGCTCGACCGGGTACTCCGTCGAGTATCCATTACCGCCGAATACCTGGATGGCCTGCGTCGTGGCGCGCATGGCCACCTCGGAGGCGAATAGCTTGGCCATTGCGGAGAGGCGGGTGAAGTTGCCGCCCGCGTCCTTCGTCACGGCCGAGTCGTACACCAGATGGCGCGCCGCGGCGATTTCGGTGGCCATGTCGGCCAGCTTGAACTGAATGGCCTGGAACGCCGCGATCGGCCGGTTGAATTGCTCACGCGTTTGCGCGTAATCGAGGCTGGCCTCCATGGCCGCCTGGGCCAGGCCAACGGCCATGGCGCCGATGGAAATGCGCCCGCCGTCCAGCGTCTTCATGAACTGCTTGAACCCCTTGCCCCGGAGCCCGAGCATGGCTGACGCCGGAACACGGACATCCTCGAAGAAGACCGGGTTCGTTTCCGATCCGCGAAGGCCGAGCTTGTCTTCCTTTTTGCCGACCTTGAGGCCGGGCGTCCCCTTCTCGACGATGAATGAACTGATCCCATCGGTCCCCTGCCCCTTGTCGGTGACGGCGGTGACGATGAAAACGCCGGCCACGCCGGCGTTGGTAATCCAGTTCTTGGCCCCGTTGATGACCCAGTCATCGCCGTCCTGAACCGCCATGGTGCGCGTGCCGCCCGAGTCGGAGCCGGCTTGCGGTTCGGTCAGGCAGAAGGCGCCCAAAACCTTGCCGGAGCAAAGCCCCGGCAGGTATTTCTTCTTCTGCTCCTCGGTGCCGAAGTTGTAGATCGGTCCGGTTCCCAGGCTGACATGAGCCGCGGTCAGGAGGCCGATCGATCCGGAGGCCCTGCTGATCTCCTCGATGGCGATGGCATACATCAGCGTGTCGCCGCCGGCCCCTCCCCATTCCTCGGCATATGGCACGCCCATGAGCCCCATCTTCCGGAGCTCCTCGACACACCACATCGGGAATTCGCCCGCGTTGTCGATTTCCTTTGCGCGTGGCTTGATGACCTTGTCAACGAAGTCCCGGACCGTCTTCTGGAAGAGGCGATGCTCTTCGCTCAGCTCAGCGTAGCTCATGATTCGGTATTGATCCTTTTCCTGGTGTCAGTAACGGTTGGCCGATATTCATGATGGCTATCTGGAGGTCATTTCAATCACTCTTGAAACGTCCAGTGTCGCCTCCGTCGCCTTGATGATGTCGTCGATCGAAAATTCGGATGCGCGCTCCAGGAGGACCAGCCCCCGATCGGTCACCTCGATGACCCCCATTTCGGTGATGATCAAGTTGACCACGCCGACGCCGGTCAGCGGCAACGAGCAACGGTGAAGGATTTTCGGTGATCCATCCTTCGCAGCATGATTCATCGTCACCACCACGCGCTTTGCTCCGGCCACCAGGTCCATGGCGCCACCCATCCCCTTCACCATCTTGCCGGGAATCATCCAGTTGGCCAGATTCCCCTTCTCATCCACCTCGAGGGCCCCGAGGATGGAGAGGTCGATGTGCCCGCCGCGGATCATGGCGAACGAATCCGCGCTGGAAAAATAGGAGGCGCCCGGCCGTTCGGTGACCGTCTGCTTGCCGGCATTGATCAGGTCGGCGTCCTCCTCCCCTTCGAATGGAAAAGGGCCGATGCCGAGCAGGCCGTTTTCTGAATGGAGGCAGATGTCCATTCCCTCGGGGATGTAGTTCGCCACCAGGGTCGGCATGCCGATCCCCAAATTGACGTAGAAACCGTCCTTGAGCTCTTCAGCGGCCCGACGGACGATTCGTTCTTCGCTCGATTCGCTTGTCATAGTTGGCGCCCTGAAATATCCAGTCAACGTAGATTCCGGGAGTATGGATCGCGTCGGGGTCCAGCGCCCCGACCGCTTCGAGTTTCTCGACCTCGGCCAGCGAGATGGCGGCCGCGGTGGCCATCATCGGGCTGAAATTGCGGGTGGTCTTCCGGTAGATGACATTCCCATGGGCATCGCCCCGGTAGCCCTTCACGAAGGCGAAGTCCGCCTTCAGCGGGAACTCGAGCACGAACAGCCGTCCGTCGATCTCGCGGGTTTCCTTGGGCAGGCTTGCCTTGATTACCTGTCCGGCCGAGTCGTATTTCGTCGGCAGCCCGCCCTCGGCCACCCAGGTGCCGTAGCCGGTTGGCGTGTAAAAGGCGCCGATGCCGGCCCCGCCGGCCCGGAGTTTCTCGGCGAACGTTCCCTGGGGGATCAACTCCACCTCGAGCGACCCGTCCAGAAATTGCCGCTCGAACATCTTGTTCTCGCCCACATAGGTCGAGATCATCTTGCTGACCTGACGGGTGGCCAGCAGGACGCCGATGCCGAAATCATCCACACCGGCGTTGTTGCTCATGACGGTCAGGTCGGTGACGCCCAGTTCGCGCGTGGCGGCAATCAGATTTTCCGGAATGCCGCAGAGGCCAAAGCCTCCCATCATGATCGAGGATCCATTCCTGAGGCCGGCCCTCTCCAGCGCTTCCGCCGCGGTTCGGACGACCTTGTTCATCGGTGGATCAGCCCTCGACCCGGTTGAACGTCACTTCATACTTGAGCGGCAACCGGCCCCCCGAGGAATAAGCCACGACGACCTGGTCCTTGTTGACCGGCGTGACCCGCAACTTGAACGGGAAGGGGGCGCCCTCCGCGGTGCTGCTGAAGAGCCAGACCTCGGCGTCGGCCACCTTGCCGCCGGTCATTTCCACACCGCGTCCGGAGGCGTCCGTCATGACCGCGCGCAGTGCGCGGTGACTCTCTGACCAGCTGACCACGGAGCGATAGTCTCCCTCGATCGGAAGTTTCATCCCCATGCTCGGCGTCGCCGTAACGTTGAAGGCCAGCGTTTTTCCGGGGCGGAGAACCTGGCCGTCGATGGCGATGTCCATCATCAATGGGATGCTGCGCAGCTCCCCTTCCCACTTCCCGGAAAGAAAGGACAGACCCTTGATGGCCTTGGCACCCGGCCCGAGCGTATCGGCCGGGGCCGGCTTCGCGGCAACGGGTTTGGATGGCGGCTTCGCGGCCGTGGACGAAGTTCCTGTGGTTGTAACTGGCGACTTGGCTGCGGCGGGCGCGGTGTTCGTTGCCGCTGCCTGTGTCATGAGACCCAGCGAGAACAGAAGGGCAAGTACGGCGGCCGCCGTGTTGTGATTCTTCGAAGTCATCAGGCTCCCGATCGGGCCGAATCGCGATTCTCGACCCACACACGAATGTAATCAATGATGGCAGAAGTTGGCGTTCCGGGGCCGAACAGTTCGCCGACCCCCTGCGCCTTGAGCGCCGTCATATCCGCCGGCGGGATGATCCCGCCGCCGGTCAGAAGAACATCGTCCATCCCTTCCTTCTTCAATAATTCCTGAATTCTTGGGACGAGGGTCATATGGGCCCCTGACAGGATCGACAGGGCCACGACATCCACATCCTCCTGAAGTGCCATGCTGACCACCTGTTCGGGGGTCTGGTGAAGACCCGAATAGATGACCTCCATCCCCGCATCGCGCAGGGCGGCTGCCACCACCTTGGCCCCCCGATCATGCCCGTCGAGCCCCGGCTTGGCCACCAGTACCCGTATTTTACCGGCCATTCGATAAACCCCCCTCAACGGACCTAGATAAAGACCGGTTCGTGGTACTCGCCGAAGACGCCGCGCATGACGCCGATCATCTCGCCCTGGGTAACGTAACACCGGGCGCACTCGACCAGCGACGGCATGATGTTCTGATCCCCATCGCAGGCCCGCTTGAGTGCCTCGAGCGCCCGGTCAGCCTTGGCGGCATCGCGTGTGGCACGCAGCCGCTGGACGCGGGCCACCTGCTGCTGCTCCAGTGCCGGATCAATCGTGAGGAGCGGTATCTCCAGTTTTTCATTCTCGATGACGAGGTCGTTGACCCCGACGATGATTCGCTGCTTCGCCTCGACCTCGTCCTGGTAGCGCCGGGCCGAGGCCTGGATTTCGCGCTGAAACCAGCCGTCCTCGAGACCCTTCACGACGCCGCCGATCTTCTTGATCCGGTCGAAGTAGGCATAGGCTTCCTTCTCGAGGCGATTCGTCAGTTCTTCGACATAATAAGAGCCGCCCAGTGGATCGACGGTTTCGGACACATTGTGCTCGTGCGCGATGACCTGTTGCGTCCGCAGCGCGATCTGCACCGCCTTGTCGGTGGGCAGCGCCCAGGTTTCGTCCATCGAGTTGGTGTGCAGGCTCTGCGTGCCACCGAGCACCGCCGCCAGCGCCTCAATGGCGGTGCGAACGATGTTGTTCTCCGGCTGCTGGGCCGTCAGGCTGACGCCGGCGGTCTGGGCGTGCGTCCGCAGCAACATCGGCTCGCGGCGGGTGGCGCCGAATCGCTCCTTCATCTCGCGGGCCCAGATGCGGCGCGCCGCGCGGAACTTGGCGATCTCCTCGAAGAAATCGAGGTGCACATCCCAGAAGAATGACAGGCGGCTGGCGAATTCATCCACCGGCAGTCC
>JAWXBZ010000210.1:0-7414 GCA_034440375.1 Candidatus Eiseniibacteriota bacterium
GCCGGCCGCGGCCGGCAGCGCGGTGGAATCGATTACGCTCGAGGAAGTGGCGGCCTGGGCCGAGACGATCACGTGGGAAATCCTCTGTCAGATCGACAAGCGTGTCGTCCGGAAGTACCTTCGAGATGGGCGGGTTTCACGCGTCCAGACCCTCGTGGGCGAACGACTCGAAGTCGGTGACGGGCAGGGTGCCGGGATTGTTTATTCGGGGGGGCAGCGTTCGATCAGGGCCACCACCAGCGGGGGATGGAAGAAATGACCAATCGCGCCATCGTGATTGTCCTGGATGGCGTCGGCGCCGGCCCGGCGTCGGATACCGCCGCGTACGGTGATGCCGGCAGCGATACCCTGGTCAATCTTGCCAGCGCAGTCGGAGGACTTCGCGTGCCTAACCTTGCAAACCTCGGTCTTGGCCGCATGAGCGCGATTGCCGGAGTGCCCGCCGACGAACGGCCAAACGGCTCCTGGGGCCGCCTGCAAGCGGTGAATCCCGGCAAGGACTCCACCTCGGGCCACTGGGAACTGGCCGGCATCCATCTTGACCGGCCGTTTCCAACGTACCCCCACGGATTTCCAACTGAAGTGATCGCGGCATTCGAGAAGGCCATTGATCGCCCCTCGATCGGCAACGTTGTGGCGTCCGGCACCGACATCATTCAACGTCTTGGTGACGAACATGTTCGGACCGGCTCCCCGATCGTCTACACGTCGGGGGACAGCGTGTTTCAGATTGCGGCCCACGAAGAGAAGGTTTCCCTCGAACAGCTGTACGACTGGTGCCGCACGGCCCGCCGCCTGCTGGTTCCGCCACATGCCGTGGGCCGCGTCATCGCCCGGCCGTTCGTCGGCGAATCAACGAGCTACGTCCGCACCGGAAACCGCCGCGATTTCTCGATCGATCCCACCGGCCCGACGATGCTGGATCGGATCAAGGAGGCCGGACTCCCCGTGGTTGCCATCGGCAAGATCGTCGATCTCTTCGCCGGCCGCGGTCAGACGGAGCAGCACCTGACTCACAACAACAGCGAAGGGATGGCCGCCATTCTCGAGGCTCTGGATCGCGTTGAGGCCGGCCTCGTCATGGCCAACCTCGTCGACTTTGACATGTTGTGGGGGCATCGGAATGACCCCCAGGGCTTCCATTCCGGCTTGCAGGCCTTTGATGCCTGGCTCCCCGGAGCCCTGTCGCGCCTGCGCCCGGGCGATCTTCTGATGCTGACAGCCGACCACGGCAACGACCCTACGACCGCGTCAACCGACCACTCACGGGAACTGGTTCCGCTGATCGTCGCCGGCCCGTCCGTGCGCGCGGGAGTCGATCTCGGTATTCGAGACACGTTCTCCGATCTCGGGGCTACCGTGCTCGATCATCTCGGTCTGCCGCCCCCGGCACACGGCCGATCCTTCCTCCCGGACATCCGCCCCGGGGGTGCCTCGTGACGCAGCCGACAATTCCCGGCGAGACGGAACTCCTGGCCCGCGCCGAGGCACTGCTGGATCGCGCCTACAGTCCCTATTCAACCATTCGGGTGGCTGCCCTGGTGGTTCTCGACGATGGAACCATCCACACCGGCGTCAATGTCGAGAACGCCTCGCTGGGGTTGACCGTCTGCGCCGAGCGCAACGCGCTGTTTGCGGCGATTACGGCGGGCGCAGCCGGCCCGGGCGGCATTGGTCCCAGGCCCGTCCTGGTCATCCTTACCTCGAACAGCGACGACGTGACCGTTCCCTGCGGAGCCTGTCGCCAGGTGCTCCTGGAACTCGCGCCGGACGCGGCCATCCGGTTCGGCAAGGGCGGGCAGATCCAGCGCCGGTGGTCGTCGATCACCGAACTTCTTCCCGATGCTTTCGACGGGGATTGGCGCTCCCGCCGACCGGAAACACCCCGGCAATGAACGTCAGCCGGAGCAGCGATTCCGACGATCCGGGCGAATCGACCCCCCGCCGGCTCATCGCACGGAAGCGCGATGGCGGAGAGCTTTCGTCACGCGACATCGAATCGTTTGTTCGTTCGTTCCTTGCCGGCGAGACCGCTGATTACCAGATGTCGGCATTCTTGATGGCCGTTTACTTCCAGGGGATGTCGGGTGACGAGACTGCTGCGCTCACACGGGCCATGGTCGACAGCGGCATCCGTCTGGACCTTTCCTCGGTACCGGGGATAAAGGTCGACAAGCATTCCACCGGGGGTGTGGGGGACAAGGTGTCGATCCCCCTGGCGCCGCTGGTCGCCGCCTGCGGCGTTTTCGTGCCGATGATCTCCGGCCGGGGCCTTGGTCACACCGGCGGGACGCTCGACAAGCTCGAGGCCATTCCCGGCTTCCGGACGCGCCTGCCGGCGGATGAATTCGTGCGGATTCTCTCCGAGGTCGGCTATGTCATGGGCGGGCAGTCCGCTGATCTGGCCCCGGCCGATCGGCGCATGTACGCCCTGCGGGACGTTACCGCGACCGTCGAATCCATCCCCCTCATCGTTTCCAGCATCCTCTCAAAAAAAGTGGCCGAGGGGGCCGATGGACTGATCATGGACGTCAAGTTCGGGCGGGGCGCCTTCATGCCGGACATCGACCAGGCGGCCACGCTCGGGCGCGAACTCGATCGGGTCGGCACCCTGCTCGGTCTCAAATTAAGAGTGTTCCTGACGGACATGGATAAACCGCTGGGTCGAAAGATCGGGAACGCGCTCGAAATCGCGGAATCGATTGACCTTCTGACCGGCGGCGGTCCGCCGGACCTCAAGGAAATAACTCTCGCGCTGGGGGGAGCGATGCTGGTGCTGGCCGGGCGAGCCAGCGACGAGGCGGAAGGGCGCAAGCTGATCGAAGGGGCCATTGCCGATGGGTCCGGCCTGGAGAGATTTCGGCGATTGATCACGGCCCAAGGGGGCGATCCTTCCGTGCTCGAAGATCCTTCCCGCCTGCCCGCCGCTCCGGTTCGGATCGAGCTCACCGCCCTGGAGGATGGATGGGTGGTGGATGTCGATCCGCGCATGATCGGCGAGGCTATTATTGATCTCGGGGGAGGGCGCCGCCGAGCCGAGGATGCCATCGATCCGGCGGTGGGTGTCGATCTCGCTGTCACGCGGGGCGATGCGATTCGATCCGGCCAGTTGATGGCTACGATTCACGCCGCCGACAGGGGAGGCCGGGTTCAGTTCGTGGAGGAGAGCGTGCGCCGGGCCATTGGTGTGGGGGCCAAACCACCGCCGCCCCGACCGCTCATCATCAATCGCTAGTCTCGATCCACCCCGTCCCGCGCGCCGCGACCGGCCGCCGGGTCGAAAAGTGCGCCGGAATGCTCCTGACACTCCTCCCCGGGGGCCTCGCCAGCCACGAAGGCTTCCCGTGTCGGGTCGGGACATCCCTCCCGGGCAAGAAGGCCCGTGATCGGGCAGATATTCCGGTAGACCACCCCACTCGGTTTGGAAAAGGCCTGTTCCGGCTGGCCGGCCGTGGCAGCCTTCATTATCTCGGTCCACGCGGGAAGCGCCGCGGCGGATCCCGTCATGCGGGCGCCGATCGTCTTCCGCTCATCAAACCCGACCCAGACCCCCGCCACGATGTCGGGCGTGTATCCGACGAACCACGCGTCGGCATTATCGTTGGTCGTGCCCGATTTCCCGGCCACCGGAATCCGGAGCCCCAGCGTTCGAGCCTTCGCGCCAGTTCCGCTGTTCATCACGGCTTCCAGCATGTCGGTGAGGACGAAGAGAGGGCCAGAATCGATTGCCTCCCTCGTCCGGGGGCGGTTCTCTTCGAGGACCACCCCGTCCTTGTCCACGACTCTTGTCACGAAGAGCGGCTCGGGGCGCAGGCCCTGATTGGCGAATACGGCGTAGGCAAAAACCAGCTCTTCCAACGTCAGTTCGGCCGAACCGAGGGCGATCGACAGGTAGGGTGGAATGCGTGAGCGGATGCCGCACGCGCGCGCGGTCCGGATGACCCGCTCGATCCCCACCTGCTCCAGGAGCTTGACCGTCGGGATGTTGATCGATTTGGCCAACGCCTGGCGCAGCGTCACCGGACCATCGAACCCGGCATCATAGTTCTGGGGACTCCACAACTCGCCGGTCGACAGGCGGAAACTGACCGGCTCATCCACGATGATGTCGGTCGGGAGTCGGCCTGCTTCAAGTGCGGCCAGGTAGATGAATGGCTTGAATGTGGAGCCGGGCTGGCGCCGGGCCTGCGTGGCGCGGTTGAATCGGCTATCCGCGTAATCTCGCCCGCCGATCATCATCAAGATTTCGCCGGTCCTCGGGGCCACCGCCATTGCCGAGCCCTGGAGGTACCCGGTCTTGTCGGGAGCATCCTTCGGCCGCAGAGGCCTCTCCGCATTGATCTGATAACGGTTCCGGTGCTTCGCATCACTGGCTACCTGGTCAAGCTGGGCCGCCAACGCCTTTTCCGCCGCTGCCTGCAGATCCATGTCCAGCGTGGTTTGGACCCGCATCCCGCCGGCGTACACCGCGTCACTGCCGTACTTCTCGTCGAGATACAACCGCACCATCTCGACGAACCAGGGGGCCAGAAGCAGGGGCTCGTCTCCGGCGGCGGCCTCGAAGGTCTGGTTCTGGGCCGCAGTCATCTCCGATCGACTGATCACCCCGGCATCAAGCATCGCTCCGAGGACGACGTCGCGCCGCCGGCGAGCGGCCTCCGGGTGGCGGCGGGGTGAGTAATCGCGCGGATTCCTCGGCAGACCGGCCAGGAGCGCTCCCTCCGCAAGGTCCAGGTCTTCGACGTTCTTGTTGAAGTGACGGCGGGCTGCCGATTGAACTCCATAGGCACCGTCTCCGAAATAGATCTGGTTGAGGTAAAGCTCGAGGATTTCATTCTTCGAGTAGGTCTGTTCGATCCGGAGAGCCAGGATCTGCTCCTTGATCTTTCGGTCGATCGTCTGCTCCTGGGTCAGGAACAGATTCCGGGCCAGCTGCTGGGTAATCGTCGATCCG
Source organism: Candidatus Eiseniibacteriota bacterium (assembly GCA_034440375.1). GTDB lineage: Bacteria > Eisenbacteria > RBG-16-71-46 > JABDJR01 > JAWXBZ01 > JAWXBZ01. The sequence goes on from JAWXBZ010000210.1 coordinate 4,955, forward strand.
CCCTCCGCGGTGCGTCCTTTCTGAATATTTCGGACAGCCGCGCCTCCGATTCGGACAACGTCCAGCCCCCAGTGCTTGTAGAACCGGCGGTCCTCGATGGCCAGAAAAGCGTTGATCACCACGGGCGGGATGTCTTCGAGAGGGGCGTAGGTGCGATTCTCGCGGTACAGGTCAGCGAGGAGTCGGCCTTTTCGATCGAAGATCTCCGTCTTCACGGCCGGTTCAATATTTTTCAGCCGGGCCAGGGAAGGGAGATCGGAATTGGCATATCGGGTGACGCCAAACAGTAGTACCAGCCCGACGGCCGCCAGGATCGCCAGAGCTACCAGGAATGCGCGCATGCTAAAACCTTATCAGGATGGGCCGGGCGGGTTAAGGGCGTCACTGTTCTGATAGACTGCCAGCCTCTCACACCACTCAGGGTCGGGGACATGACGAGCGCACGCGATCAACTGGAAATACTGCGCAGCGGCACCGAAGAAATCCTGCCCGAAAAGGAGCTTCTTCAGAAGCTCGAGCGCTCGGTCAGGACCGGAAAACCGCTCCGAATCAAACAGGGCTTCGATCCTACCGCCCCGGACATACACCTCGGCCACGCGGTCGGACTTCGAAAGCTGAAGCAGTTCCAGGATCTGGGGCACACGATCGTCCTGATCGTGGGCAACTATACGGCCCTGGTTGGCGATCCCTCCGGGCGCTCTGCCACGCGCCCGCGCCTCTCCCACGCCGACATCGAAGCTTACGCCGCGACCTATCTCGAGCAGTTCTTCCGGGTACTTGACCCCGTCGGCGTGGAAGTCGTCCGAAACGGTGATTGGTTCGCCCCCATGAACTTCGAGCAGGTGATGGAGTTGGCCGCAGGTTTTACAATTGCCCGACTCCTCGAAAGGGATGACTTCGAGAAACGCTTCCGGGAACAGCGGCCAATCAGCCTTCATGAGCTCTTTTATCCAATCATGCAGGGTCACGATTCCGTCGTTGTTCGTTCCGACGTGGAAATCGGGGCCACCGAGCAGAAATTCAATCTCCTGGTCGGCCGACAGCTCCAGGTCGATTCCGGCCAGGAGCCTCAGGTGATCATGACACTGCCGATTCTGGTGGGCCTGGATGGCGTCAATCGGATGAGCAAGAGCCTCGGCAACTATGTGGGTATCTCCGAGCCTCCAGCCCAGATGTTCGGAAAGCTCATGAGCATTCCGGACGAGCTGCTGATGCAATACTACGAACTGACCACACCACTCTCTCCAGCGGAGATCGCCGGAATTCGGCAGCGCCTCGAATCAAGGCAGGCCCATCCCAGGGCGCTCAAGGCGGACCTCGGGGAGATCGTCGTGGGGCTCTACTATGGTCCCGACAAGGCCCGGGCCGCTCGCGAGGAATTTGATCGCGTGTTTCGAGACGGAGGCTTGCCCGATGACGTCCCCGAGGTTCGGCTCCCCGCGCCCGATGGCAAACTTTGGATCGTTCAGCTGCTGGCGGAGGCCGGATTAGTCTCAACGCGAACGGAGGCCAGGCGCTTGATACGGCAGAACGCCGTTACCGTGGATGATCAGCCCGTAACCAGTGAAGAGGCCCAGATCAGCCTTGAGAGCGGGTCAGGGCGATTGGTGCGGGTCGGAAAGCGCCGTTTCGCTCGCGTCTTCGGTGGCTCACCGGCAAGCTGATAGGACATATCGTTACATATCAGTGCCTTACGGCCCTCAATTTCGATTTGGCGGTCCTGTCGCCATGCCGGTTCTCAAATCAATCAATTTATTCCGGCAGCCGCAAACTCCTGACCTCATTCCAGTTACGGCTCACCAGGGTCAGCTGGCGCAGTCCATTGCGATAAGATTGTTGACTCACCAGGTTCAGGCGAGTATTGTCCCCACTCGCGTCTCGAAAGCGGATGTTGCTCGAACGACGCAAGTTGCTCTTTGAAAAGTAAATAACGCGTGAAGTGCGTTCCGGATTCGGAAACGAATCAACCCAATTCCAACGGATAAAACCGATAGGAATTGGGATTCCGTCAGTGTCAATTGCGCGTCGGGCTCGCAAGAGTTCGATGCGTTCAGTGGTTTTTTTACCACGGAGAGTTTGATCCTGGCTCAGAACGAACGTTGGCGGCGTGGATTAGGCATGCAAGTCGAACGCGAAAGGGGAGCTTGCTCCCTGAGTAAAGTGGCGAACGGGTGAGTAACGCGTGGGAAACTTGCCTCAGAGCGGGGAATAACACTCCTAACGGGGTGCTAATACCGCATGATACCGCTGGTGGACATCCACTGGCGGTCAAAGATGGGGACCGCAAGGCCTGTCACTCTGAGATGGTCCCGCGTCCGATTAGCTTGTTGGCGGGGTAACGGCCCACCAAGGCTACGATCGGTAGCTGGTCTGAGAGGATGGTCAGCCACACTGGGACTGAGATACGGCCCAGACTCCTACGGGAGGCAGCAGTCGAGAGGCTTCGGCAATGGGGGAAAC
>JAWXBZ010000211.1:0-13466 GCA_034440375.1 Candidatus Eiseniibacteriota bacterium
CCCCTTCTCTTCAGGCGGGGGTCCCCCCCCCACCACCTGGCTCCGCTCCCCGCCTATTTGATCAGGCAGGATCGCAGCGTCGTCTCGCCATAGATCGTGGCGGGAAACAGGTACGGCAGGAGCCCCTCCAGAAACTGCCGTAACTTCAATTGCTCATGGCTGGCCTCGTGGCGGCTGTGTACCGTTCGCAGGAAGCCTTCCAGCGTGTAGATCTGGAATTCCACATTGAAGATGTAGGGAGCCCGCCCCGCGTCATCCGGCCGGTGCAGAACGCCGACCAGGCTCTTTCTTACCTGGAAGCCGCCGGCGGACTGTTCGTGCAGGCGACTCCGGTCATCATGGCTCTTGATGGTGTCCACGGCCTCGCGCCAGCGAAACGGTCCCCCAAAGATGTCATAGAGCATGGCCTGCAGCCGCTCGACCTCGCCGGCATTCTTCACGATGAACATCGCACCGATCAGGTCGCCGATCTTTTGAGGATCGATTTCCCCCTTTCGGATCATCTTGCTCACGATCGAACCGCTCATGCCGCGCCGGAGCTCCTCCCAGATCGGCACGTCCTCCGGATCAATCTCCTCAGGGGCCAGTGGCTCCAATTTCCGGAAGCGGTATCGACGCTTGAATCGGCACGAGTGGTAGAAGACATGGACATGAGTCATCTTGCCGCCGACCGGCCGCGCAATGCGGCGCAGGTGCACCGGCCACGAATCCTCGCCCGCCCCGGGCGCGCCCAGTCGGTAGTGAATGGACTTGCCGTCATTCGTCAGCGAAAAGCTCACGGTGAGGCGCCGCGACCGTGTCACCCTGGCCCAGAGTTCCCGTGCCAGACACTCCTCCAGGCGCCGGGTATGAGCCGGGCCGTTCTGGACGTCGTCGGTGTGATCGACGTCGAAGAAGAGGCGGGCGAGGCCCACCTTCCGTTGGGCCTCGAATCGGGCCCGACGATCCTCCGAGGTAAACACCGTGTCCATGAGCGCCATGAGGTCGTTGGTGCCTGTCACCGAAGGGAGCGGCGCCAGGGCCATGCCGGCCGGACTCGGCACCAGCTGCAACAGTTCTCGGAGGTAAAGATCGACTTCGCGCAGATACGAGTGAAGCTCCGACAGGTTCTGGCTCAGCGGCCGGGGATCGTCCCACGGGCGAAGCAACCGGTTCAGGTGGGCGTTGTACGCGTCGGGCCCGCGTCGCATGTCGTCGAGCGCCTGTCGCAGGGCGCCCGCCCCCTCCGGATCCTTGTCGAAATAATTCGGGTCGAGAAGCGGGTGGGCCAGGTAGTTCGGAGAAAGGAGCCGCTCGAAGTTCAATTTCCTGGCGCCGCTTGAAGTTGTTCAATCAGGGGCAGGTCGGCGGGTGGAAACTCGAAATCGCTCAATTCCCGGAGCGTGACCCACCGAAATTCGGCGCAACCGATCGCCGCCGGAGTGCCCGCCACCGGCGTGCACAGGTAGAAATGCAGGTCGAGTGATCGATCCGGGTATTCCTGGCGGACGGTCAGCGCGAGGCGGCCGACCCGGACCGTGAGGTCGAGTTCCTCCTTGATCTCACGAACGAGGCACTCCTCCAGCGATTCACCGTCTTCACGGGTACCACCCGGGAACTCCCAGAAGCCGCCGAGGTGCGCCTCCGCCAGGCGTCGGGCGATCAGCACGTATTCGCCTTGACGAATGACACCGGCGGCCACCTCCATGGAAGGCTTCTCCGGTGGGCTCAGTGTCCGGACCCCAGGGCGGCAATTCCCGCCTCGGCATCCTCCAGTTTGCGGAGCGTCTGGGTAATGCGCATCGAGCAGAATTTTGGCCCGCACATCGAACAGAATTTGGCCGACTTGTAGGCCTCATCCGGCAGCGTGGCGTCGTGCATGGTGCGGGCGCGTTCGGGGTCAAGACTGAGCGCAAACTGTCGTTCCCAGTCGAATTCGAATCGGGCCTTTGAGAGCGCGTCGTCACGATCACGGGCCCCCTTGCGTCCCCGGGCCACATCGGCGGCGTGCGCCGCGATCTTGTAGGCGATGACACCCTGCCGTACATCGTCGGCGTCCGGCAGCCCCAGGTGCTCCTTGGGCGTCACGTAACAGAGCATGGCCGCGCCGGCCCAGCCCGCCAGGGCCGCGCCGATGGCGGAGGTGATGTGGTCATAGCCGGGCGCAATATCGGTGACCAGGGGCCCGAGGAGGTAGAACGGCGCCTCGTGACACACCTCCATCTCCTTCTTCACGTTCATCTCGACCAGGTGCATCGGCACATGGCCCGGCCCCTCGACCATGACCTGCACATCGTGTTTCCAGGCCTTCTGTGTGAGTTCGCCCAGAGTCTTCAGCTCGGCGAACTGGGCCTCGTCGTTGGCATCGGCCAGGCAACCCGGGCGAAGGCCATCGCCGAGGCTGAATGACACATCGTACTTTTTGAAAATCTCGCAGATGTCGTCGAACCGCTCGTACAGTGGATTCTGCCTGTGGTGGGAGAGCATCCACTGGGCCAGGATGGCGCCACCCCGGCTGACGATGCCCGTGATCCGATTCCGGGTCAGCGGCACATGCGCCGCGAGGACGCCGGCGTGGATGGTCATGTAGTCGACGCCCTGTTGCGCCTGCCGCTCGATGACTTCCAGCAATTTTTCGGCAGTCAGGTCCTCGACCCGCGGCACTTCCTGCAGGGCCTGGTAGATCGGAACGGTCCCGATCGGAACCGGGCTCTGGGCGATGATCGCCTCCCGGATGCGGTCGATATCGCCGCCGGTGGACAGGTCCATGACCGTATCGGCGCCGAAGTGCACGGCCGCGTGCAGTTTCTCCAACTCCCCATCGATGTTTGAGGTCGTCGAGGAGTTTCCGATGTTTGCGTTGATCTTGCACCGGGCGGCAACGCCGATGCCCATCGGCTCGAGGCTCGTATGGTTCACGTTGGCCGGAATGATCATCCGGCCCCGGGCGACCTCGCTCCGGACCAGCTCGGGGTCCATCTCTTCGCGCCGGGCCACATGTTCCATTTCCGGTGTCAGAACGCCCTTCCGGGCAAAGTGCATCTGCGTCAGGTTACCGTTTGGTTTGTCAGAGTTGGGTGTAACTGGCATGATGGGTCGATCTCCGGTTTAGGCGGGAGCAGCCGGGCTAATTGCGCCTCACTGTGACGGTTATGCTGTCATGATCCTCCGGAGGTGTCAATCCCATGCCCCTATCTGGACAACCCGGCTGAAAAGTGGTCTCCTCACCCTGCCTCCCCTCCGGGGCGTTTCCCGGTTTTCCCAACAGGAGTTCCGAATGAACCGAACGACGCGGTCGTTTCCGGGTCGCCGCCCTGTCGCAGGCGGCTTCCGAACATCCTTCATGGCCCCGGTCCTCGTGATCGTCGGCACCCTGGCCCTCGCCTCCTGCAGCACCGACTTTGCCCCCGACGAGGCCCGCAGCGAGCAGCCCATCAAAATCAAGCCCGGCGCCGCCGATCCGGACTCAGTCCAGAGCTTCAGTCCGAATCCGGTCACCGTGCTCGTTCAAACCGAGGTGGTCTGGTCCAACGAGGACATGGTGGCCCACCAGATTGCCAGTGTGGGAGGCATTTTCACCGCTTCGGCTCCCATCCCGCCCGGTGGCCAGTACCGGCATATCTTCCTCACCCAGGGTACGTTTCGATACTACTGCACGCTGCCGGGGCATCGGGAAGCCGGCGTCATCAACGTCCTGCGGTAGTCGAATCCACATCGGCCAGTTCCGTGCGCAGCCGTTGGCGTCGTTCCTCATCCACGGCCCGAAACGTCCCGGCTTGCTCGGCCGCGGCGTACTCCGCGAGTGCTTCCTCCCGCCGACCTGAAAGCCAGAGAATTTCGGCGTGCAGCACGTGGAGTTTCGACTCGTGGGGGACGCGGCTGACAAGCCGGCGCAATCGTTCCGATTGTTCGACCGGGATCGGCGATTCGATCCCACCCGGCCGGATGATTCGGTAAACGGCCGTGTGCCGCCGTTCCAGCATCGGATCGAACCAGATCGGTTCGAGGCGCGCCTCATTCAACATCGTGAACGAGTCTCTCACCAGCGGCATCAAGTCGGGTCGGAATATCTCGGCCACCGCCTCACCCACGACAAGAAAATCACCCTTCATCAGTTGGATGGCGTCGATCGTGGCGTGGTAGCTGCCGTATGGCACCTGCTCGAACCGGGTCCCGGCGTAGAAAGCGGTGTATGGCTTTCGATCGAGGATCAGGGCGTCCGGCGGAATGAAGGCCTTCAGTTCACGTCCTGCGCGGACGAGTTCGGGGTAGAAGCCATCCTCCTGCAGCCGGAGGCCCCGGGCCCCCGGTATCGCTGCGAGAAGCCAGCCGGCCACCACTGTTACAGCGACGGCCAGACCCACGCGGCGGCGCTCGCGGATCAACTGGTCCACCGCCAGGACAGCCAGGAGCAGCACGAACGGCAGAACCGGCACGATCAATCGCGGGATTGGAGCCACGCCGGCGAAGAACGGCACGACCAGGAGTTGGGCCAGACCGGCGGCGGCGAGGCTCGGCCGATCCGGGCGTCGCTCCCGGATCGCCAGAACGAGGCCGGACAGCGCCGCGAGCAGGAGCGGCCAGCCGACGGCATGCGCCAGGTGGCGTAATTCCGAAAGAAAACGGCCGGGCCAGGCACGCAGGCTGTCGCCACCGAAATGCCGGAGCCGAACCACCAGGCCCGCATCCGGCGCTGCGGGGGCGCCGGGCAGCTTGATCGATTCGTTCTGAACCGGCGTGTCAGCGATGATGTTGCTGTCCTTGAGCGTCAGGCTCCAGCTCCCCGACTGGGAATGGTTGTACAGAAGGGCCGGGACAAAACCCGTGACAACCAGGCCGGCCAGCAACCACCGCCGCGCCCGCGGCCAAGGACCCGACAGAATCACCATCGCACCGACCAGGATCATCCCTTCCGGCCGGACATGAAATGCCAGTCCGCCCAGCGCTCCCCCCAGGAGAAATTGTCCTTGAGTTGCCGCCACCACGGAAAGGCCAGCCAGCATGAGATAGGGCATCTCGGACATGGTGATGATCGAACTTCGGATCAAGAGCGGCGTCAGGGCCATTCCGACCCCGACGGCCAGGCCTCCCCGGCGCCCGATCCAACGACGGCCAAGGAGCCAGAAAGCCGCCACGGCAGCAAGGCCGGCCAGGAGGGCTGTGACGCGCGCGGCATCCACACCCTCGCCACCCATCGCCACGAGCAACGGCATCATCATCACCGGATAGCCCGGAGGCTGCACGGTAGCGTACGACTGTCCACCCAGCAGATCGCGAGCCAGGCGGATATAACTGGTACCGTCGACGGTGACGATGGACTGATGCGGCCAGGCGAGGAGGCGAACGAGCAGGCAGCCGGCAAGCAGCGCGGCGAGGATCGCCCAATCCCGGCGGTCCATTGTCGGGATCGGCCCTGCCTTCGTGTTCATGAACAACAAGGAACCAACCAACCAGGTCTGGAATCGGTTGGTCGTACGTCAGTCATCCGCCTCAATCCCGTACCGCTTCATTTTCTTGTACAGCGTGACGCGGCTGACGCCCAGCGCCCTGGCGGCGGTCTGGCGGCTCCAGGCGTGCTCCTCGAGGGCAGCAAGGATCAGCTCCTTTTCGGCGCCGGCCGCGGCATCGTCGAGGGTCCTGGCCCCCCCCGTCCGCTTCCCGGCATCGCGCAGCGACGGCGGAAGGTCGTGGGTTTCGATCTTCACGCCCTCGGAAAGCACGACCGCCTGCGCCACGGCGTTCTCGAGTTCACGCACATTGCCCGGCCAGTGATGGGTCATCATCAGATCGATGGCCGCGCGAGTGAAGGAGCGTGCATCCCGGTTGTTTTCGGTGGCATAGCGCTTCAGGAAGAACTCGGCCAATGACGGCACGTCGCTCATCCGATCGCGAAGCGGCGGCAGCACCAGCGGCACCACGTTGAGTCGGAAGAACAGATCCTCACGGAAGCTCCCCGCGGCCACCGACTCCTCGAGATTCTTGTTGGTCGCCGCCACGATGCGGACATCGACCTTGGTTGGTTCACGCCCCCCCACGCGCTCGACGACATGCTCCTGAACGGCCTTCAATATCTTGGCCTGGAGTGTCAGGCTCATGTCGCCGATCTCGTCCAGGAAGATGGTGCCGCCCGAGGCCTGCTCGAATCGGCCGACTCGCGCATCGACCCCCGTGGCCGTCCCCTTGGCCACGCCAAAGAACTCGGATTCAAGAAGAGTCTCGGGAACGGCGGCGCAGTTCACCTCGATGTAGGGGCCGTTCTTGCGGGGCGAGAGCTCGTGAATGCGGCGGGCCACCATCCCCTTGCCGGTGCCGCTTTCGCCGCGGATCAGTACGTTGACCTTGCTGTCGGCCACCCGTCTCAACAGGTGCAGAATTTTCTGCATGGCCGGGCTTGTCCCGATGAACCCCTCGAAATGTTCCGGCTTGCCAAGTGCAATCTTGAGCCGGGCGTTTTCATCCTGCAGCGCCTCACGCCGGTTTTCCAGTTCGGCGTACAGATGAGCATTGTCCAGGCCGATGGCCGCCAGTGAGGCGATGGCTTCAAGGTAACGCTGCTCGCGCGGTCCGAAGATCCCGGCCACACGGCGGTTTTCGAGGTAGAGAGCGCCGCCCACACCGGTGCGCAGCACCAGCGGTACACAAAGAATCGAGCGAAGGGACAATCCCTGCACCGACTCCGAGATCCAGTTGGGATCCGAGAGGGCATCCGTGATGCAGGCTGACGTCCCGGACTCGACCACGTTGCGCAAAACCTTCCGACTGACCTGCACCTGGTCCTCGGGAAGACTTTCCTCGGCGAAGTTGCGCGCGGTTCGATTGATCGGTTCACCGACCTCGTTCAAGAGAACGAGAATTCCCATTTCGGCGGAGAGTTCGCGGATGGCCGTATCCAGGATGACTTCCAGCAGATGATCAAAATCCCGGATGGCCGTGAGCGCCCTGGCAACCTCGACAAGGGTGTCGACATCGGCGCCGCGCTGGGCGCCTCCGGAAGCCGGGGGTTCAGTGGGGATCATGGTCGGGCAATTCTATGCCGCGCGGGGCTGCGGAGCAACGCTGGCACCAATTGGACAGCTGAATCCTCTCCTGTTAGAATGCCGCTCCCATGATTCCATCGACTCAACCAGCGGCTCCATCCGCCGGGGCCACGGTGACCTTTGGCGGCTGGTGGCGTCGCGGCGGCGCCATGGCCGTGCTTCCCATGCTGTCAGGCCTCTGGACGATGACGGCCTGGGCCTCCGGCGAGACGGTCGCCCCGACCTCCACCCTGCCCGACCACGGCGCGGTCGTGGCCAGGGTGCTTCTGGCGGTCATTGTCATCCTGACGACAGCCAAGCTGGTCGGCCATTTTTTCGTCAAATTTGGCCAGCCGGCCGTCCTGGGTGAGCTGATCGGCGGCATCCTCATCGGCAACCTCGGCCTCTTCGGCTTCGAAGGCCTCGCCTGGCTGGCCCACGATCCGATCATTCGTGTGCTCGCCGAAATCGGTGTCATTCTGCTCCTGTTCGAGGTCGGCCTTGAATCAACCGTGCGCGACATGCTGGCGGTCGGGCGGGATGCGTTTGGCGTGGCCACGCTTGGCGTCGTCGCGCCGTTCCTGCTCGGTTTCGGCGTCGGCCAGATGCTGCTACCGCAGGAATCGATCTATGTGCATCTCTTCCTGGGCGCCACCCTCTGCGCCACGTCGGTCGGACTGACCGCGCGCGTCCTCAAGGACATTGGCCAGCTTCACAGCCGGGAAGCCAGGATCATCCTCGGCGCGGCGGTCATCGACGACGTCATGGGGTTGGTCATCCTGGCCACGATCGTGGGAATCATCGCCGCAGCCGACGGCGGTGGCAGCTTGTCGATCGCTTCGGTGGTCTGGATCGTGGCCAAGTCGGGCCTGTTCCTCGGCCTCTCGCTGGTAATCGGCACATGGCTGTCCCCACGGCTCTTCCAGATGGCCTCGCGCCTGCGCGCTGACGGCGTGCTGTTGAGCTACGCGCTGGCCTTCGCCTTCGGTCTGTCCTGGCTGGCCTGGTGGGCTGGACTGGCGCCGATCGTCGGCGCCTTCGCCGCCGGACTGATTTTAGAGCCGGCCCACTTCCGAGATTTCGAGGCCCGCCGGGAGCTGCGCCTTCCCGAACTGATTCACCCGATCGGCCTGTTCCTGGTGCCGATCTTCTTTGTGCAGATGGGAGCGCAGGTCGACCTCAAAACCTTTGCCCGGTTGGAGATTCTCGGCCTGGCCGCCGCCCTGACACTGGCTGCCGTCATCGGCAAGCAGATCTGCTCGTTGGGGACGAGTACGAAGGGAATCAACCGGCTGGCCATCGGCATCGGGATGATTCCACGCGGCGAAGTGGGCTTGATCTTTGCCGCGATCGGAGCTTCGCTGTTCGATCCGACCGGGCGCCGCGTCATCAGTCCCTCGACCTACAGCGCCTTGGTCGTGATGGTCATCGTGACCACGATGGTGACGCCGCCGATGCTGAAATGGGCCATGTCGCGCCCTACCCCAGCAAGCGCCGATGCTCCACCAGCAGGCAACGATCCATGACCACGGTAATACCGGCGGCAGTAGCCCGGCGGGCGGCAGCTTCGTCGATGACGCCGAGCTGAAGCCATAACGCTCCGGCACCATTGGCAACCGCGTCGTCCATGTGCCGACCGACCTCGGCGGAGTTGCGGAAGAAATTGACCAGTTCGAGCGGGCGGTCGGGCGGGACGGCCGCGAGAGTCGGGTAACAGGGCTCGCCCAGAATCAGGTTATGGCCGGGGTTGACCCCGGTGATCCGATAGCCCTGTCGCTGCATGTAGGCCGTCACGGAATGGCTGTCACGATGCGGCTTCGGGGAGAGTCCGACGACCACGATCGAACGAACTCGTTCGAGAATCTCCCGAACCGCGGTGTCATCTGGATTTATCCAGGTCATGAGTGCCTCCAGGGTCATCCGATTGCAACGCTTGCGCCGCGGCCTTCAATCCTTCACACTTCCCCGCTCTACTTCCGGCGCAGGGCCGCGCCGCGTCGGCGGCGATGCCGCCATCACAAGGAGAATCCGACAGCGTGTCCGGCATCGTCTACCCTGAAATTGAAGGATATCTCGCCCCGCTTGCCACGCCCCGTCACGAGGTACTGATCGAGATGGAGGCCCGGGCGACCGAGGAGAAGATTCCCATCGTGGGGCCACTGGTCGGGGCCCTGCTGTACCAGCTCGTGTCGCTGCGCGGCGCCCGCCGAATCTTCGAGCTCGGGTCGGCCATCGGCTATTCGACCATCTGGCTGGCCCTGGCCGCCGGCCCCGAGTCGGAAATTTTCTACACGGACGCGGACGAGAAAAAAGCCGAAGAGGCCCTTCACTATTTCGAGCGGGCCGGTGTGGCCGATCGCATCACCGTCAAGACGGGCGATGCGCTCGAAATGTTCGAAGCGACCGGTGGCGACTTTGATTTCATCTTCAACGATATCAACAAGCATGAGTACCCGCGCGTGCTGGACAAGGCCCTGCCGCGGGTTCGCAAGGGGGGGCTCCTGGTCGCCCACAATGTCCTCTGGTCGGGACGGGTGGCGCAGCTGACATCGACGGACGACAAGGACACGCCGGCCATCCGGGATTTCAACACGCTGGCTGCTTCAAGCCCGGGCTGCGTCTACTCCATTTTGCCTCTGGACGACGGCGTGGGCGTGCTGTTCAAGTCCTGATCAAAGGGGCCCGCGACTACCCTCCACCCGATCCTCCTGCTACTCTGCCGGCATGGCAGCATCACTCCCGGACCGACCCGTGTCCTCCTCACGACTCCCCTGGTTATCACTTTTCATTCCACTAGGTTACCTGCCGGGGTACCTGACCGGTTCGCGCCCGGGCGTTGTCGAATCACTCGTCATTGTCGGGGCCACACTGGTGGCCTGGTTCCTCGTCTTTGCCGGCACCCGTCATCCGGCGTTGGTCGGCCGGGGATCCGCCTCGTCCGCCGGCACGTCCCGGGCCGGCAATCTCCTTTGGCCGCTCACCCTCCTGATTGCGGCGGCCCTGTTCGCATTTCTCATCACGCCGGCTTCACTGGCCCGGGTCGAAGCCTTCGGCCGCAAGGAAGCCTGGTCGGTGGGCATTTTTCAGCAGGCCCTCTGGTGGACCGGCCACGGCGTACCACTCGGCGCCACCTACGGCACCGTCGACGGCAGCCTCCACAGTCAATTCGGCGTTCACCTCTCGCCATTCTTTCTCCTGTTCGAACCGATCTATCGGTGGCGGCCGGAGCCATCCACCCTGTTGGCGCTTCAGGCGGCCTTCCTTGGCCTGGCCGCCCTGCCACTTTTTGCCCTGGCCCGGCGGCGCATCGGTGCCGCCGGGGCTGGACTCCTCGGACTTGCCTGGCTCTTGCAACCCATCGTGATCGGCGCCCCGCTCACCGGATTTCATGACCTGGCCTTCGCACCATTTTTCCTGTTTGCGGCGTTCTGGGCGATGTCGCGCGAGAGAGGATTTCTTTACCTCGGATCCATTCTCGCGCTCATGTCCATCCGCGAAGATCTGTCCATACTGGTCATCGCGCTCGGTGTCGTCGCGATGTTTCAGAAGGCCCCCGGACGCTACGCCATGGGATCGATCCTCCTGGGCGGTGCCTGGCTCTTCGTGGCAATCGTCGGGGTGATGCCCGGATACCGGACAGCGGCGCTCCTGGCCGGGCCACAAGTCTTCCTGGCTCAGTACCTGGGAGCGTGGGGCGCCACCCCTACCGACATCGCGATCAACATGGCCACTCATCCGTTGGACGTCCTCCGTCAGCTGGCGTCGCGCGAAGCGCTCCTCTATCTCCTCACCCTGCTCCGGCCGATTGGCTTTCTGGCGCCGCTCCCCGACCCCTCGTGGGTGGCCGCGATTCCGTCGTTGTTCCTGAACATGGTTGCCGAAGGAACGACCTTGAAATCCCCTCTCGGGCGCTATTCCCTGCCGGTGGCCGCGGCCTTTTTCGCGGCTTTGCCGGGGGCGTTGGCCTTCTGGGGCCGAAAGCTGGGCCAACCGGCTCGGATCGGCGGGATCCCGGGTCTTGGCAAGAAATCAATGGAGGAGCGGGGGGCCCTGCTCAAGGCCGAGGCTCACATTGGAAACCACTGGCGCAGTGCCGAGGCCGGCGGAAACGACTCGTTCGACCTGGAAGAGGGGCGGCGGGGTGCGCCGCTTGCGATCATGATCCTCGTGGCATCCCTCCTGGCACTCTACCTGTTGCCGATTGGGCCACAGTTTCGACCCGAGTCGGCCGCAACCCAAATGGATCCTTCCGTCACCCTCATGGATCCTTCCGTCACCCTGGCGAACCGGGAGGCCGCCCTGGCCGAAGTGCCGCCCGAGGCGGGCGTGCTGGCGCCGGACTGGGCTTATGCTCGACTGGCCAACCGGGCGCTTTATGCCTGCCTGGGCAGCCTGGAGGCTCGCGCGCTCGACGGAAAGATACTGGACCGATTCGAAGCCGTCGTCATCGACATGTCCCCGGGCTCTTTCGAGCTGTCCCGCTATCCAACGATCCTGCCGGCGCTCCTCGCCCGGCTCCGCGCCGACCGGGCCTATCGCGAAGTGGCTTCCGCGGGGGGCGTTTCGACGTTTGTCCGCGCGGCCCGGGTCACCCCCGCGGGCCGCTGATCTACCGAGGTACCCCGGTAGCCGGATGCCCTCAGTTACTCGGCGCTACAGCTCCGGAGAGGTCATGTAGTTCCAGCACCGTCCGACCGACCCGGTGCACCCCCACCAGTTTCATCCGCAACAGGACCGCCGTGGCATCGATGCCGAAAGCCGGGTTGACGCCGGGCGACTCCCGGCTGTCACGCTGCAGGATGAGATGGGTGATGCCGTAGGTCTCGACCGGATTGGCATCGTTCATCCCCCTCCAGACAACCAGGCCGCGGCGCCCCGAATCGAGCGACAGCGTCGGCGCCCAGCTCCCCGCCATCACGGCACCCGGCGGCAACTCGCGCAGGACTCTCGCCGCTGTCAAGACATCGGGTGAGGCTCCGGCATGAATGGCCCGGACCACCAGCACATCCGAGGCAAGGACGCCCGCCGTGCCGAGGCAGAAAAGGGTCAGTGCCACCGGCTTCGACACCGCCAGCATCCGCTGCTTCCACCGCAGCCAGAGATGTGAGGCCAGGATGACCAGTGGCAGGGCCACCGTCACCACGAGCAGAAATTCGTAACGGAACTGGTGCTCGAAGAAGGCCGGGGGGAGGCTCCGGTAACCGAGCGTGACAGCGGTATGCACCGTAATCTGTACCGCCATCCAGATCGTCAGCCCGATGAGGCCAAGCACCACCATCACATCGATCTCGGGCTTCCTGACCTGCGTCAGGCGCATGAGTGCCACCAGAGCCTCGGCCACGGCCACGCAAAGAGGCGGAATGAGCAGCACCAGCACACCCAGCGGCCGATCCCAACGCAGGGCGAAATAGATCGGCGCGGTGACCATCCAGGCGAAGAACCAGATCCTGACTTCCGAAAGCCTGCGGTGCCTGGCGATCGGCGCGAAGAGGCTGCGGGCGAAGACAAGAAGGTAGACGAGCCCGATGACAACCAGCCCCGGGACCCAACGGATCAGGTCATAGAAGTTGAACGGGGCCATGAACAGGTTTTGGGCCACATTTCCCAGCTTTATCCGACCCAGCGGGGATTCGAGCATCCGGATCATCACATCGAACTCGGGCCGGACGAGCAGGACAACCCAACCGACGATCACACCCAGCGCCCCGAACCAGAAGAGGCGGATCCGGCGGCGGGTGGGTCCGCTCCATGGCATTTTCCAGGCCTGGAGCCGCACCATCAACGTGGCCAGCAAGGCGGTGGCCAGAAAGAAAAAATTGTGCGGCCCGTTTTCCACGAAGGCGGCCAGGGCAAGGCAAGTACCGGACAGGAACGACCAGGCCGGCCGCCGCCGCCCCATCTCCCAGAGAAAAATCGTCAGAAACATGAGCACGAGCGCGAGCGGCGCCGGATTTGCCTGCCGGCTGTAAATGACATGGATGCCGTTGACGGATAGAAATAGTGTGGCGAGGAGCGCCGTTCCGGCCCCGCCGGCCCGCCGCACCAGGAAATGGAAGAGGGCGATACCGGCCAGTGAAAGCAGCGCCGTCAGCGTGCGTGCCCCGCGAAGGCCTGTGCCAAACCATTCAAAGGCGGCCGCGTGGATCCGGGAGCCGAGGGGGTGAAGGACGGAGGCATCCCAATCATCCATACGCCAGACGCCGGCCACGGCCTGGTGGCGGGCATTGAGGAGGTACAGCCCCTCGTTGGGGGTCGGGCCGCCGGTGATGGACGCAGGGGGGTCAAGCGTCGGCTGCGACAGGCGCAGGGCGGCGGCCAGCAGAAAGATTGGGAGAACGAAGAGCCAGGAGCGCAGCCTTTCAGGCATTTCGTGTCCGTCGCTCTGGCATTGCACCTCCACCAACGGGAAGAACGAACGAGCGGCGCAGGATAGCAACCGCATCGGGAGGGTTCAATTAGCAGGGGTCGGCG
>JAWXBZ010000212.1:0-12423 GCA_034440375.1 Candidatus Eiseniibacteriota bacterium
GCGGCCGCGGCCGCTGCTGGGCTAAACGTCATACGTACATGAGGTCGCTGTGATGAAGATTGATGGGATTGATCATGTGGCCCTCGCTGTCCGGGACGTTCGCCGTTCCGTCGCCTGGTACGAGCGGGTCTTGGAACTTGAGCGGCTTCACGAGGACGTATGGGGAGATTTTCCTGCGGTGGTCGGCGTAGGCACGACATCAATCGCCTTGTTTCCTGTTGAGAGTAACGATCCGAAGCCGTCTCCAGGCCAGGACATGTTGGCGATGCGTCATGTTGCGTTTCGGGCGAGTCGGGCTTGTTTCCAGACGTTGCAGGGGAAATTGAAAACGCTCGGCATCGAGTTCGAGTTCCAGAATCACCAGATCGCCCACTCGATCTATTTTCATGATCCGGATGGGCATGAAATAGAGATCACCACGTACGAACTGTAGGCAAGTTGTAGCACGCTGACGGGGAGAAACACGCATGCCCTTCTATCTCACGCGGTTCAGTTACACGCCCGAAACGTGGGCACGGCTGGTCAAGAATCCGGAGGACCGTCGCGCCGCCGCCCAGCAGTACATCGAATCCGTGGGCGGAAAGCTGCACGGGTTCTGGTACGCCTTCGGCGATCACGATGCCTACAACCTGTGGGAGGCGCCGGACAACGTGTCGATGGCTGCCACGGCGATCGCTATCAGCGCGGGCGGGGCACTGAACTCGTTCCACACGACGGTTCTACTCACGGTTGAGGAGACGGTCGCCGCCCTTCAGAAAGCCGCGTCAATCAGGTATCGGCCGCCGGGGGAGGAAGGCTAGGCGCGGCTTCTGGGGATTGCTCGAACGCTCGCTGCCGTCGGGGTGGTTTTGCGCGAGTTGAGGACTCATTCGAGCGGCCGTATAACACCGCCATGCAGCCGACGCTAGAAAGCGGCGCGGCTGATGGGGATCGTTATCCGCTCTGAGGAAAGGTCGGGATGGGAGTACCGAAGTCTGAAACGGAATTCGTGTTCAAAGTCAACCTGAAGAGCTCAAAGCGCGTCTCGCGGACGGTCGCGCTTCGTGGTGACCAGACCTTGGACGATCTGCACGAAGCCATTTTCGCTGCGTTCGACCGATTCGATGTGCACCTGTATTCATTCTACTTTCCCAAGGCGCCAACCCGGCGAGGAACTGCTGGGCCGAAGCCCAAGGAGTACACCGCACCGCAGATGTTCGACGAGCTCGACACACTCGACGACGAGGGCCGATTCGACGCTGCGACAACCAAGCTTGACGATCTTCGGCTAAGGCCTGGCCAGAAGTTTGAGTATCTGTTTGACTTCGGCGACTCCTGGTGGCACGAGGGTATCGTCGAAGCCGTGAATCCATCCGTCCCTCGAACGAGGTATCCTCAAATCCGGGAGAGCCGAGGGGCCTCCCCGCCGCAATACGAAGCTGTGGATGAGTAGCCGAGGCACGGCGGCTAACAAGTCGATGCAGCGGCCGGCCTTCGGCCACCGCTGATCGCCAAGCCGTTAGACAACAACATGAGCACCGATGAGGCTATCACGACTGCACGTCCAAAATCTCAGATCCATCGGCGACTCCGGCGAGTGTGACGTTCAACCGATCTTCGGGATGGTCGGTGAGAACAACTGTGGGAAGTCGAATCTCCTACGAGCCGTCGAGGTTCTCGTATCGGCCGGCGCTGGGCGGCTCGCAAGAGACGATTTTAAGGACCCGTCAGCTCCGATCGTCATCAAGGGCTCGTTCGACTCTCTGACGGACCCCAGCGGAAGTCCGCGACGTGCTTGCCACGAAGCTGGGCAACTTGCTCGAGTTTGCTGAACACGCTGAGTCGCCTGAGTACTTGCAAAGCGTCCGCTACTGGCCTGCTCACGTCCGAGCCCCAAGTCCCTCGGCGTAGCTTGCGCTTTAGGTGTTCTGGGATGAAGAACAACAACGAGGTCGCATCGCTGCTGACCGACACTGCCACTCTCAACGAAGCGCGCAATGAGACGTTGCGAGTCCTGCCCCAGTTGCGCCGCGAGGTTGGCGGGGAGCATCCTCGGTCTACGCCTTTGAATGGCGGGAGCTTCGGGGTGGGAGCTCTGCGAGTGACCGCGGTGAGCTTGTGCCCGAGTGCTGAAGTGACTCCGCTGCCTGTTCCGGCAGTCGGGCTAACATCCCGCTGGAGCGGACGCGCATCGTCGCCTGCGCTTCGTCCTTGCGGCCCTGCGCGCGCCGCTCAGCTCAGCCGTTAGACCGCGGAAAGGGAGGTCCACGAGATGAAACGCTGGGTCGGTCGCTGGATCATCGGGGTTGGCATCGTCCACGTTGCGGTCGGCTTCGTCGTATTTGGAGAGCCAACAAGCCGATGCAGGATAAGCGGAGGCGCCGATCATCTCCCGTCGGTCAACAAACGGAGGAGTTCGGGCGTGGGATAGGCGTCGGCGGGGAGTTGCAACCTGATCTGCGCCTGCCGAACGGCGGCACGGGTGTTGGTGCCGAGCTTGCCGTCCACTTTGCCGACGGGGTAGCCGTCATCCAGCAGGATCTGCTGAAGTCTTTCGATCTCATTGATGCCGAACGGTGGCACCGCTGCATTGCCGCGCCGCATGGCCGGATCCCCTTCGATACGACGGGCCAGGTAGGCGGCGGTCAGCGCGTAGTTCAATGAATGATTCCACTCCAGGTAGATATCGAAGTTGGAATAGGCCAGGAAGGCCGGACCGTTTCGCCCCATCGGCAGGAGGAGCGCGGCGGCAAGCTCATCGGCTGCGAGCGGCTTGCCGTTCGGTGTTGTGACGCCGAGCGAGCTCCAGGCCCGCCGTGGTTTCCGGATCGTGATGTCGGCCTCCTGCCAGGCCATGCTGGCCGGCACGCGAACCTCCTCGATCCACGGCTCTCCCTTTCGCCAGCCAATGCTGGCAAGGTAGGCGGCGGTGGAGGCCACGACATCGGGTGTGCTCGAAAGGAGATTGCGCTTCCCGTCGCCATCGTAGTCCACGCCGTGGTTGAAATAGTGCGAGGGCAGAAACTGCATCTGGCCAAGCTCGCCGGCCCATGAGCCGATCATCTCGCCGGCTTTCAAATCGCCGCGATCGATGACGCGGAGTGCGTCGAGGAACTGCGTGCGGAACATCGGCCCTCGCCGGCAATCGTACGCCAGCGTGGCCAGCGACCGGAGGATCGGCATCTTGCCCATGGCCAGCCCGAAGTCGCTTTCCAGCGCCCAGAACGCGGCGATGACCGGCGCGGGTACGCCATAGTCCCTGTCGATTCGCGCAAAGAGCGCCGCCTCGGTCTTCAGTTTCTTCTGGCCGCGTGTGATGCGGTCCGCAGTGGCCAGGCGCCCGGAAAACATCAGGAAGTCCTGCCAGTAGAAACCCTGGCGGCGATCCTTGCTGATGGTGGCCGGATCAAGCGTGATGCCGCGGAGCGCCGTGTCGATCGTCCGCTGCGATATTCCCTCGGCGGCCGCCTCGGCGCGGAATTCCGTGAGCCACCTGCTGAAATCACCGGAGTTACTGCACGGCTCGGCACCGGGCGCCGGGGCGGCGGAGAGCGCCGGAGAGGCCGTCAGAAGCAAAATGAGAGTCAGTCGTGCCATCATGGAACAGGAAGTCTAGGCCAGGCGCGGCGGCATGGCCAGTCGCTTCATCCGGGTGTAAGCTGCCGGACATGTCTGGATCTGATCCAAATTCGATCATGACAAGCCTCCTTCTCGCTCTCTGCCTGTCGGCGTCGCTCCCGGCCTGCTCGACCGGTGATGGGTCGGGCGGCCCCGGCAAGCTCCCACTCAGCCAGCTTCGCTCAGCCCCTGACACGCTTGCGTTCGGGGGTCATGACCTCGTGCTCCGGACATTTATATGGCGGGACTTCCAACCGGTTTCGCCGCCAAATGGCAAACCACTCATCGCCATCTTCTGGGTCTATTCTGCGGACTCAACGGCGCTGCCCGCCAAACTCACGGCCGACGCGGCCTGGGTGGTGCACGGGCAGGAGATATGGAACACGTACCTTACCGCCGAGGAGCCCCCACCGGGCGAACAGGAGCCGTACCAGTTAGAGATGGTCGCACGAGAGGGTCCGCCGTGGGGGCCGGGAATTGAGGTGGACGCGGTGGTGCGGCTGCGGGACGGGACAGGCAAAACGTATCTCATCCGGGCATCGAGGCAACCGATCTTGCGGACGGACTGAGCAAAGCGCCGCTTCGACGCAAAGCATGGAATCTTTCCTGTCGGACAGAGTCATGGCGTTTCTGCTCGGCATGCTCGCCGTCGTGTTCGCGCTGTCCTGGCTCGCTCGTCGCCACCCCCATGTCGGTTGACTTCAAGACGGTCCCCAACATCATCGTCGCTGCCTCTTCGGTCCTGCTCATCGCACTGGGAATCTGGATCCTCGTGAGGAATCGCTGGCGCTTCATCAAATGGGCGATCACTTGCGTCCATACTCCCGACCCGATCCGCGAGCGGACAACATCCCACCTGGAGGCCTGTCATGATCCTGCACCGACGCCGATTTCTCGAGATGTCCGCTGCCGGGCTCTGGGCGGTTCCGACCCTCCTCTCGGGCTCGGGGGCGGCAATGGCGCAACCGGCCGATGGGCCTCTGCCCTTGTCGCCGGGCTTTCCATCCCACGATCCTGACCTGGCCCGCGGCATGGTGGGAGCCTCGCATGGAAATGTGGCCCGGGTGCGAGAACTGCTGGCGATCAGCGGGGCGCTGAGCAAGGCGTCGTGGGATTGGGGGTTCGGTGACTGGGAGACGGCGCTTGGCGCGGCCTCACACACCGGTAATCGGGAAATCGCGGCCCTGCTCATGGAGAACGGGGCTCGCCCGGATATTTTTACCCTGACGAGGCGGCAGCAGGGGTCCTGACCTACCTTGAGGGGCTTGGTGATGCCGACCGGGGCTACGCGAATCAGCCGATTGCGGAGGGGGGAGCGGCGCGCTATGCGGGCCTGTATGCCTTCGGCCCCGCGCCGGACGACAGGTTCGACGTCAGTACCAACAAGGACGTCGCCCTCGGTATCAAGCGCCTTCCTGCTGGGGGCTTCCTCAAACTGTTTCACCAGGGCAACCACTCATTTCACCCGCCGGGAAATCCGGTGGTGCGCATCACCTTCGACATTGCGTCCGGACCGGCGGAACGGCTGTCAATCGTGGAAGGCGCCCGAACCATCACGGCTCGCCGCGTTCAGGCCTGATCATCCGAGCCCCACAGCGACACCACCTCCAGGTGGTCGGTGCCGGGGAAGGCATTGACCGCGATCCAGTTGAGCAGCCGGTACGAGGCTGATCGGAGGGCGGTTGCATCGCCTGCCAGGCCGTCCTGGTGACAGTGCAACGCCAGGACATGCGCGGGGCGTTGCGAAAGATCCGGGAGGCGCTCCAGCAATGTGGCGAATCCGTTTCGAGGCGGATCGAGGAGCCAGAGGTCGGCCACCGGCGGTGACATGCCTCTTGCCACGCGGGCCGCGCTGACGGCGATCCCGGGAAAGAAACGAGGCGCGTTCTCCCGCAACAAACCCGCCGCCCGGCCATCTCCCTCGAGTGCGGTGCCGCTCGGTCCAAGGCGCCGGGAGCACCAGGCGGTCAGGTTGCCGTATCCGGCGCCCCATTCGCACCAGGAGGGTGTCTCGATGCTTTCGGCGTCCAGCAACGCTCCCGCCGCGTCGGTGAGTGCTCGATTGATCCGGGGGCCGGGCTGGCTGAACGAGGCCACGAGACATTCGAGTGGGAGCGCCTCGCCTTCCGGTGTCCAGGCGGGAAGCCAGGAATATGGGAATGCCGGCTGCAGCACCGGACCATCCGGTCCCGACACCGCGCCCTCGCCGCGCTGACCCAGTTCGATGATCCATCCATCATCGAGGAGCCGGGACAACCAGCCGCCGGACGACACGATGGCGGCGATCCCTTCGCGCGAGAGGTCGAGCCAGAGGCCACGTCGTCCATCCGGGGCAATCCGGAAGCGCACCTGCATATCGACCCGCGGGGGATGGGAGGCGGCAAATGCTTCGAAGAGGTTGGGCAATTCGGAATCGAGTTGTCTGAGCCACCGCTCTTCCGGAGGCGCGAAGCGCCAACCGCCGCCGGCATCGGACGGCCCGCGAAGGCCGAGCCGCCCCTCATGCCACATGAGGTCAGCCCGGCTCCGCCCGCCGCGCGGGGCTGGATCGAGGAACGCCCGCGGGGGGAGCCCGAGGGTCCGTTCGGCCCTGTCAAGTCTGGTGTCCATCACGTGGAATTAAGGTAGCATGCCGCCGATTCGCCCCATCATCGACACGCCTGCAAAAGGGAGTCCCCAATGTTGATCCGTTGCCTCCTCCTGTTCGGACTGCTTGTCGCCACCGACGTTGGCGCCGGGGTTATCAACGTCGAGTTCAAATTTACCCCGTTTACCGGCGATCCGGCCGCCGCCGATCTGGTGGAGACGGTGCCGGGTCACGTGGCCGTGTTCGTGAACAACATCCCGGTGGCCGAGCAGGAGATCGGCCGGGAGGAGGTGCCGGTGCTCTTCGAAGAGCGTGAAATCGCCGCCTCGATCTGGCTGCCGACGGAATCCCTGGGCGGGATGCTGCGGAAAGGGACGAACGTCATCCGCATCGAATTTGAACCGGTGGACGGGAAGGAACCTTATCGCGCGCAGCTCCGCTGGGCACAGGTCATCGACGAGACGACCGAAAGCGAGAAGGATGGCAAGAGCAGCGCCACCAATCAGGCAGGGGAGGGGGTCGATGACCGAAAGGTCACCGGCCGCGTGGTGATGGAGAGTAAGTTCGAGGCCGAGTTCGCCACCGACCGCCCCTGGCACCACTATCCGGCCATCACCGCACTGACCGAGGACGACAGGAAACAGATCCTGTCGCTGCTGGCCGACCGCGCGGCCGCTTTCAAGCCCGGCTTTGAGATGATTTACAAGATCCTGGAATCGAATGCGGGCGTCGACCTGACGGCGCTCAAAGAGGAAGGGTGCCTGGACAAGGCGCACGAGGCCGGCATTCGCGTCGTGGCCGTGCCGTCCGATGGAATCGAGATGCTGACGACCGGGCAGGCCGAGGTCGTCGTGCAGGCCCGGGAAGGGCAGCTCTTCGTTCCGGAGGATCCCGCCGCGCTGGAGAAGATCACCGACGGCGACACGCAGATGTGCATCGGCATGGCCCTGTTCGGCGTCTATCCGCCCCGGCTGGTGCTGGTGAAATCAAAGGACGGCGCCTGGGTCGTGGCCTACTAGGCCGAACGATCCGGGCCGGAGTGCATTGGATGGCAGTCGGCGGCCGGCGCGTTCTATTCGTCGACTTCAGTGAGACGGCCACGCACGCCGATACGCTCTTCAGCGTGGTGCAATTCCTGGCCGGGTGCGACGTGCGTTACGTCCTGGACCCGTCGTACCGTGGATTTCTGCCCGAGGCGCTCGACCCGGCCCACATCGTCTGGCTGCCGGCCGGGCGCGGACAACGTGCTTCCGTGATGACCGCCTGGGTCGCTGCCCGTGAAGTTCGCCGTTTCCGGCCCGATGCCGTGCACGTGAACGGCGCACAGGGGCGCCGGGCCCGGAGTTTCGCGCTCATGACACTTCGTTCGAGCGCCACGTTTTCCGGCACCCACCATAATGCCGAGAAGCTCCTCCGCAGCACATCGCAATATCTGATCAACCTGCGGATTCGCCGGTACGGCGTGCTGGCCGACTTCATTCGAGATGGAATCCGCCCCCACCTGGCAGCTGGAATCATGGTGGAGTCGACACGCCCCATCTTTTTTCCGCAAGGTCATGCGGCGCCGCCAACCGATCGAACGCGGATTGTGATCGTGGGATCACTGGATAATGACCGCCGCGACTACAAGGGTCTCATTCGCCTCCTGGCTGACGGCCCGCCCCTCGATTCTCGCCTCGAGCTGCTCCTCCTCGGTGATGCCTCCACCGAATCGGGCCGTGCCATCCGCTCGGCCATCGAGGCGACCCCAGCGGCTTCCCAGGTGCGATTCAAGGAGCGGTTCGTGTCATTCCCGGAGCTTTTCCGGGAGGTCGAGGCGAGTCATGCCGTGCTGCCGCTCATCCACCCGGAGACCCCGCGCTTCAACGACTACTGCCAGACGAAGCTTACCGGGGCCTCGCTCCTGGCGCTTGGCTTTCGAAAGCCGATGCTTCTTCATCAAAGGCTGGCTGGCCTCTGCGATTATCGTGCGATCGCGATCGGGTACGACATGTCGGAACTGCCGCATCTCTTGAACCGTCTGGCCACCGGCCCGGAGGAACTTGCGGCAGCCGCCCGGGGTTTCGAGTCCCGCGACGATCTCGATCTCGTTCGGGAATCGCGGCGATTCCACGATCTCCTTGGCCTGGCATGAGGCCGGCCCCGCAATAATCCGCTTGAAAAGCGGGCGCACCTGGCCCACTGTTTCCCTCACGCTGCGAGCCTTAACCGACCGGAGAAGGAAAAACCATGCGTCCGATCCTCATGATCCTGCTCGCCGGCCTCATCCTGGCCTCACCGGCCCTGGCGGGTCGCAAACCCGCCTCGGACATCCTGGGGATCCGGCTCGGCATGGCCGAGGCCGACGTTCGGAAGAAACTCCTGAAGATCGGAAAGCCCGAGTCCGACCTGGCCAGCCCCAAACAATCGTGGAAGTTGAAGAACAAGAACTTCGGCTACATGGCCGTCCGGTACAACGACAGCTGGGAGGTGAAGTGGGTGTCGGTATTCGCCGTCGAGAACGGGAAGAAGCTCACGTACTCGGACGTAGGACCGCTGAAGAAAGCGAAGCTCACCGGTCGCTACATCTATTCGTGGGAAATTCCGGGCGGTGATGAGTTTCCGGGCGTCCTGGTCACGGCTCGCGGCTCGGACCCCGAAACCCTGTCCGGCCTCTCCATTTCTCCTCTGCCGATCATTCGGGAAATGGCCACGCCGCCGGAGCTTCCGGACACGATGTACCTCGCGAAGCCGCGCTGACTGCCGGGACCGAAGTTGGTTTGAGAATTATTTATAACACATTGAAACATAATTAGTTAAAGGTCGTCTGGGTAGCCTGACCCAAGCCAACTCAAGCCCCAGTCAAGACCGCCCGCCAATAGTTGCTCCCATCGAACCTGTTCCGGCTTCCCCTTATCCATCTGGGGTCAAAGCGGAGGCCCGGAACACCAATTCAGGGAGAACGCGCGATGTTGAAGAGAGCCGGATTCCTCATCGGAACATGCCTCGTCGCCCTCGTGATGGCGATACCGGATGCCCGGGCGGCAACACCCTCGTTCGGGTCGTTGTCACCGGCAACGCCCGCCATTCAGTACGACGCCGGTCCGTTCACGAGCCTCAATCCATCGCCACAGCTTGGAACGCCCGATTGTTCGCTCTTCCCGAACAGCTGCGACGACTACACGTTGAATGTCACCGTCGACGCCGCGTACATGGCAATGAATCCGAACCATGTGGTGACGATCACAATCAGCTGGCCACTCGCCCAGAACGACTTTGATATCTATTTGATGAATACGGCCACCGAGCAGGTGATCACGACATCGGCCAGTTCCGGTGATCCGGAGATCATCAGCTTCACGCCGATCGTCGGCACGACCAGCTACCGGGTGCGGACCCTGGCCTACCTGGCCGCCAACGAGAATATCCACGGCGCAATCACCCTCGGACCGGCCCCGGTCACGGGCGCGGGCAACGCCAGCTACATCGCCAGCACCGATGTCTTCACGTGCAACAAGCACCTGGAGGGACAGACCACCGTCTTCGATCATGGCGGGGACGGCGAACCCGCGGTGGACATCGATCCCGACGGCAACACCTGGATTGCCGCAAATGCCGGCGTGGGTGGTGGCATCGGTCTGTGGAAGATCAACGCCACGGATGTGTGCAGCCAGGAGCCGGTGTTCCTGAAC
The DNA here is from genome assembly GCA_034440375.1 of Candidatus Eiseniibacteriota bacterium. Lineage (GTDB taxonomy): Bacteria > Eisenbacteria > RBG-16-71-46 > JABDJR01 > JAWXBZ01 > JAWXBZ01. The sequence continues at coordinate 9,856 of JAWXBZ010000212.1, forward strand.
AGCCCCGACGCGGGCGTCGGCGGCGGTGACTCGGACATCGAAATTGCGCCGGAGCTGAACGCGCTCGGCTTCTACAACATATACACCAGCAGCCTGACTCTGGCGAACATCACCTCCTCCACCTCACTGGATGGCGGCGCCACATTCATCCCGGTGGTCATTTCGGATCCGCTGCCGGTCAACGACCGCCAGTTCAACGCCGCCTACGGTGCCAACACGCTCTTTCTTTCCTGGCGTTCGCTGAACGCCGGCAATCAGCTCTTCTGCGCCCGTTCCGACAACGCCGGACTGACCTTTGGTCCCCAGATCCCCGTGTATGACGATATCGTCGGCACGGCGTTGACGACCCAGCTTGGCAACATGGTCAGTGATCAGCGTACGGGAGCCACCGTGCCTATTGGCGTTGGTCCGGATGGCCAGGGAAGCCTGTACCACGGTTACATTCTGACAACGCAGGACGGCACGAATGGTCACAAGGTCTACGTGGCCGCGAGCCGCGACTTCGGTTTGACATGGACCTCGCACGTGGCCCACGCCGGGCCGATCGGCGCCACTTACGATCACATCTTCAGCTGGGTGGCCGTCGACGGCGCCGGCAACGTATACACCGTCTGGAATGACGGACGGAGCATCTTCTACAGCGTCTCGACCGACATCAAGACCAGCCCGACGCCGACCTGGAGCCTGCCGCGTCGCGTCAACAACGGACCCGACACGAAGAGCTGCATGCTGCCGATGATCGACGCCGGCTCCGACGGCCGGATTGTCATCGCCTGGTACGGCACCGATGCCCCCAGCACCACCGATCCGGGTGCCCAGTGGCAGTACTTCCACGCCCGCTGCAACAACGCCACCGGTGCGCTCCCGGTCTTCGAGCAGCTCAAGGTGTCGGATCATGTCGTGCATACCGGTTCCGTCTGCGAAGATGGCCTTGGCTGCTCCTGCTGCCGCGAATTGCTGGAATGCCAGGAGCTTGACGTGAATCCCGTCAACGGCTCGTCACTCGTGAGTTACGCCGGCGCCGGTGGCGTGTACGTGACCCAGCAGGTGGCCGGTGCGTCGGCCATCTTCGGCGAGACGATTACCGACAATTCAGGCCCCTGCCCGACGTTGCTCGATGGGTGCTTCAGCGGACCGGCATTGCTCGGCAGTCGCTGCATCGAGCCGGGCATCAAGACCGTGACTGATCCGACCGGCGACGTGTCGCCGCTGGGTGGTCCCCAGCAGGATCTCGAGAGTGTCTGGATCGCCGAGCCATATCTCGGCGTCGGCGTTGACCGGCTCGTCATCACGATGAAGGTGGGGAACCTGGCCACCCTGCCCCAGAACACCCTCTGGACCGTCCTGTGGAACAACCCGACTCCGGGCGATCCCTTCCCGATGAAGTTCGTCCAGATGAACAGCTGCGATCCACTCGAATCGCCGACGTTCGCCTATGGTCATGTCGAGGGAAACCTCCAGTCAGCCGACGGCAACCTGCCGCCCGGAGCCGGTACCTACAGCCCCGACGGCACGATCCGCCTGGAAGTGGACCCCGCGCTCGTCGGCAATCCGCAGTCGGGATACGTGCTGAGCGCCGTGGTGGGTGAGATTCGGCTGCTGGCCGGCACCCTCTGCAGCGGCTTGATCAGCACCCTCGATTCCGGGGCCGGGATTCCGTACACGTTTGAAGGGAACGATTACTGCGTCCCGCACACGGTTACCTGTGCCCCGGGTGGCATTCACCAGCCGGGTGACTATCTCCTCGACTTCACCGTCAACAACCCGAGCACGGCGCCGCGCCGGTTCAACGTCACGCTCTCCGATCCGAACGGATGGCTTGTCGGCGGACCGTTCAATCTGATTGTCGGCCCGATCACCCCCAACACGTCGGCCACACTGTCCGCCGTACTGCGCCTGCCGAACAACTGCGCTCCGTCGCCAACTGACCTGGTCTCGTTCGACGCGGAGGCGGAGGACCTGCCGTTGGCGGTGTCACTGGCTACGTGTACTTCAGAACACATGTGTTCGCCCACGTCCGCCGCCGGCCTTGATCCGATTGCCGGGCAGCTTGGTCTGTCGGTGGCGGGGCAGAATCCGTTCCGCGGTGCCACCCGGGTGCGCTTCGATCTGCCGGCCAAGGGGCCGGTCAAGGTGGCGGTCTACACGGTGGCCGGCCAGTGCATCCGCACCCTGGTCAACGAAACGTTCGAGTCCGGGACCCATTTCGTCGATTTCGACCTGCGCGGCGATCAAAAGCAGAATCTGGCCAGCGGTGTCTACTTCGTTCGCATCGAAGCCGCCGGCAGCAAGAAGAGCCTGACCCTGGTCGCGGCTCAATAGGTTCACGTCTCGCTTCCGGTTCACCGACCGGATCTCGAAGCGTGAAGGCACCAAGACGTACGACACCATCGGGGCGGCAGACCAACCTGCCGTCCCGATGGCGAGTTCATCGACTGTCCGTCGGCCAATCGGTTCGACTGAGTTGGGATTGATTCTCGAATCCGGAGGATGTCCAAATGCTGACCGCCCGCCAACTGTTTCCGATCGCGGCAGTAATTCTGGCCGCCTCCCTGATGCTCTCGCAGA
>JAWXBZ010000213.1:0-10748 GCA_034440375.1 Candidatus Eiseniibacteriota bacterium
AACCTTGTGGAAATGTATTGAAAAAGGATTCCGGGAATGAACGAACGAGCGACCAACATTGTTTGAGCGGATTCAGCCGACGACCTAATCCAGAGTGTGGAGTCTGCAAGCAAGTGAAGGGTGTCCCTCAAATGCCATGCCACACCTGTGAATAGCACGATGGATAGCAGTGCTGAACACCATTGGACACGCGGGCCGGATAAACGGGATGCAGCCCACGATGCTCCGTAAAGCAAGCCGATTAGGCCAATCGCAGCAACCAATTGCACACCACAATGCGCGGCAAGCCCTATCGACTCTGGCAGCCAAGTTAACAACATGGAAGCGAACAGAAGGTGGGAGGCCAGCAACCAATCAGGACCTGTACTTTTCCAGCATCGCGCGATTGAACTCGTCCGAAGCGCCGCGGGGCACGCTCAGGCTCTGCCAGTTGGCGGAGGTGGCGTGCTTCGCCAGGGTCACGATCTGGCCGGCGTGATAGGCGTAGTGCGATAGCTGCCGGATGATGGCCCGCGTCACGGTATACGGCTCTGACCGGATCATAACGACGCGGGTCAGGTCGGCCGGTGTCAGCGATTCGAGGGCTTGAAAGCACCACTCCCATCCCCTGTTCCACCTGGTCATCAACGATTCGCGCGTGTCATCGGCATTCAGCTCGAACTCGGTATCGCGGTTGCGATCCGGCTTCTCGCCATCCGAAGTCAGGAAATCGACCCAGCGCGAACGGAGATTGCCGGCCAGGTGCTTGACCACGATGGCGGCGGGGTTCGATTCGGCATCGAGCGGGCGGAAGAAGTCGTCGTCGCTCATCCGGACCAGCGCTTTCTCGGACATGGCCTTCAGTTGCCGGAACTCGGCGATCGAGTCGGTCAGGAAATCCTGGCCGGAGTTCGGGGATTCCATGGTCGTGCCTCCCGTTGCCGCGATCAGGAATCGATTCGCCAGGTCAGACCGACGCTGGCGTATCGATACGTGCCCGGTTCGACGGCATTTTGCAGGTTGAAGTGATAGCGACCCTCGAGGCCCACCGCCGATCGCCCGGCTTTGAATGGAAGCTCAACGCCGACGCCCGCATCGCCCGAAAGCAGCGATTCGCCGACTTGCCAGAAGTTTCCGCCGACGCTTCCGGCCAGGTAGGGTCGGACGGTTTGCGTGACGGGAAAGGGATCGACGCGGACGCCGGCGGCCAGTCGCCACGAGTGCGGCGATCCAGTCAGAATTCCATACTCGGCTCCCACCGCCAGCCAGGGCTCGAAGTGCGAGTAAAGGGTGGCACGGCCCTGAAACCCACCCTCCGTGTCGTCGCGGGTCGTGAAGTCGGCGTAGCCGCCGGTCAGGGCCAGCGATCGAATCGGGCGAGTGCCGCGCGGCAGGCCATCCGTCGGGTCCTTCGAAACCAGAGAACCAAGCCAGGCGCCCAGAATCCCGCCGCCGGCTGCACCGTTGAGGCCAAAATATCCTGTGACGAGGGCCTGCTCGCCGAGTGTCAGGTCGTCGTCATCGAGGAGCTCGAAGAGGGCGACGATGAGAAGGCCAAAACCGACCCCGGCCACGGCCCCGCTAACCAGCCCGTACTTTGCGCCAGAGCCGACCGCCCGGGGCGGATAGCGCTGATCGGGCGGGAGAGGTACGCGAGTCGTCGCTTCGGTGGAAGTGATATCGCCCGACGGCGACGAACTCACGCCGGGCTGGGCTCCGGCAACCCGCGTCACGCTCAGTGTGGCCAACAGGAGCATCGCCGCAAGTCGACGCGTTGTAGTCATGGCATTGCCGTTCATTCCCGTGATCCCTTCCCGATCTTTGTGGCCAATCCCCGCAGCATCCGAATTTCCCGCTCGGTTGGCATCGCCCGGCCGAACAGCCGACGCAGCGAATTCATGGTGTCCTCGTCCCGATCCCCTTCAAGATAGCCGATGGAGCGGAGCGCCGGTTCGAGGGCCGCCATCAGCGCCTCGAAACTGGCAGCCTTACCGGGGGGCTCCAGGGCGAGAGAGGCCGGCACGCCCTTGCGGGTGAGGTGCGGACCGGGGCCGATCTCGGCCACCTCCTCGTACCAGCGGCCGGTGACGACGGCCACGGCCTGGGCCAGGTTCAGGGAGGGGGCCTCGTCTGTGGTGGCGATGCGGAGGCGCCGGTGACAGAGGCGTGCTTCCCCGGTGCGCAGGCCGTTCGATTCGCGACCGAAGACGAAGGCCACGCGGGTACCCGGAGGCAGCCCACGGCGGAAGGCGCCGAGCGTGTCCGGAAAGAGATCGCCCGGACGCTCCTTGCCGACACGGCGGGTGATGGCGACCGTGGCCTCTTCCTCGGCGAGTGCGGATTCCAGCGTGTCGGCCCGAACGAGTGCGTCCAGAATCGGTCGACCCTCGACCCGGGCCGCCAGTTGATCCTTTTCGACCGGAAGAGCGGTTGACCCGGCCAGGATCAATCGCGCCACGCCGAAGTTGGCCATCGTCCGGGCCACGAGGCCGACATTGCCGGCGTTGCGTGGCTCGACCAGGACGATGGCGGTGTTCAGCCCGTCCTCACCCACTTCACGATTTCCGGCAGGCTCGGCCGCTTGCCATACATGAGGATGCCGATCCGGAAAATGCGTGCCGCGGCCCAGACCACGCCCACAATCGTCACTGCGATCAGCGCCATCGAAAGCGCGATCTCCCACCACGGGGGCATCAGCGCCGTGATCCGCATGATCATGATCATCGGCGAAACGAATGGAATCATCGAGACGACACGCGCCGCCGTTGAGTCGGGGCTCGAGAGAAAGAAAAAGGTGGCGTACATCGGGAGGATCAGCATGAAGACGATCGGCTGCTGCATGTGCTGGGCCTCCTGTTCGGTGTTCACCATCGAGCCGATGGCGGTGAACATGGCCAGGAAGAGCGTAAAACCCAGGATGAAGTAGGCGAGGAACAGCAGCATCAATCCCGGTGAGAACATCGCACCGACATCCTTCATGAAGCCCGGCGGTGCCATCGAGGCGCTGTACCCGGACAGAAGGATGCCCGTCAGGCAATACGCCGCCACCTGGGTCAGACCGACGAGCCCAAGCCCGAGGATTTTGCCCATGAACAGTTCAAACGGCGACACGGAGGAGAGGAGCACTTCGATGATCCGCGATGACTTTTCCTCGAGAACGCTCCGCAGGGCCGTCACCCCGTAGGCCATCACGGGCATGAAAAAGAACAGCAGGTAGATGAAGGTCACCAGGTAGATCACGAGAAAACTGCCCCGGCTGGCTTTTCCCTTGTCATCGACCTTGAGCGTGAGCAGGGGTACGCCCTTGGTGATCGAGTCGAGATCGGCCCGGGTAATAGTCAACTGGCGTTCCTTCAGGCGGGCGCCAATGACCGCCCGCCGCAGGGCATCCCGGATCGTGTCGACGGTATGCTCATCCCCCACGTTCCGGGCGAAGAATCGGAAGGCGTTCCTTGATTCGATATCGTGGCCGATCAGGAGGTAGCCGAACAGCTCCTTCTCGCTGATGCGTCGGTTCAGGTCCGTCATGAGTGCCGTGGTGTCGGCGGGTGGGGCGATGGCCTCCACCTTGAACTCGTTCAGACCGCTCTTGAACAGGTCGTCGCCGAGGTCGGCCACGACTTCCTCACCCACCTGGCCCGACTGGTCGATGACGGCCAGGTCAATGGTCCGCTCCGGCCGCAACTTCACGGACATGATCTGAATGCCGATGATGAAGGCGAAGAAGAGTGGCCCCAGCAGGAGCCCGATCCAGAACGACTTCTTGGCGACATGCTGCCTGTACTCGCGGGCGGCGATCAGCTGGATCTTCTTGACGCTCATCGGGACGCCCCGCTTTCGGCGAGCGCCACCTGGGCCGCCGCCTGGCTGGCCTTCATTTCCTCGGCGGCGCCGGGACCGGCCACCTGGATGAAAATGTTGTGGAGTGTCGGCTCCACGATCTCGAAGCGGCGGACCTTGACGCGCGAAGCCACGGTCACGAGCAAGGTCTGCGGGTCGGCGCCATCCTTGAGCATGACCTCGCTGTAGGCGCCGTAATCGTCCACCCCGCGCACCTCGGGCAGGGCCGAAAGGAATGAGCTGTCCCCCTCGAACTCGATGAGCACGTTATTGCGGCCGTAGCGTTGCTTGACCTCCGCCAGCGTTCCCTCCAGCACCACGCGCCCCTTGTTGATCAGGGCGATGGAGCGGCACAGCTTTTCGGCGCTCTCCATCATGTGGGTCGAGAAGACGATCGTCGTGCCGCGCCGGTTGACCTCGACGAAGAGATCCTTGAGCTGGTTGGCGTTGATCGGATCGAGGCCACTGAACGGTTCGTCCAGGATGAGGAGATCCGGTTCGCTGAGCAGGGTACCGACGAACTGGACTTTTTGAGCCATCCCCTTGGAGAGCTCTTCAATTTTCCGCTCCTTCCACTCGCCAAGGCCCACCTTGTCGAGCCAGGTGGTCGCCCGGCGCCGGGCCTCGGCCACCTCCAACCCCTTGAGCGCCCCGAGAAAAGCCAGGACTTCCAGGACCTTCATCTTCTTATAGAGACCCCGTTCCTCGGGGAGGTAGCCGATGCGGTTCAGGGTGTCGCTGTTTGGAGGGGTGCCAAAAATCTCCACGGAGCCGGAGTCGGGCCGGATGATGTCCATCATCATGCGGATCGTCGTGGTCTTGCCGGCCCCGTTTGGGCCAAGCAGGCCAAAGACGATCCCCTTCGGGATATCGAGACTGACGTCCTCGACGGCCACATGCTTGTCATAAGCCTTGCGGACGTTTCGGACGAGGACGGCGCTGGACACAAGGACCCCCATGGTGGCTTGAATCAAAAGTGCCCGGTGCCCTTGCCCCGCATCCGGGGCCGGCAAAAGCCGAACGCGAGGCAGTATAGCGGCCGGTGCGGCTACGCGGCAGGGGGCTGTCGGTTGCGGGGCGACGGGTGGCGCACGGGACAACTTGTCCCGATCGGGAATTTTTGGGAGCCATCGCAATGACCCGATTCGGGAACAAGAGGTATGACAATCGGCGTTGGAACAGGCACCGATCACTCTATCTGCTCAACGGATGATCATTCGCTAACTCCTTGTCCTGACAAACGCTGGATGGCGATCGATGAATCGGGTTGCCGTTGCCCGCACCGGCTTCCGGCTCGGGGCACGGTTGTTGCAAACGCACTTCTTACAACGGCGAAGTCACATGCGGCCGTAAGAAATCACAATGGGGAGGCGCCGGATCAGGTGCCCGATAGCCCCTGAAAGTGTACCTGCAAGAAGAAGGAGGACGGGGGATGTCTCGATCCATGCTTGTGGCACTGCTGGCCATCTCGACGATGGCGACAGCCTGCTCGAATTCGGACCGATCGAAGGTGGAGGCCACCGGCAACAAGCCGTACTCCTCGACTGACGTGGCGGCCGACAACACCGCTAAAAACAAAGTCGACAAGGACGGAATGGTTCCGGAGCCGATGGATCAGGGTACGAGCGAAGCCGACGTGACCATCACGACCGTACTCCGCCAGGCGATCACATCGGACAAGTCACTCTCCATGAATGCCAAGAACGTGAAAATCGTCACGCGTGACGGTGTTGTAACGCTGCGCGGACCGGTCGAAACGGCTGCCGAGCGGACGGGCATCGAGGCCGCGGCCAATGCCATCGCCGGTGTTCAGCGCGTTGACTGTTATCTGGAAGTAACCGGCGGCTGACCCGTTCTGAATGTGGGTTTTGTCTTCGGAGTTTCTCGGAATCAACATCAACATCTTTTGAAACCAGGAGGAAATCATGTCCAAGGCAGTGATCTGTCTGACCAATACAACCGATCAGGCGGCGACGATTGTGGATGAGCTGAAGATGGTCGGATTCAACAACAACGACATTTCGGTGCTGTATCCCGACAAGACTGGCTCGCATGATCTGGCCCACGAACAGCATACGAAGGCGCCGGAAGGCGCAGCCACGGGTGCCGGCGTCGGCGGCGTGGTCGGCGGCACCCTCGGCCTCCTGGCCGGGATCGGCACGCTGGCCATCCCCGGCATTGGACCGTTCATCGCCGCTGGTCCGATCATGGCCGCCCTCGGCGGGGCCGCCATGGGTGCGACGGTCGGTGGCATCGGCGGAACCCTCATTGGTCTGGGAATTCCGGAGTACGAAGCCAAGCAGTACGAAGGAAAGGTCCGTGATGGCAAGATCCTGATCTCGGTGCACACCGAGGATGGCAAGGAGCAGGAGAAGGCCAGGGACATCTTCAAGGCCTGCCACGCCGAGGATATTGGCACCGTCCAGGAAAAGAGCATGAGCAACAACAAGTAGTAGAACATCCGACTCATTCAATCCAAGGCCACGGTTGTCGGCTTTTCGACAACCGTGGCCTTGCCTTATTGATTCCCGCTGGACCGGGGCAACGCGGGTTGCTACCCTGCGATCCCTCATGGTTGAACGAATCAGGAACGCCCGCCCACGGGCCCTCACCGCCCGGACCGCCGATCCGCACATTCTTTACGAACGGGCTGTGCAATCAATTCCCGCGGATCTTGATTTTGCCGAGCGCATATTCAGGGCTCACCGCAAGAAATCACTCCGTTCCCTGCGTGAGGACTTCTGCGGCACCGCCGCCCTGGCCTCGTCCTGGGTCCGACGTCATCCCGACAACCGCGCGTTTGGCGTCGACCTGCATGGGCCGACCCTCGACTGGGGGCTCCGGGAGCATGTGGCCCGGATGACACCAAAGGAACAGGCTCGCCTGCTTCTGCTCCAGGAAAATGTGCTTACGGCGGCCACGCCCCCGGCCGACTTGACGATGGCCCTCAACTTTTCCTACTCGGTCTTCCATGATCGAGTTGCCCTCCGGGCCTATTTCGAGGCGGTGCATGCGGGGCTCAACAGCAAGGGGCTGTTCATTGTCGATGCCTTTGGCGGCACGGAGTCCAACATCCCCTTTGTGGAAACCCGCCGCATGAGCGCCGGTGAAACGGTCGAGGGGGATCCCCTACCGGCCTTCACCTATATCTGGGAACAGGCCGAGTTCAATGTCGTCGACCATCGCCTCCGGTGCCACATTCACTTCCGCTTCAGGGACAAGAGCCGGCTCCGTCGCGCCTACACCTATGACTGGCGTTTCTGGACCCTGCCGGAACTCCGGGAGGTCCTGCTCGAGGCGGGCTTTCGGGAGGTGGAGATGTATCTGCACGGCTGGACCAGGAACGGGGAGTCGGATGGGGTATTCCGCGCGCGGACCCGCTCCGAAAACGCGGAAAGCTGGCTGGCTTATGTGGTTGGAATCCGCTAATTCTTCGCGAACCGGCCCCGCAGGCCGGGGTTCTGCCACCTCTTGCCCGACTCGCCAGACGCCCCCGAATCCCCTATTCTGTCCGGCTCCGTATGAATTTCCAATGACCGGCCGCCGCCCCCCCGGGCGGTCCACTTCGGCGGCACCGCCGCGAGGACTGTGACATGACGACTGATACCGCCACGGGCAGCCTGGCCGAACTTGAGCAACTGGCCGCCGCTCGGCAGAAAATTGTCTCCGAGCTCCGCAAGGCGATCGTCGGCCAGGACCAGGTCATCGACGAACTGCTGATCGCCCTCTTTTCCAACGGGCATTGCGTACTGGTCGGGGTGCCCGGCCTCGCCAAGACGCTTCTCATCTCCACGCTGGCCAGGAGCCTTGAACTTCGGTTCAACCGCATCCAGTTCACGCCGGACCTGATGCCTTCGGATATCACCGGCACCGAGATCATCGAGGAGGACAAGACCTCCGGGAAACGCGTCTTCAAATTCATCCAGGGACCGATCTTCGCCAACGTGGTGCTGGCGGACGAGATCAACCGCACGCCGCCAAAGACACAGGCTGCCCTGCTTCAGGCGATGCAGGAACGCGAAGTGACCACCGGCGGCCAGACATATCCCCTGAAGCCTCCGTTCTTCGTTCTGGCCACCCAGAACCCGATTGAACTGGAAGGGACGTATCCCCTGCCGGAAGCGCAGCTCGATCGATTCATGTTCATGGTGCATGTCGATTATCCAAGCCAGGAGGACGAGGTGAAGATCGTCGCCGCAACGACGAGCGCCTATGAATCCAACGTCCAGTCGATCATGAGTGGCGACGACATCATTCGCTTCCAGAAACTGATCCGAAAAATTCCCGTGTCGGATTACGTGATCGATTACGCGGTCCGCCTGGCCCGCGCCACCCGCCCGGGCCGCAGTGACAGTCCCGACATCGAGGCGGTGAGTCGCTACGTGTCGTGGGGCGCAGGTCCTCGCGCCAGCCAGTACCTGGTCCTTGGCGCCAAGACGCTGGCCGCACTGAAGGGAAACCTGACGCCGTCCGTCGACGATGTGAAGCGGATCGCCCGGCCGGTGCTCCGCCATCGCATCCTGACCAATTTCAACGCGGAGGCGGAGGGAATCAAGACGGAGACGATCATCGATCGCCTCCTCGAAACGGTGCCGGAGGGGCATCGGAAGTAGTCGGCCAACGCCGACGCCTCCGGGCAAAATCATGGCATCCACCCCGGACGCGCTCCGATTCCTTGACCCAAAGGTCGTTGGCCAGCTGTCGAGCCTCGACATGGTGGCCAAGCTGGTGGTCGAAGGGTTCCTGACCGGCCTGCACAAGAGCCCCTATCACGGCTTTTCCGTGGAGTTCGCCGAGCACCGCCAGTACATGCCCGGCGATCCGATCCGTCACATCGATTGGAAACTCTACGCCAAGACGGATCGCTACTTCGTGAAGATGTACGAGGAGGAAACGAACCTCCGCGCGCATCTTCTCATCGACTCCTCGGCCTCAATGGGCTACGCCAGCCCCGGCCAGTTGACCAAACTGCGCTACGGCACCTACCTGGCCGCATCGCTGGCCTACCTGATGATCAATCAGCAGGACTCGGTGGGCCTCTTGACCTACGCCGACACGATCCGCCGGTTCATTCCGCCGCGCGCCGTCAAGACGCATCTCAAGGTGCTTTATGCGGAGATGGACGCGATGAAACCGACGGCCACCACCGACACGCTCAAATCACTTCAAGACCTGGCCGACCGAATTCACCGGCGCGGCCTGATCATCCTCATCTCGGACCTGATGGACGACTCAAAAGGTGTGCTCACCACCTTGAAGCACTTCCGCCATCGCAAGCACGATGTCATCGTCTTCCACGTTCTCGACCCGCACGAAATCGAATTCCCCTTCAAGGACGAATCGGGATTCATCGACATGGAAACCGGCCGCGAAGTGCTGACCCAACCTTGGGAAATCGCGAAGGAATATCGCAAGAACTTTAAAGCCTGGCAGGAGGCCTACGCCCGTGAATGCCGAGCCAATCTCATCGACTACGTCCCAATCGACACCTCGACGCCGTTTGACCGGACCTTGCTGGCCTACCTCGAGAAGCGGCGCCGCTTGGCGTAGCAGGCGGCGATCGCTTCGCTCCCTGATCCTGGCTGGCACCGCACTCGGCCTGTTGTCAGGCTGTGGTGACGACGACGATTCGGATCCAACCCCCGTGCTCGTGGAAATCGGTGGCGCCGATGGGCGCATTCTCGATTCGGAGTACGTGTCCCGGCGTTATTTTTCGCTCGAGAACCTGCGGGTGCCGATCGAGCCGATCGAGCCACAGGATATCGAGCTCTTTCAGTCGACCAGAACTCCCGAAGCCGACCGTCGAAACGGACGTGAGACCTTCGGGGCGCGCGGCTCCCAACAAGGAGACGGAGCCGGACCGATTCTGATAGATACGGTCGTGCGGCTGACCGCAAGTGACGACTACTTCGCCTTCACCACGGACCGCGCTCGCGGCGCCGTCATCGTTCTTCGCAATTCCCTGCCCGGGAATCTGCGGCTCTACGCGGGCTACAAGACGGGTGATGCCGGTACCCCCGGCCAGGTCGGCAATTACTGGAGTGAGCGTGCGCCGGGCGATTCTCTGAGCCTGAAACCCCTCGCCCTCACCGAAGCGGACGTCACCGGCACCACGCTTTCCGGTGACTTCATCGACTACACCCTCCGCCTGGAGCGACGAAACATCTATTCACTTGATGTTCGGGACATCGACCTGAATTCCTTGAACCTGACGATCAGCCGAATCGGTGCCGCCGATCCCACCCGGATCGACGGCGTGCCCCTGCTCGAGGCCACCGGACTCGACTTGCTCCTCAATGTCACCAGACAGGGATGCGGCACCCTCGACATCACGCCGTTTCCGGGTGGCCCCGACGGCAGGGTCGACCCTCAGTGGATCGACGAGCAGAACGGCCTCATTTTCTTCCCCGACCTCCAACCCTTCGACCCCGACCCGTTCGACCTGGTCGACCCGGAAACGGGTGAGGTCCGAAATCCCTGTCGGGAGCGCGTCATCGGCTGGGAGTTGTTCGACCCAACCCCCGGGACTCCGGGAGACGAAGGGTATCGCCGGACTTCCGGGCAACAGCAGCCGGACGAACGCAATGCGGCGTTGTACGGCACGTTTCGAGCCAATCCCGCGGAAGCTCGTTACGAGATCACCGGGTTCTTTGAGGTTGAGACGGATTCCGAATGAGCTCGTGATGATCAGGGGGGGGTCGTACACGGGGGGTCTTTCCTTACTCGAGTTGTAGTCGGGAGGCTGACCTACCTCTATTTTAGGGTATTCCCGGCTGCTGATTCAGGCAAGCTCCAAATTCGCAGATTTGTTATTTTGCGGCCCGGATCATCGTATCTGTAGAAGCGGCGGCGCCTGGCGTGATCTCGGGTGTTACCCCTCCCGCGCCAACCGCCGCTCGTACTCCTCAATCCATCCGCGAATCCGCGGG
>JAWXBZ010000214.1:0-14710 GCA_034440375.1 Candidatus Eiseniibacteriota bacterium
CCTGCGCGGCTACCACATGCTGCCCGAGAACGATGGGCCGATGGCCATGCCGGCCACGGTGGCGCGCGCTTCGCAGGTGGCGGGGATCCTGCACGCGGCTGAGTTGTCGCAGGTGCGGCTGCTGCCCGACGAGCTGAAGGCAGAGCGCAACCTGTTCCCCGAAGGAAGGCTCGACCAGGACCTGCAGCAGGTCGATCTGCGCGGGCGCAATTCGTGGCGGCTGCTGCTGGCGGAGGTGCCTTCGGTCGAACTGCTCGAAGTTCAGCTCGTCAACGCCATCGCGCCATTCATCCTGAACGCACGGCTCAAGCCGTTGATGCTGCGCACCCCCGGCCGCGAAAAGCACATCGTCAACGTGTCGGCGGTGGAAGGGCAGTTCTACCGCAAGACCAAGACCACACGACACCCGCATACCAACATGGCAAAGGCCGCGCTCAACATGATGACGCGCACCTCGGCCACCGACTACCACCACGACGGCATCCACATGAACAGCATCGATACCGGGTGGGTGACCGACGAAGACCCGGTCGAGATTGCGGCACGCAAGGTGGTCGAGCACCGCTTCCACCCGCCCCTCGATATCGTCGACGGCGCCGCGCGCATCGTCGATCCCATCATCAAGGGGATCAACACGGGCGAGCATGTGTGGGGGCAGTTCCTCAAGGATTACCGGCCGACGGACTGGTAGAGGAACTCGTTGTGAGCGTGTCAATATTCATCAAGTCCTTATAAATAAACAACTTGAAGGGAAACTCCCGCCGCCGCCGCCGGCCAGTCAAGTAATTCTCAACGCCCCCTGGAGAGGATGTTGCCACGCGCCACCGAATTCGGGGCGCCAGTTGCGCGCATCAACTTCCGGAGGCGACATGAGCCACAGTCACAAATCCCGGTCCCGCGACATTCTTGCTCGGTTCGCGACGGATTCCAGGTCGAATGGAAATTTTCGGACGATTCCGAGCCGGTGGCCGTTGGCATCGACCGGGGGAGCTCGTCCACCGGGCCGTGGGAGCGGATCGAGCCTGCCGTCCTCGCCAGCGGCAATGGAATCAACCGGGCGATCGATGAAACCGCACCGGCAGGCCACACACCCTGGTATCGCCTCCAGGCGACCCGGCGTGACGGCCAGGTCGAACTTTTCGGTCCCGTCGGCGTCGGTGGTGATCGGCCGGTTGCCGGTCCGGTCGCCGAATTCCTGGGTGGCTCCCGGCCGAATCCGGCTCGTGCCTCGACGACCATCGAGTTCCGGGTTGGCCGTCCGGCGTTCGTCGAACTGAGCGTTTTCGATATCGAGGGGCGACGGGTTCGCAGCATTTCGTCCGGCGTCCTCGACAGCGGCCGGTATGAACGGAGCTGGGACGGCCGGACCGATCGGTTCAGCGATGCGCCGTCGGGCATCTACTTCATTGTTTTGAATACATCGGAGGGGATTACCAGTCAGCGCGTCGTTCTGTCGCGCTAGGCTGGCGGCCCGGTTGGCGGGGCTCGCCGCCGACCGGGCCGGCTTTACTTTTGATCGCGCGCCGATCGTCCCTTCACGGCCGGTCCGCGCGTTGTCGTTTCCGCGGGGCGCCGGTCGAGAAAGGCTTCGATGCCGTTTCGATCGAGCGTGTTGATCACATCGGCGGCCGTGAGCCATCCCTTGCGGGCCACCCCGATCCCGAAGCGGACGACGTCCAGGCCGGCGGTGCTGTGGGCGTCAGGATTGATGCTGAACTGGCAACCCGCCTCGCGGGCCGCCCGCAGCTCGCGCCAGTCCAGGTCCAGTCGGTGCGGGCTGGCGTTGATCTCGACCGCCACCTGATGCGCCGCGCAGGCGGCCAGGACCGCCGGCAGATTCACCGGGTATGGCTCCCGGGTCAGGAGCAGACGCCCGGTCGGATGGCCGAGGATGCGCACCTTCGGATGGCTGACCGCCTGGATGATCCGTTTGGTTTGTTCCGCTTCGGACAGATTGAAGCTGGAGTGGACGGAGGCCACGAGGTAGTCGAAGCCGGCCAGCGTCTCCTCGTCATAATCGAGCCGTCCGTCCGGCAGGATGTCGCTCTCGATCCCCTTGAAGAGGCGTATCTGCTGGCCGAGTTTCTCCTGCAGGGCGTCGATGGCCGCGTGCTGCTGCCGCACCCGCTCCGGCGAGAGCCCGCGGGCGTAGCCGGCTGTCTGGCTGTGATCGGTGATGCCGAAGTAGTGTAGGCCGCGGTCGATGGCCGCCTGGATCATGTCGTCCAGCGTGTCCTGGCCGTCGCTCCAGTTGGTGTGCTGGTGAAGGAGGCCCTTGATGTCCCGTGGTTCGATCAGGCCCGGCAGGCGGCCGGACTCGGCGGCCTCGATCTCGCCCGTGTCCTCGCGCAGCTCGGGTTCGATGTATTCGAGGCCGAGCGCCCGGTAGATGGCGGCTTCATCGGCGCAGGCCACGCGTTTTCCTGAGTCGTCCGTTCGCTCGAGCGCATACTCGTTGAGCTTCAGGCCTCTTTTTTGCGCCCGACCGCGCAACGCCACGTTGTGCGCCTTGCTTCCGGTGAAGTAGAGGAGCGCGAATGGAAACTCCCCGGCTGACACGCAACGAAGGTCGGCGGCCATGCCGGACTTCAGGCGCACGCTCGATTTCGCCTCGCCGTGGCCGGTGACCGCCTCGACATTTGGAGCGGTGGTAAAGGCCGTCATGATGGGCGCCGGCGTGCTGGTGGCCACCACGAGATCGATGTCCTTGATCGTTTCGCCCAGCCGCCGCAGGCTGCCGGCCAGGCTGATCTGCTCGACGCCGTCGAGGTTCCGGATGACCCCGAGGAGCGCCGCGGCCTCTGCCTCCGCCACATTTACCAGATAGCGGCCGGCATTCTTCCTCACATGCTCAATCCCTTCCAGAATTTTCGACTGGGTCTTCTCGCCGAAACCGGGGAGATCGGCCAGACGTCCGGCCCGGGCCGCCGCATCCAGCTCGTCGAGCGAGGCGATGCCGAGGTCGGTCATCAGGAGGCGCGCCTTCTTCGGACCGAGCCCGGGAACCTTGAGCATCTCCTGGAAGCCGGCAGGAAACTCCGACTTGAGTTTTTCGTAGTATTCGAGCCGACCGGTGGTCACAAGTTCGGTGATCTTGTCGGCGAGGGCCTGGCCGATTCCCTTGACGCCGGTAAGCCTTTTGTCGGCCACCAGCACGGCCAGATCCTCGTCCAGCCCCATGACCACCCGCGCACCGTTCTGGTAGGCGCGCGTCTTGAACACGTTTTCGCCCTTCAGCTCCAGGAGCGTCCCAATTTGCTCAAGAGTGTCCGCTACGGCTCGCTTGTCCAGAGGCTGCCTCTCGGCTAGAGTTCAATCATGGATTGGCTGACCGACCCACAGGCTTGGATCGCCCTTCTGACGTTGACCGTCATGGAGGTCGTTCTCGGAATCGATAACGTCATCTTCATCTCCATCCTGGCCGGCAAGCTGCCGCCCGAGCAGCGCGACAGGGCCCGTACAATCGGCCTGGCCGGCGCCATGATCACCCGAATTCTATTATTGCTGGGCCTGACCTGGGTCATGAAACTGACCCGGCCCCTTTTCGAGATCTTCCATCATGAGGTGTCCGGCCGGGATCTGATCCTGATTTTCGGCGGCCTTTTCCTGATCGCCAAGAGCACCCACGAGATCCACGAAAAGCTCGAGGGAGAGGAACATCAGGGCGCCGGAAGGCCGGCCGCCAGCATGACCAGCGTGATCATCCAGATCATGCTACTCGATATCATCTTTTCTCTCGACTCCGTCATCACGGCGGTCGGCATGGCCCGGCAGCTCGCCGTCATGGTCATCGCGGTTGTCATTTCCGTCATCTTCATGATGTTATATTCCAGGCCAATTTCCCATTTCGTCGATCGCCATCCCACGGTCAAGATGCTCGCCCTGTCGTTCCTGATCCTGATCGGGGTGATGCTCGTCGCGGAGGGGGGCCATCAGCACATTCCGAAGGGATATGTTTACTTCGCCATGGCTTTCTCGGTCTTCGTGGAGATGCTGAATCTGCGCCTGCGCAAGCATCCGTCCCAGCCCGTGAAGCTTCACCAGCCGTACGATTCCCCTCCGGAGCCGCCCGCAACAACCGGGTCATGAATCCGAGGGAGCTGCCCCCATTTGCGCCGATCTTTCCGCTGCCGGAGGTCGTGTTTTTTCCCGGGGTGGTCATGCCGCTCCATGTCTTCGAGCCTCGTTTTCGCGCGATGACTGCCGATGCGCTGGCGGCCGATACGGCCGGCAGCGGCGGGCTGATTGTTCTGGCGTTGCTCCAGCCTGGTTGGGAGGAGGACTACGCCGGCACGCCGCCGGTTCATTCCATCGCGACAGCGGGGAAGATTACGCACGCAGAGCGGCTCGATGACGGCCGCTATTTTCTGACGCTGCGGGGTATCCAGCGGGTTCGCCTCCCGGGCGAGGAATCATTGACCGTCGGCGGCTACCGCCTGGCTCGAATCAACCCGGCTCCGGAATCAGTCAGCGGGTTGGACTCGCCGGCCGCCGCCGGCGAACTGACACGCCTGCTGGCCGACTTTGCCGAATGGAACGGTTCGGTCCAGATTGCTGCCGATCCGGAGCTGCTTCTGAATCAGCCGGAATTGCGCCCGACCCTTCTCAACACCCTGGCATTTCACCTTGGGGTGCCGCCCGCGGTTCGCCAGGAACTGCTCGAAGAATCCGACCTCGGCCAGCGCCTGAGTCGGGTGCAGGCCAACGTTCATCGCGGGCTCGCGGAGAAGCGGGCGATGTCGGCCTTCCGTCACCTGACGCCGGACGATCCGAGGATGAACTAGAGGTGGCAAAGCCGACAACCCGACCGCGGTTTCAGCCGAAACGGCGCCGTGACCTGCCGGAAGGCGCGAAGCCGGCGGCCGCCGAGCGGGTCGGAAAAATTCTCGCGGCGCTCGATCAGGAGTACCCGGTTGTCGAATGCGCCCTGGATCACACCCGGCCGCTGGAATTGCTGGTGGCGACAATCCTGTCGGCCCAGTGCACCGACGAACGGGTCAACATCGTCACCCGCGATCTGTTTCCGCGCTACCCGACGCCGGCGCACTATGCCGATGCCGACCCGGCCGAGCTGGAGGCCGTGATTCACTCAACCGGATTCTTTCGAAACAAGTCGAAGAACCTGATCGGGATGGGGCGGGGCCTCATCGAGCGATACGACGGCGAGGTTCCGCGCACGATGGACGATCTCCTCTCGCTGCCGGGCGTGGCCCGCAAGACGGCCAACGTCGTGCTGGGCACGGCGTTTCAAATAGCCGTCGGCGTGGTCGTCGACACCCACGTCGGCCGCATCGCCCAGCGCCTTGGCCTGACGAAGCACGAGGACCCGGTTCGCATCGAACAGGATTTGATTCGCCTGGTTCCGCAGGACCACTGGATTCGCCTCAGCCATCAGTTGATCTGGCACGGCCGCCGCGTTTGTACCGCACGTAAGCCAGCCTGTGAGCGTTGCACGCTCGCAACGTGGTGTCCGTCGGCGGGCGTGGCGGCGTAGGGGGGAGGCCGGTGTGCGGGATCGCATCGGTGCGACCGAGTCGTCAGCGATCAACTCGTTCCGGAACGAGTTGCATACTCCAATATCAAGATCACAAAATATTGCAGACTCAAAAATAAGTATTGACAGCTTTTCAAACGCACCGCTGCCACTGGTTCGATCTTGTTGGTGGATGACCGTGCAACTTCCGTGGACGCCGCATGCCGCGGTCTCATCGCCAAACGCGACATGAGCGGGGTAATGCCAGTCCGATTGTCGGCTCACGTCGGCCCGCGCGGCACGAAACACTCGTGAGATGATGGTTTCATGAAATCAGCACTGTTTGATTCGATGAGTCGACTTTCGAATGAGGAGTTGCTCGCGCGCGTCAAAAGCCTCACGCGCGGCGAGCAGGAGGCGACGGCACTGCTGGTCGCCCACCTCGCGGATCTCGACGGGAGGCGCCTCTACCTCGCGGAAGGCTTTTCATCGCTCTTCGCATACTGTGTGCGGGTGCTGCACCTGTCCGAGCATGCCGCCTACAACCGGATCGAGTGCGCCAGGATTTCGCGTCGGTTTCCGGCCATTCTTGATCTGCTGGCGGATGGATCGGTGCACCTGACGGCGGTGCGCCTCCTGGCTCCGCACCTGACAGCCGAAAATCATGCCGGGCTGCTCGGGCAGGCGTGCCATCTCGGCAAGCGCGAGATCGAAGAGTTGGTCGCTTCCGTCCGCCCACGGCCTGATGTGCCCTCGACAGTCCGAAAGCTGCCGAGCCTGCCATCGGAGGACCGGCTCACTGCGCCCCTTGTGGCTCCCCTCGAAGTTCCGTCGAACACGATGACCATGGCGACCGGGATCCGCTCGGATCTCCAGTCAAACCGCCCGCCAACTCGCGGGGCATCTTTCACCCACGGCTCCAACATCACGCCGCTGGCTCCCGATCGGTACCGGGTTCAATTCACTGCGGATCGCGAATCCTACAATCGGCTGCGCGAAGCCCGGAATCTGCTCAAGCATGAAATTCCGGATGGCGATGTCGGCCTGGTCCTGGCCCGCGCGCTGCGGGACCTGGTCGAATCGTTGCGGCGTCGCAAACATGCCGCGGTGGCTCGGCCGCGGGCTACCGGCAATTCGAAGGGCAATACCAGGTGCATTCCGGCGGCGGTCCGGCGCGGTGTCTGGGCGAGGGATGGCGGCGCGTGCGCGTTCGTGTCGGCGAATGGTACCCGGTGTGGCGAACGGGGGATGGTGGAATACCATCACTGCGAGCCGTTTTCCGTCGGGGGGCGGGCCACCGTCGACAACATCGCGCTACGATGTCGGGCGCACAATGCGTATGAGGAGCTTCGGTTCATCGATCGAGCGGGTGCGGGGGAAAGGCAAGCCTCAATGATTCGTGAGGAACCGGCCCGATACCCGTCCTACTGAATTACCACCTGGCGAAAGGTCAACGAGGTAGAGCCGGTCCGTACCCGGATGAAGTACAGCCCGGGCTGGATCATCCCGCCGGAGTCAAGTCGGCCGTCCCAGCCGGTCAGCAGCGGGCGGGAGCCGCTCGGGGCAGGGAGGCGGCGGCCGGCGGCATCGAACAGTTCGATGGATGTGACGCGGGCCGGTTCGCCGGTCAGGCGGAGCCGACTGCCGGGGCGGAACGGATTGGGGCCTAGCGCGAGGTTGGGCGGGCGCGCCGAACCGGGCGCAGTATCCGGGTACGACATGCGCTGCGGGCCGAAACGTTCGATCGAGCCGTCGCGGGCGATGGCTTCCAGCCAGTAGTCGTAAAGTGCGCCGCCCGCGCCGGTCCGGTCGAGGAACTCGTAGCGGGGGCCGGCATTCAATAGCGTGTCATTGAGCCGCAACTCGGCCCGGTGCGCCCGGTCGCTGCCGACGCCGGCCCGGATCACGTTAAATCCCAGGTGCTCCCGCTCGGCACTGGTCTCCCAGATCAGTGCGACACCCGATGCCGCCTGACTCACCTCGAACGATGCCAGCACCACCGGCACGTCGTTGACGTAGGCGCGATCGATCAGGGTCGGGTCGATGACGAACGGGTTGTAGCGGCCGGCCTGATGGAGCGCGATCGCACAGGATCGGAGACGCTCGAGGTCATCCACGGTATCGGCCAGGGCCCATTCGCGAAACGCGTTCTTCTGAACGCCAAAAAAATTTGGATCCTCGAAGCTGGCCTCGGTCCGGTACATGGTCCAGAAGTAGAACATCGCCCGGGCCACGTTTCCCTCGTGTTCCTCGCGCGGTTCCCACCGGGCATCGTAGCCACTCCCCGGAAAGCTGGCATCAAATTCCGAATAATCATCGCGATTGAGCGGGTCGGGGGCACCGACGACCGTTCGGTTGATGTACCACGAGTCGGTCTCGTTATCCGGGATCTCGCCGAAGGGGTGCGCCGCGCGCGCGTTGTTGGCATTGATCTCACTCGGGAACAGATGATGCAGATCCGCCTGCATCGGCAGATTTTCCGCCCCCTTGCTCTGCGGCCACGTGTGCTCGGCATTGATCCCGGCATTGAGGGCCTCGGCGCGTGGGGCGCTGGACTGCGGATCGAGCGCGATGGTGAACCCGGTATAAACGCAGGAGACCGTACCGTCGTGATTGTCGAGCTGCGTGTACATCACATCACGAGCCGCTGCGTAGCTCAACCCGGTCGGCGGCCGAAAGCGAAGGCGCAGGCTGTCCTGCAGTGCGGTGCCGGTCAGGCCGGGGAAGAGGATAGTGCCGCGGGCGGGGCATTGGGCGCTGGCGGCCCGCGAGTACGCGAGTCCGGTCGACGAACCCAATACCAGTGCAGCCACAAGCAGGAGTGCCGGTCTCGATGCCTTCACCCGGCTTTCCCCCGCGTTGCTCCAATCCAAGCTTCCATGCCACGCACCCTCATCCGACCTTCCCCCCCTGCACCCCGCCCCGTGCCTCCAGGGCCAGGTTGATGGCTTCTTCGACTTTCTGACGATTGTGCACCCATCGTGGTCCCACGACGGAGTCGCCGGGAGCGTTCAGGACCAGTGGGTTGACGGCCACGTCGCGGGAGATTCTCTCCAGAAATGTTGCCGCACGGTCGGCGAACTGGTCCAGGCCGATGTCAGGAAGACGGCCGTCCTCCCACAGTTTGGCCTGGGCGGTGCCGGTCACGGCGGCCGGAGCCTTGATGCTGACAGCGTCCGGTTTCAGTTGTTGAATCAGCCTCGCGGCCGACTCGGCGGTATCGCCGTTCCCCGCCGACGGTGTTGGTCCGAGTCCCAGGTCGATCTGCACGCCGTAGAACAGCGATTCCCGCCGACCGCCGGGCCATTCGTCCGGGGCCTCGTCGAGCTCCAGCCAGATGTCCCGCCTCTTGAGCACGTACCGCGAGAGCAACAGGGTCAGCTCGTTCGTGGCCCATTCGGTGCGCGTCCCGAACGACACCACCGACACCCCGGGTGTCTTGATGACGGATTCGAGCGTCGCCTCCACGTGATCCAGGGGCGGCGGCGCCGCCGCGTGGTTGGGAACGGTGATGTGCAGGTGTGGTTCCGGGTGGTGCTTGCGCTTCGAGAAATTGACGGCGCGGCGGATCTGCTCATGCGGTGGGGCGCCGCGGCCCCAGGAAGGATCGGCGGCATGCGCCGCCCGGCAGTAGACGCATGGCCCGGATTCGGATTCGGCCGGGCAGACGAGGCCGCCCGAAATGGTCACCTTTTGCAGGCGGTCGCCAAAGCGCGTGCGGAGGTAGTCGCTGAAGAGGTGATATCGACGGTCGATTTTCATGGCGTCTCCCTCAGGAGATCGAGGAATAGTCTGGCACTCCCCGGCGCATAACCGGCAAAGTGATTATTGAAGTAAGCGAAGACATCGAGCTTCCGTGACAACAGGTCGCGAACGACGGGCACCCAGCGGACCGTCTCCGCGGTACGGTCCACCGCCAGGCTGCCCCACGGCCGGTCGCGATCCTTGACGAGGGCGTCCATCCGCTTATGATCGCCGAGAAAGCGGATGTAACTGAAGTTGGCGGTGACCGGGTCGAGCTTCGAAACCAGCTTCGTGATCGACGGCATCGTGAAATAGTCGACGAGCACAAGGGCCACCTGGTGGGAGCGCAGCAATTCGACGAACGATTCGTCGAGCCATTTTTCGTTGCGGATTTCGACGGCAAAGCGATGGTCGGTGGGCAGTTCTTTCAGAAAACGGCCAAGACGCTCCCGAAAAATCCGTCCGGTTTCATACTCCTCGGCGTCCTTGCCCTTGGCCACGTAAGGAAACTGGAAGACCATCGGCCCGAGCTTCCCCTTGAGCCGCTCCATCCGCCCCACGAACAGGCGAAAGTCGTCGAGGCAATCTTCGAGAAACTTCTCGTGGGTGATGACCTGGGGAATCTTGGCGCTGAAACAAAACTCGTCCGGCGTTTTCTCGCGCCAGCCGTCCACCGTTGATTCGTTCGGGATGCGATAGAACGTGGCGTCGATCTCGACGGTTCCAAAATGACGGGCGTACTGGGCGATGTAGTCACCCGGCCGCGCGTTGGCCTCGTAAACCGTCCCCTTCCAGTCGTCGGCCGACCAGGAGCTGGTGCCGGGATAGAGGCCGGTCGGGATCGCGGACCGGTCGATCGAAAAAACGGAGGGGCCCGGCGCGGGATTTGGACTGTCTGTCATGTTTCGATCCTCTTTTGGTCCATCGACCGCTCGTGCCGGGGGCCAGCATACGCTCCCTTGCCTTCCCCCTCAAACGGGGTGGCGTCTGCCCGGATTCCCCCTGATGCCGGCTGGCAGAACGCCGGTCCGATCTGGTAGATTTTCCCGCCTCAGTGGTACACCTTGCCCATTGCCTGCGCACCCGGAACGAGGACCCTGCCATGACCGTCAACATGACAAAGACCGTATTCGATCACGCCATGGAACAATTTGACACGGCGGCCCGGTTGATGAATCTCAACCAGAACCAGATCGCCATGGTCAAGGAGCCTCGCCGCGCCACCGAGGTCAATCTCCCGGTCCAGATGGACAACGGCACCATCAAGCTCTTCAAGGCGTTTCGGGTCCAGCATTCGATCATTCGCGGACCGGCGAAGGGAGGCATCCGCTATCACCCCGGCGTCACGCTTGACGAGGTCAAGGCGCTTGCCTTCTGGATGACCTACAAGTGCGCCGTGGTTGATGTTCCGTTCGGCGGCGGCAAAGGCGGCATCATCGTCGATCCCTCGGAACTCTCGATTTCGGAGCTCGAGCGACTGTCTCGGCGTTACTTCGCCGAGCTTTCGGATCTGTTCGGGCCCGACCGGGACGTGCCAGCCCCCGATGTCAACACGAACCCCATGATCATGGGGTGGATGATGGACACCTTTTCCATGCACGAGAAGAAGTACCTGCCGGCGGTGATCACCGGCAAGCCGATTGAAATCGGCGGCAGCCAGGGTCGCACCCAGGCCACAGCGCTCGGAGTCATCTACACGATTCGCCAGGCGGCCCAACATTTGAAGATCGACCTGACAAAGAGCCGTTCCGCCGTTCAGGGTTTCGGCAATGTCGGATCGTTTTCGGCCTTCTTCCTTCACCACGACGGTTCGAAGGTCGTCGGAATCGCCGACGTCCACGGCTCGTACCTGAATCCCGAAGGCCTCGACATCCCCGCGGCGATGAGATATTCGGGCGCAAACAACGGACTCAAGGGGTTCGAGAAGACATCCCCGTGCACGCACAACCCCGACGCCAATGCGGTCCTCACGGTTGAGTGCGACATCCTGGTGCCCGCCGCGCTGGAGGAAGTTATCACTCCGGAGATCGCGCAAAGGATTTCGGCGAAGATCATTGCCGAGGGGGCCAACGGCCCGACCACCGCTGAGGCCGATAACATCCTGGCCGAACGGGGCGTTTTCATGATTCCCGACATTCTTTGTAATTCCGGCGGTGTCACTGTCAGCTACCTGGAGTGGGTTCAGAATCGTATGGGCTACTACTGGTCGGATGAACGGGTCATCGAGGATCTGAAGCGATTCATGACCAAGGCCTTCAACGATGTCCTGGGGATGAGCCTCACCCACAAGGTCAACATGCGGGTCGCGGCCTTCATGCTCGGAATTCAGCGGGTGACGCGGGCGGCGGAAATTCGTGGGCTATACGCTTAGGCGGCGTTCGAACGCCGTCACCGGATCCGCGATCCTGCGCTGGACGCCGTTGGCGGCGATCCTGATTCTGCTGGCCGCCTGTTCGTCTCCCAAGCCCGAGGGGAACGCTTCAAAGCAGCCGGCGGGCGCCGCCAAGCGGCCGGCGGGTTCGGCGCCCCCGGCGGTCTTCCCGCCCGACAATCAGCCGTCCACCTGGAGCGGCACCTTTCCCGGTACGGCAAACTGGAGCGAGCGCTGGACGCTGCATATCCGGCCCGACGCGACCTACTTTCTTCGCGAGGAGCACGTCGGCCACGGCGAGGCGGGCAGTGATCATATCGTCGATGACATCGGCCGCTGGGAGAAAGCCACCGATGGCGGGCCGCTCCGATTGACGGGGGGGCGCGTTCGTTCGATGGAAATCGAGGTACGCCATCCCGACACGCTGCGCCTCCCGGTTCTCGATCCCGCTGCCGGCAGTGCCCCGCGTGACCTGGTCCGATCGGTTCCAACGGTGGGCTTCGAGCCGAGCCTCAGCCTGACCGGCCATTTCCGGTACATGGCCGATGCCGCGCGTTTCGACGACTGCCTCGCCGGCCTTCGCCTGGCAGTCCTCATGGAGGGCGATTATCTCGCGGCCGAGAAAGCCTACAGCGTGGCGGCGAGTGCGCCCGGTGCGCCGCTCCTGGTGGAAATCGAGGGACGTATCGTCCAGCGCCCCGGTCCGGACGGCAGCTCGCCACGCGATCACCTGTTCATCGAGCGGTTCGTCCGGGCCCTGCCCGGCGATGACTGCCCGCCGCATGGAGACTGACCCGGCCGCAGCCAGTCGAATCGTTCGCGAAGCGGCCATCCGACTCGGCTTTCACGCGGTCGGCATCGCAAAGCTCGCCGAAGTGCCCGAAGGTGATGCGTTTCGCGCCTGGCTCGCCGACGGCCGTCAGGCCGAGATGGACTACATGGAGCGACGGGTCGAGGAACGGCTCGATCCGTCAAGACTTGATCCGGCCTTCCGATCCATCGTCTCCGTTGCCATGAGCTACTGGCACGGGGAGGACGAGCCGGCGGCGCCTACGGCACCCTTGGCCCCGGCGTTGTCCCAGGCTCGCGGCCGCATTGCCCGCTACGCCCGTGGCGCGGATTATCACAATGTCCTTGGCAAACGAATTGGTAAGCTTCTTGCCGAACTTCGGCGTGCGATTCCGGTACTCGACGGCAGAGGTTGGGTCGACACGGGGCCGATTATGGATCGGGCGTGGGCTTCCCGTTCGGGGATTGGCTGGTGGGGAAAGCATACCAACCTTGTATCCCGGCGTGACGGCTCGTGGCTGGTCCTCGGCACCGTGGCGCTGAACGTCGAACTCGAACCGGACCCGCCGCACGCCGACTACTGCGGCAGCTGTCGACGCTGCATCGATGTCTGCCCCACCGACGCCATCGTGGCCGAGCGGGAACTGGATGCCCGCCGATGTATTTCCTACTGGACAATCGAGCACCGGGGGGCCATTCCCGAGGCGCTGCGGCCCCTGATCGGCGACTGGATCTTCGGCTGCGATCTGTGTCTCGAGGTCTGCCCCTGGAATCGCTTCGCGGAACGATCCCGGGAGGCCCGGTTCGCCGCCCGTGAGGACAGGGCGGCGCCGCAACTCGAGCCACTGCTCGGCCTGACCAATGCGGCCTTCCGACTGAAATTCAACGGCAGCCCGATTCAGCGGGCGGGCCGCGACGGGTTCGTTCGTAATGTGTGTGTGGCACTGGGAAACGTCGGGGGGCCTGAGGCGCTTGAATCCCTGGGCCGATCGGCCGATCTGGATCCCAGCGAGATCGTGCGCGAACATGCCCGCTGGGGCATCGATCAAGTGACGAAACGTCATCCAACCGGAGGATGAGGAACATGTCCGAAGTTGCGAAAATTCTGGTGACCGGCGCCACCGGCGCCCAGGGAGGCTCCGTTGCGCGGGCGCTGCTTGCCGACGGCAACTTTGCCGTCCGTGCCCTGAGCCGCAATCCCGATTCCGAAAAAGCGGCAGCCCTTCGGGCGTCCGGCGCCGAGGTGGTCGGAGGCGATCTCGCCGACCGCGCCAGCATCGAAAAGGCACTGGCTGGTTGTACGGCCTGTTTCGGCGTCACGAACTTCTGGGAGCACTTCGAGGCCGAATTCGAGCAGGGCAAAAACCTGGTCGAGGCGGTGGCAGCAACCGGCGTCTCCGACTTCATCTTGAGCACCCTGCCGCCGGTCGAAAAGGCCACCGATGGCGAACTGAGTGTCCCCCACTTCGACATCAAGGCGGAGCTCGAAACGCTGGCCCGCCGGCTGACGCCCGGGGCTGCATTCACCCACGTGGCCTTCTACTACGAGAACTTTCTTTATTTTACACCGCCGCAGAAGCAGGCCGATGGAACCTACGCCTTCGGCTTCCCGCAGGGAGAAACAAAGTTGGCCGCCGTGGCGGCCGAAGACCTGGGGGGCGTGGTCACCCCGGTCTTTCGCGATTTTGATTCCTTCCGCGGCCGCGTGATCGGCGTCGTCGGCGACGACCGACCGCCGGCCGACTACGCCGCCGTTCTCTCCCGCGTCACGGGCGTCAACATCCGCTACAACTTTATCCCGAGGGAAGTCTTCGCCGGTTTCGGTTTTCCGGGCGCGGATGATCTGGCCAACATGTTCGATTTCAACCGCCGCTTCATTCCGGGTCGCCCGGCCGACCTCCAGATGTCGAAAAAGCTCTATCCGGCCATTCAGACACTTGACACCTGGGCGGAACGAAACAGGTCGGCGCTGACCGCCCTTGTCACGGGCTAGCGGCGCGCTTCGCCGCCAGCTCCCGGTGAATCAACGCCAGACCGGGTCAAGGCTGGCCTGCAGGGCGAAGCGCGTGACCGCCTCGCGGGCCAGTTCGCGGGCTTCGGTGATGGTCGGATTGGTCGAGCCGCGCACGGCCTCGGGCAGCATCGCATCCCCTTTTTCGGGGTGCCATGATTTCACCCGCAGTCGTCCCGATTTCCTTTCGGCCTTCAGATCGATGCGCCCGATCAGCCGTTCGCCGGCCAGCACCGGCAGGCAGTAGTAACCGAACTGCCGCTGCTCGGCCGGCTTGAATATCTCGATCGTCATCCGGAATCCGAAAAGCCGCTCGACCCGC
>JAWXBZ010000215.1:0-37840 GCA_034440375.1 Candidatus Eiseniibacteriota bacterium
CCGGGCGCGCCCGGAGGAACTTCCGGCCGGACGGACGACGCGGGAGTGAAGGGTCCAGCGAGGATTGAGCAGAAAATCGGCCAGGAGCCGGCTCCAGGATTGATGACAGCGGAGCTTGCCGTAGTGCTCATTCGCGATGGCTTTCAAACGCGGCAAACGATTCCACGGGACCGACGGGAAATCGTGGTGCTCATTGTGATAGCCGACGTTGAACGCCAGTATGTTTCCCCATCCGTAGTATGAAAATGTTTCCTGATCCGCATCGAGCGTGTAGTGCTCCTGGATCCAGCGAGCGCCGAGCGGATGAAGGCCGATGGAGAAGAAGAGCGACAGCAGCAGATAGGAAATGGCACCCCACCCACCCAGGATGGAAATGCCGGTCACATAAACCGCCTGTGCCGCGATGTTGCCGATGACCGCGGCGTTGAAATATTCCGGCGGCGGCGTATGAAACGGGCGAAGCCCCTGGAAGAACGGGAACAGGACAAGCCAGAGCGCCTTCCGCACCGTGTCATTGCCGACCAGTCGGGCTTCGAGGTTGGCAGCCAGGTCAGCGTCCTCGTCGTACTCACCGAGCGCCAGGTGATGACGGCGATGCGACTTCGTGAAATTGAAGTAGGCCGGGGCGAGGAGCGGCAGGTTCGACAGCATGCCGGCCAGGTGATTATGCCGCCGCTTGCCGAAGATCAGCATATGGCCAGACTCATGGAGCAGGACCCACAGCCCATGATGCATCACCGCGCCAAGGGTCCAGGCCGTGATCAGGACGATCCACCAGGGGACTCCGGTCCGGCCAAAGTAGATCGCCAGCGCCGTCTGAACCACGACGATGACGGCGATCGGCAGGAACGACCAGGGATTGTGCCCGATCAGCTTTCGAATTTCAGGGTGGGCGGCCAGAAGCCGTTTTGAGTTGTCCGGGTGCGTTTGGGGCGTCTCGACATGGAGCCAGTTGCTCGAGGACTTCGTCACTTTCCGGCCTCGGTCAATCCCGGAGTCGGGAAAAGCTGGGCGTGCCACGAGCGCTCGAAGGGAATCTCCCAGTTATCGGCGCGGACGTGTCCGACCGTCGTTACCGTGTTGTTGAAAACGATCGTCCCGGGGCCAACGTCACCCTGCGCCACCCGTCGGGCAAAAACCTCGCGACTGACCCGCTCGATGCCATTGGTGCCGCGATAGAAAACCGCGCCCCCGTCGATCAGCGAGCAACCGAGCTGCAATTCGAGTTCCTTGATCCGCCGGGTCAGCGAATCGATCGAGCAGCCCGAAAGTGCCGTGACCTCCTCGTCCGCCCCGACCAGGAGGAAGCGATCGTGACGCCAGTCACGGGCTGCCACGACATCGGCCTTGTGAGCCTGCCATACACCGAGAAATTCATCGACCGCACCGAGGAGGATATCCCGCTCGGTGGGAGTGACCGGGCGCGAGGCGCCAAAAACATAGAGCCGAGCCTGGTCCGGCAGTTGATCGAACTGATTCATTCGCATTGGCTTGTCCTGGGATGATCCGGATGCCTGGTACCGCCGACCGGATCGTCATCGCCAGGCAAAAAAGGGCGTCACGGTCCGGACAGCGGGCGGCCAAGAATGTTCGTTACTATACTACGAACACGTCGTCTTGTGCCCCTTGGCCGGCACGAAAATGGGGGGCCTGATGACCACCTGGAGTCGGGTCAGGCGGCGCGCGTGCTGACACGGCGCCGCCTGCCATCCTTGACTTGATCGCGTGGACCTTCCATCTTCCCCCCGGTTCAGGCGCCGGACGCAACCGGTGGCCGCTCTCAACAGGAAAATTGGGGATCAGACGCGATGCGCCGGATGTTAACTCCTACGATTTTGATCGGTCTGGTGAGCCTGATGGCCGGTTGCCAGCCGAACGATGGCCGTGAAACGACCGCATCAAACGCCGTACCGGCTGTCACGCCACCAGGGAATGAACCACCACCCACGGCCGAGGGCAGCAACTGAGCCACTACATCGAGGACCAGGCCGAGCTCGAGCGCCTCTGTGTTCGGCTGGCGGCGGTGCCGTCGTTCGGCCTGGATCTCGAATTCCAGCGGGAGAGAACCTACTACCCTCGTCTCTGCCTCATCCAGGTTGCGCTCCCCGGCGGCGCGGCCGATGCCACCTCGGCGGACGGGTTCGCGCGGCTCCTGATCATCGACCCGCAGGTGATCCCCGATCTGGCGCCATTCTGGGCGCTGGTCGCCGACCGGGCCATCGAAAAAATTCTGCATGCCGGCCGCCAGGACATGGAGATCGCCTGGGGGCATGGCGGCGTCCTGCCGCGAAACATCTTCGACACCCAGATTGCCGCGGCCATGATCGGCGCCGGGGATCAACCGGGCTATGCCACGCTGGTCGAGCGATTCAGCGCGGTGCGCCTCTCCAAGCTCGAGACCGTCACCGACTGGTCGCGGCGGCCGTTGACGCCGGGGCAGATCGAATACGCGCTCGATGACGTCCGCTATCTCCATGACATGCGGGGTGTCATCGGTCGGCGCCTCGAGTCCCTGGGGCGGGTCGAATGGGCCGCCGAGGAAATGGCTCACTACGAGGAGGAATCGACCTGGGATCCCGATCTCTCGCGCCTTTTCCTCAAGCTTCCCCGCGTTCGTTCATTGTCGCGGAAGAGCCTGGTCGTGGCCCGGGAGCTGGCCATCTGGCGTGAAAAGGAGGCCCGTCGCCGGGACGAGCCGCGCAACCGCGTCGTCTCCGACGAAATCCTGATCGAGATCGCCCGCCGCCTCCCGAGGGCGGCGCCACAACTCGAGATTCTGCGCGGGTTCCACCCCAACGAGGCACGAAAAGTCGGCCCGGCCATCATCGAGGTGGTGGCACGGGCGCAGACCATTCCGGAAGAGCAGTGGCCGGAGCTTCGGGCCATTCCGGCGGAAGACGCCGAGCGGGCGCTGGTTGTCGATCTGCTCGAGGTTTTTCTTCGCTCCAGGGCCCGCGAAGAGGAGATTGCCCCTTCGTACCTCGGCGCCAAGGCCGATCTCTCGGCTCTGGTTGACGAGGCGCGCGGCAAGCGCGATCCCGGGCTCGAGACGCCGCTCCTCCTGACCGGCTGGCGGCGGGCAATGGTCGGCGACGATCTGGTGCGAATCTGCGAGGGACGCAAAAACGTTCATGTCGATGCCCCCAGCGGCCGCGTCACGACGTCCGATCGGTGAAACCCGGCCCGAGGCTGACCGCAGCCGTCATCCTCCTGCTCATCCTGATCTGGGGTTCGACCTGGGCGGTCATTCGGGTGGGGCTGGTTGGCATCCCGCCACTTACCGGCGTGGCGCTTCGCTTCGGTATCGCCAGCCTCCTTCTCTTTTGCATCGGGCTCGCCCGCGGCGTCCGGTTCGGAGCCGGCCGCCACGAGAAAGCTCTCTGGTGGTCGACGACCCTCCTGTCGTTCTGCGCCTCGTACATCGTCGTTTACTGGGCCGAACAGTATGTTCCCTCCGGCCTGGCAGCGGTCCTCTGGGCCACCTTTCCACTCCTGGTGGCCATCCTGGCTCATTTCCTGATTCCCGGCGAACGGATCCGCCGGATCACCATCCTGGGGACACTGGTGGGGTTCGCGGGGGTGGGCGTCATCTATTCGGAAGACTTCTCACTCCTTGGCGGGCCCAAAGTACTCCTTGCCTCGATCGTCTTTCTGATCTCTCCCCTCGTGTCGGCCATCGCCAATGTCATGATCAAGAAATGGGGTCAGGGCATTCATCCGATCTCGCTGACGGCCGTGCCGATGGGCATGACATTCGGCATCGTCGGCGCACTGGCGCTGGCGCTGGAACGGGGCCGGCCGGTGGTCTTCGACGGCGCATCAATCACCGCCCTTCTGTACCTGGCCGTGTTCGGCTCGGCGATCTCGTTCGGCCTGTACTACTGGCTCCTGACCCACTACGCGGCCACGCGCCTCTCGATGATCGCCTACGGAACACCGCTGGTGGCCGTCCTGATCGGCACGCTTGTCATGAACGAACCGCTCACGCCGCGACTTCTGCTGGGAGCCGCGCTGGTCCTGGCCGGGGTCGTTCTCGCGGTTGGAAACTATCGCGGGCGGCGGACAGCGGCACCAGCAACGCCGGCTCGCGGTCGATAGCGGACGCGAACCTCATGGACCTCGTCGGAAGCTAGAAACGGGTTGCGAATGGTGAGTCCGGGGAATCGACGGAAACCTCGGTCCGCCGTCCAGAGTTCGCTGACACCATGCTCGATGGCCAACGCGGCGATGTGGGCATCGAAGACCCGGTTACCACGGGCATCACCGCCACGAATCATGGCGAGGAGATGTCGGTCGTGGGCTGGACCATCACCAAGCATGACCAGGGTTGGTGACTCCAGGAGCGTTGTGAGAGCCAAAAGGGCCGAATTCAAAGAGCTTGGTTTGTGAAAGACATTGGAATGAGTGACAACCCTCAGAAACTCATAGACACAGGGCCATGGAATTGCCCAGGGTCGGCCCGCCGTTGCCATGGCTTCCACGAGGCGCCGGGCTTCCATGTGATGCGGCGATTCGCTCCGGTGGGAGTAGATCAGGATGTTCGTGTCGATGGCTATCATTGGCCTTCATCACGAGGATCATCGTCGCCCATCGCGCGCCTGACCGTCGACCAATCACTCAGATCAATGCCAGGCCGCACGCCCCCACCTTCCGTGTGCCATTCGAATCGGTATGGCGCGGTGCGCGGCCTGGCACCGAGATACGCGCGCAGGGCCGACTCGATGACCTCCCGGAGTGGGATCCCCTTTTCCAAGGCGTGCTTCTTGGCCAGCCGGAAGAGTTCGTCATTGATTTCCACCGTGGTTCTCATGCATAAAAGCATATTATTGAATGCATGAATATGTCAACAAAAGATCTGACCCGTCGATTGAGAAATCCTTTGTGGCCCCTCACCATCACTTGATCCCCTGCGCCAGCTCCCCCACAATCCCCGGTCTCAATTCGCTGGTGACTCTGTTGAAAGGATTTCGCAATGCCTCCGCAGTACATTTATACGGTGAAGGACCTGGGAAAGGTTCACCCCCCCAACAAGCAGGTTCTGAAGGGGATCTGGCTCTCCTTCTATTACGGCGCCAAGATCGGCGTCCTCGGCTTGAACGGCGCCGGCAAGTCGAGTCTCCTTCGGATCATGGCCGGCGAAGACAAGGACTACCTGGGAGAGGCCCGGCTGACCGATGGCTTCACCGTGGGATACCTGCACCAGGAGC
The DNA here is from genome assembly GCA_034440375.1 of Candidatus Eiseniibacteriota bacterium. Lineage (GTDB taxonomy): Bacteria > Eisenbacteria > RBG-16-71-46 > JABDJR01 > JAWXBZ01 > JAWXBZ01. The sequence continues at coordinate 5,208 of JAWXBZ010000215.1, forward strand.
CGCGGCTCACGCCGGGCAAGACGGTCGTCGAGTGCGTGGAGGAAGGGGTGGCTTCGACCAAGGCCCTGCTCGATCGGTTCAACGACATCTCGGCCAAGTTCGCCGAGCCGATGGACGACAGCGCGATGGAAAAACTCCTGGCGGAACAGGGAACGCTGCAGGAAAAGATCGATCATCTGAACGCCTGGGAGCTGGACCGGCAACTCGAGATCGCCATGGACGCGCTCCGCTGCCCGGCGCCGGACACGCTGGTGGATCAACTCTCCGGCGGTGAGCGGCGACGTGTGGCTCTTTGCCGCCTTCTCCTGCAAAAGCCGGACCTGCTCCTTCTCGACGAACCGACCAATCATCTTGATGCCGAGTCGGTGGCCTGGCTCGAGCATTTCCTGCACGAGTATCCGGGCACGGTCGTGGCCGTGACCCACGACCGCTACTTCCTCGATAACGTGGCCGGCTGGATTCTCGAACTCGACCGCGGCCAGGGAATCCCGTGGGAGGGAAACTACAGCTCCTGGCTTGGCCAGAAGCAGATCCGGTTGGCCCAGGAAGAAAAATCCGAATCGGCCCGCCAGAAGACCCTCGGGCGCGAACTGGAGTGGATCCAGATGTCGCCACGGGCCCGTCAGGCCAAGAGCAAGGCCCGCATCACGGCCTACGAACAGTTGCTGCTGCAGCAGCAGGAGAAGCGGACCGACCAGGTGGAAATTTCCATTCCGCCGGGGCCGCGCCTCGGCAACCTGGTCGTCGACGCCGACCATCTGTCCAAGGGGTACGGCGACAACCTGCTGATCGACAATCTCGACTTCAAGCTGCCGCCCGGCGGCATCGTCGGAGTCATCGGACCGAACGGCGCCGGCAAGACCACCCTCTTCCGGATGATTACCGGTGGCGAGACTGCCGACTCCGGGAGCCTCAGGATCGGCGACACCGTCGTGATGAGTTACGTCGACCAGAGTCGCGACACGCTGGACGGGTCGAAGAACGTCTGGGAGGAGATTTCCGACGGCAAGGACATCATCCCGATCGGCAAGCGCGAAATTCCCAGCCGCGCGTACGTGGCCGGTTTCAACTTCAAGGGGGCCGACCAGCAGAAACGGGTCAAGGATCTGTCCGGCGGCGAGCGAAACCGCGTCCACCTGGCCAAGCTGCTCAAGAGTGGCGGCAACCTGCTCCTGCTCGACGAACCGACGAACGACCTCGACGTCGACACGCTTCGGGCACTCGAGGATGCGCTTCTCGATTTCGCCGGCTGCGCCGTGGTCATCAGCCACGACCGCTGGTTCCTGGACCGCATCGCCACCCATATCCTGGCCTTCGAGGGGGACAGCAACGTCGTCTGGTTCGAGGGGAACTACCAGGACTACGAGGTCAACCGCCACCAGCGCCTTGGCAGCGCGGCCGACCAGCCTCACCGGATCAAGTACCGGAAGCTGACGCGAAATTAGTCGACATGCGGGCCTCCCCGGTCATTGGCAGAGGCGGGGGGGGCCGACCCGATTGGCTGAGATCAGCCGTTTGGGCCCTAACCACTGTCAGCAATTGAGTTAGCTCACGTCTTGGCTCCCCGTGTGGCCAATAACCGCCAGGCTCGTCGCCGTTCCCGCCGGACGCGCCGGCGGCAGGATCCTGGCCCGCCAGATTCGCCAAACTCATTCGACCTTCGAATGGATTGTCGCTAAACAAGTTGGGGCGGAGGCTGGACGGTACGCCGGGAAGAATCCTCCCCTCCTGATTCCTGGCGTTCTGGTGGGCGCCACGGCATGCGGCTTGCAGTAGTGCTGGTCGGGTTCTGCCGATCTGCCGGATCAAATGGCCGGGAGCATGCAGAGCCCGAGGAGGAGTCGGATGTTGAAGAACGGTTCGAAGACAGGTCTCGCGATCCTGGTGATCGCGACGGTCGGCGGCGCGATGGCGCTCCTGGCCGGCGCCGGTCTGCCGGACCGGTTCGACACCATCTTCTGGGCCTGGTTCGTCTCCTGCCTGGCCGGCGAGGTGCTCTGGATTCAGACCCCGACGCGCAACGGCACCATCTCGATGGCCCTGGCGATCGACCTGGCAGCACTGATCGCGCTTCACCCCTCGCAATCGTTGGTGATCGTGGCGGCAAGCGCACTTCTCGCCTCGATCTATCCGCACCGCCGACCGCTGAAACGCGCCCTCTTCAACGCGGCACAATCGACGCTTGCGGCGGGGGCCGCGCTACTGGTTGTGCGGCTGCTGACTCCGGTCGACAGCACGGTGGCCATCCTCGACCAGTACACCAACTGGCCCGGGCTCTTTGCCGGTGGCATCGCCTTCTTCGCGGTGAACTCGGGCCTGGTGGCCATGGCCATCGCCCTCGATACCAGTCGTTCGATCTGGATGACCTGGCGCGACAATTTTGGCTACGCCTTCGAACTGGCCACGACCGCGGCCCAGATTTCGCTGGCGGGCTTCCTGCTCATCGCCTACCAGCAGATGGGGCCGATGGCCGTACTGGCCGTCCTCCCCGTTCTCGGTGTCCTCTGGTGGAGTTCGGCCCGCGAATCGGCACTGAAGGCAATACGGGTGGACATCGATCGGCCGACGGCTGAGACCGAAGGGCACGAGGACGACCTCCGCCGGGCCGGCTGATCGGCCGCTGACTCCCTTCCCACGCATATCGCAAGGGACTCACGCGGGACCCAGGTTCTATAGTCCAGGATCATGAACTGGCCCCGACTCCCTTCATATCCTGCGACGAACCCCCTCACCCGGCGTCGTCTCGAACTGGAGCGTGACGGGCGGAGGCTGCTCGATCTCGTTGTCTCCAACCCAACCCGGGTTGGCCTCCCCCTCCCGACCAATGAGGTTCTGGCTGAACTGGCCGGTTGTGCCACGCGTCCGTACGACCCCAATCCACGAGGCTCGGAACAGGCCCGCGCCGCAGTGGCGGCCTACTACGCCGACCACGGAGCCCGCGTCGACCCGGACCGGATCATTCTGACCGCCAGCACCAGCGAGGCCTACGCACACGCGATGCGCCTCCTTGCCGCGCCGGGCGAGGTCTTTCTTGTCCCATCGCCATCCTACCCGCTTCTGGCGCCGCTGGCGGCGCTGGAGGGCGTCACTCTCCGGACCTACACCCTTCACTACGATGATCGGTGGTGGCTTGATCGGGCGTCGTTCGAGGAAGCCCTGGCCACGGGGGATGTGCGCGGCGTGATCCTCGTTCAGCCGAACAATCCAACCGGCTCCGTGTTCGATGCGGACGAGATGGAGTTCGCGGCGAGGCTGGCGGCCCGAGTCGGAGCCACACTGGTGGTCGACGAGGTGTTCCTCGACTTTCCGGCGCCGGACGTGGTGCTCCCCACGATGGCCGGACGGAACGATTGGCCGCTGCTGGTACTTTCGGGACTCTCCAAGGTTGCGGGTTTGCCGCAGATGAAACTGGGATGGATGGTCATCGGCGGGCCACCGACCGAGGCTGTTGCCATGCGCCGGGGCCTCGAATGGATCGCCGATGCGTTCCTTTCGGTCGGAGCGCCGGTGCAGTCCGCGCTGCCGGGATTCCTGTCGGGGCGGCATGAGTTTCTGGCCGCGGCCCGCCGCCGGCTGAACGTGAACGAGGCGTGGCTGGACCGGCAACTGGCAGGGACGGCCGTCACCCGCCGGCGGCGGGATGGAGGATGGAGCGTTGTACTCAAGCTGCCGGCACGGCGTCGCGATGACGACTGGTGTCTCGCGCTGCTCGACGCTGGAGTCGTGGCGCATCCCGGTCACTTCTACGACACCGCGGAGGAATCCCTCATCGTCCTGTCGCTGCTCACGCCGGAAAACGAATGGGCCGACGGCCTCGAGCGACTGCTCGGTACCGTCGGCCCAGGTTGAGCCGGTTGTCGACGCGAACCGCTAACGCGTCATCGACAGGTCCTGCTTCTTGTATCCATCGCCGATCTCGAAGACCGACTTGTCGATCTTTCCACGTTTCAACGATTGGAGCGTCATCTCGCTCCTGATGGCATCTCCGTCGAGATCCTTGACGTAGACGGGGACGCCCTCCATCCCGCGGACAAGTCCCGTCGGCAGGGACAGGTCCAGCCCGATGGACTTCGTCATCGAACTCATCGAATCGAGGAGGAGGGTAATCAGGTTGATCATGCCCGTCATGGACATCATTTCCGCCGACGTTGCCGTGGTGTCCGCGGCCGGCGTCAACCAGGCTTCGGCGCTTTTCGCACCACCCCGGATCACGTCATGCTTCTGGCACTTGAAGCCCTGGAGCATCTTCGTTTCGGACAACATCAAGACTTCAATTTCAGTCGACCGGGCCGATGCGCCGTCCCCCTTCACGCCCATTTTCTTCATCTGGGCGTCCATCATGGCTTTCTGCTCGGGAGTCAGGGAACCCATCACCGTCGCCATCTGTCCGGACATGGCATCCAGGCTCCCCGCCATCTCCCTCAACTCGTCCCCGGTCATCTCGATATAACTCTTCTTAGCGTCACTGATCATCGCCAGCCGATCGCCCTTCGCCAGTAGATGACCCGCGCCGGCCTGGCCCCACCCGATTTCAGGGTGACCTTGCCGTCGGCCAGCCACATCGTGGCGGTGGATGACTCCCTGGCGGGGAGCTTCGTTTCGATGGTGTACTCGAGCGTGGCATCGGCGGCGGACGGCGCCGGCAACAGGATCGCGAGGATGGTCGTCGCGAATAGGATGGCCGGAAGCTGAGCCCGTGCGATCCGCCCGGCCCAACCGTTGATCACTTGCCGAACCGGCGGGACACCTCGTCCCAGTTCACCACGTTCCAGAAGGCGACCATGTAGTCGGGGCGGCGATTCTGGTAGTGGAGATAGTAGGCGTGCTCCCAGACGTCGCAGCCGAGGAGCGGCGTCTTGCCCTCGGTGAGCGGCGAGTCCTGGTTCGGCGTCGAACAAACCTCGAGCTTGCCGGCCGCATCCTTCGTCAACCAGGCCCAGCCGGAACCGAAACGGGTGGCACCGGCCGCGGCAAACTTCTCCTTGAATGTGTCGAAGCTGCCGAACGTCGTGGTGATGGCTTCCGCCAGGGCTCCCGCTGGTGCCCCACCCATTCCCGGCCCCATGATCTGCCAGAAGAAGCTGTGATTGGCGTGTCCGCCGCCATTGTTGCGGACGGCCATCCGAATCGCCTCGGGGAGCTTGTCGAGATTGGTCACGATCTCCTCGATCGATTTTTCGGCCCATTCGGGCGCCGATTCGAGGGCCTTGTTGAGATTTGTCACGTAGGCCTGATGATGCTTGCCATGGTGGATCTGCATCGTCCGGGTGTCGATGTGCGGCTCGAGGGCTTCGTGCGGGTATGGCAGGGCGGGAAGTTCGAATGCCATGGTCAATCCTCCTGTGGCCATCCCGGCGGGACGGCCCATCATGCGGTCCAGTGTGCAATCCGTTCGCGTGCCAAAGTATCGTGGGGCAGTATATCATCCGGCCATGAGCCACGACCGTACCGCCGGCCCCGTCCGGACCGTCCATCTCCTCGGCATGCCGCAGGACTATGGCCAGACGCTTCGCGGTGTCGACATGGGGCCGAGCGCCATGCGCGTGGCCGGGCTCGAGGAGCGACTTGAAAGGATCGGCGTCCATGTCGTGGATCACGGCGATGTCGACTGTCCGGTCATGGCCACGCAGAGCGAGGGTGAGCCGAAGCTGCGCTTCCTGCCGGCGGTGGTAGACGGTTCAAAACTCCTCGCCGCCGAGGTGCACCGCGTGGCCGGGGAGGGGGGCTTCCCGCTGATCCTGGGCGGCGATCATTCCATATCGATCGGTACGCTGTCGGGTCTTGGCCAGGTGGAACGGCGCCAGGGGCTCATCTGGATGGATGCCCACGGCGATTTCAACACGCCGGAAACAACGCCGAGCGGCAACATTCACGGCATGGCGCTGGCCGTGGCGCTGGGACATGGGGACCCGCGGCTTACCTCGATCGGCGGCGCCTTTCCCAAGGCGCTCGAGGAAAACACGGTGCTCGTCGGCGTGCGTGACCTCGACCGCGCCGAGCGCGACATCCTGAAATCGACACGGGTGACCGTGTTCACGATGCGCGACATCGACGAAATCGGCATGAGAGCCGTGATGGAGCGGGCCATCGCCATCGCCGGGAGCGGCGTCAAGCGGGTCCACCTGTCGTTCGACATCGACTTCCTGACGCCGGACGAAGCTCCCGGCGTCGGCACGCCGGTGGCCGGCGGTGCCACCTTCCGCGAAGCTCACCTGGCGCTGGAGATGCTCGCCGACAGCGGCATCCTGACCTCGATGGAATTCGTCGAGGTGAATCCGACTCTCGACCTGCGCAATCAGACCAGCGAACTGGCGGTCGGGCTCGTGGCCAGCGCGCTCGGGCAGCGGATTTACTAGCGGTCGTCCGGACGTAGCGGGAAGCCCGGGCTCAGAACTTCTCTTTCAGCCGCGCGTACCCCGAGCGGCTCATCGGCAGTTCGCGGCCGTCTTTCAGAATGGCCACGCGGCTATCCTTGCCGACCAGCTCCACCTTGCCCAGGCGGTCCAGGTTGAGCAGGCAGGAGCGGTGAATCTGGATGAAGCGCGTCGGGTCCAGGTCCGCGGCCAGGCGGGCCAGGGTGGTCGTCTTGAGCCAGGTCTTGCCGACGGCGTGGATGGCCACGTAATCATCCTGGGCCTCGAGGTAGTCGATCTGGGCGGCCGGAATGACGTGAACGCTGACGCCGTCGCGGATCAGGATCCGTTCCTGGAATCGCCCGGCCGGCCGCGCCGAACGAACCAGATCGTCGGTCTCGGCCGCCGACAGCATGGCCCCGGACTCGCCCGGATCGGCACGACGCGCTCGAAACCGTTCCAGCGCCTGCAGCAGGCGCTCCCGGCCCACCGGCTTCAGCAGGTAGTCCACGGCGTGGGCCTCGAAGGCCTTCACGGCATACTCGTCGTGCGCCGTGCAAAAGATCACCGCCGGAGCCGGTGACAGGAGTTCGAGCACCTCGAACCCGTTCAATTTCGGCATCTGAATGTCGAGGAACACCAGGTCGGGCTTGAGCGTGGTCACCGCCTTCACGGCCTCGAATCCGTTCGCGCACTCACCGACCAGGGCAACCGAGCGGTCCGATTCGAGGTACTCGCGCAGGAGGGCCCGTGCCGGTTCCTCATCGTCGACCAGGATCAGGCGGATGCGATCGTTCATGACGCGGTCGTCCGGACAGGTGGAACGGCCATTTCGATGGGCGGAACGGCCATCTGAATGGGAAGAATCAGGTGCGCCTCGAAGTGGTCCGGGCGTCGGCGGATCTCGAGCGAGCCGCGACCGGCGCCGATCGCCTTGAGGCGCCGTCGCACATTGTCGAGGCCAACTCCCTCGCCGGGGGTGGGGGCCGACTCGTCATCGACCGGGTTGGACACCATGAGATGCATCAGATCCCCCTCGCGCCGGACGACCAGCCCGATCCGGCCCCCGTCGAGCCGCGCGGCCACGCCATGCTTGACGGCGTTCTCGATCAACGGTTGGAGCAGGAGTGGCGGCACCTCTGCACCGCCCAGTTCATCCGGTACATCCAGGTCGAACGACAATCGCTCGCCGAAGCGCACCGATTCAATCTCCAGGTAGTGCCGGACCAGGTCGAGTTCCTCATCCAGCGAAACCCGCTCACGGGCGCCGAGATTCAGCGTTCGGCGAAGAAAATCGCCCAGCCCCTGGCACATCCGGCGGGCCTCCTCCGGGCTTCGGCCAACCAGTGACATGATCGAGTTCAGGCTGTTGAAAAGGAAGTGCGGGTTCAACTGCGAGCGGAGCGCCTTGAGTTCGGCCTCGCGGGCCGACACCTGTGATTCGAGCGCGCGCCGTTCCGCCTCCACCGCCTTCAACGAGATGAAAAATGCCAGGTGGAGCGCGGCCGACAGCCAGTAGATGCCAAGGCCGGCCAGGAAGATCAACGTGAGATCCTTCCGCCGCACCGTCGCGTCGATCAGGAGCGGCAGCCGGGAGTCGAGGAAGGAGTAGAGCATCCGGCCGGCGATCGTCCAGAGCCCGGCCGTCACCAGGGCCGCCATCACGATCCGAAAGAGGAATCCTGTCGTGAGCAGATTTTCCGGGCGTTCGCCACGGAGTATCCACCAGTTCGAGGTGGTAGCCGACGCGTAAAGCAGCGTCAGCGGCCCGACGAAGATGGCCAGTGCCCAGACTGGCCGCGGTTCAACCAGGTACATGACCGCGGCCAGGGCGAGAGCCACTGGCACCCATGCCAGCACGTACAGCAGGGTTCGGGTCGGCGTGGCGAAAAGTGGGTACATCATCCTACGGGCCGAGGCGATCCTTGATCTCGAGGCCACCCATCACGACGAGGCCCCGAACCACGAGCGTCGGTCCGTTCGAGTCAACCGGCACCGGGCTCCGCGTGTCGTGGATGCCGCCGAGGAGGGCGGTCACTTTCATGTCGAGTCGCCACCCCGGTGGCACCGCCAGGTCGATACCACCCCAGAAGGCGAGGATATCAAGGGCACCGCCCGGCTCAACGCCTCGGGCGCTGGTCAGATCGTAGTCGACGCCGCCCATGACCGCGGTGGCGGCGCCACCCTGAAACGTATCGGCCGGCTCACGGTGCACGACGCCGCCCATGAAGGCCATGCTCCCCGCGCCGGGGCCAACTGCGCCGATCGGTCCGCCCATCCAGCCCATCGACCGGGCCACCAGGATTCCCCCGAGCGACATGATGACGACCGGCCAGAAGAGCCGCATGGACATGTTCAGGACGCCGACGGTGTCGAGCGTGAAACCCAGGCCGAAGCCGGCAAGCAGGAGGCCGGCCACGGGCGCCCGTTGCATGCCGAGGCCGAAGAGCTTGAGGCCGCCGAGAACCACGAGGCCCAGCGGCCACCAGCGGATGATCTCGTCCGTCTCCACCAGGTTCATGCTGTCGAGCGTCCAGAGCAGTCCGACGAACAGGATCGTGGCGCCGATGATCAATTGTCCAAGCGGGGAACGATCGCGGCTCATAGAGTCACCGGCCCGGTCAGGACCAGGATGGTCACCCGTGTCAGCGCCCGAAAGACAACCACCAGGTCGGGCGAGGAGAGATGCGTCAGCGTCAGAACCAGGAGCAGATTCTGCAGCACGAGAGCCATGATGACCGCGAGACCGATCGGAAGCACCGTCTCCTCCCCCACCTGTTCACCAAAGAGCCGCTTCACGAGGCACCTCCCGTGGGGGCCTGGTCGTTTCGCCCCCGCCGCCCCACGACGGCATCGACGATGAATCCGAGGCCGATGATCAGGACCACGAGCGGTGCGAAGTGCCTCATCCGGAGTCCCACCAGACCATAGTTGATTCCCAGGAACAGGAACCCCATTCCCACGAGAAGGATGCCCGAGAAGAGGGCGCGGCGCCCGTTGTTGACCAGTGAGTGGATCCCCGTGATGATCATGAAAACCGGCCAGAGCTGCCAGAAATTGCCGAAGTGAAAATGCTGATTCAGGAGCATGATGGCACCCACTGTCAGAAGCAGGAGGCCGACGAAGATTCCACCGCCTGGTCCCGGTCGATCGGATTTGTTTGACATCGCTACCTCCGGTGCGTCGAATTGTGCTGACGAGAGGAGATTACGCAGGTCCGGCCGGGCGGCCCAATGGTCGTCGGTGAACGGTGGTCCTCTGTCGGTGAACGACCGCGTCGGCCGGTCGGAGTGGCCCGACGGCTCACTCCAGGTCGGGCAGCGGCACCTTGTGCAGGTCGGGCGGCGTCCGGCCGGCGGCTCGGAAGATGACGCCGAGCTGACCCCGGTGGTGAGTTTCGTGGAACAGGAGCTCCAGGCAGAGGTCGGCGCCGGTGGTTTCCCGGCCGAACATGGTCAGGGGTCGGTTGAATTCCTCATCGGTGAGCCCTCGCAGTTCATCGCGCAGGCGTCGATACGAATGGAGGGCATGACCGGCGGCGGCGGCGCCATCCGTGAACGCAAGGTCCACCTTGAAGTGAGCGAAGTTTCCGTCACCATGCACCGCGGCCATCCGGAGCCACTCGTGGCAGCCGATGACGTGGAGGGCCAGCTCACGGGCGGACATCATGCCGGGAGCCGGACAAAGGTCCAGTTCCTCCGCATGAAGCGCGCCAAGATACAGCCGCGTTCGGGCGCATTCCAACTCCAGGTGTCGCAGGAACTGCGCTCGGGACAGCATGGCCGGCTTCTCCATGATCGAACGAAACGGGTCTCCGACAGAACGGGAGGCAGCAATTGCAATTTCAGCCGATGGGCGGATATCTTAGGTTCGTCATCTGAATCCGGCAACCGGGCGGACCATCCAACGGGTGGCCCGGTCGGAACCAAGGGCCAATCGCGCCCGCTTGAGGATTGTATCCGACAATGAATGACTCCGCTGCCGGGATCCCCGCCCTCGAACCAGGCGGGATCGACGACATGATCGCCCGGACGCCCGGGCTCTTCGTGCTCGATTTCTGGGCCCCATGGTGCGCCCCGTGCCGCGTGCTGCTGACGCTGCTCACGGAACTCGCCCCCGAGTTTGTCGGCCGGGTCACGATGGCCAAGTTCAACGTGGACCTCGATCCAGCCCTGTCGGTCGCCATGGGTATCCGGGGCGTTCCAACCCTCATCTTTTACCGCAGCGGCGTCGAGGTGGAACGCCTGGTCGGCACGGAGTCGCCGGCCGCGCTGCGTCGGCGGCTCGAGCGCCTCGTCGGTGAGGCCAAGGCGGACTAGCCCGCCTCCCATTCCATTCGGGCGATCTTGTGACCGGCGCGGAGCGCCCCCAGGGCGCCGATCCCGGTCCCGACGAGAAGCACCAGGAGCGCCACTCCCGGCGAGGGAAAGCCGGTCAGGAGTGGGCTCGAACTCCAGACGGCGGCCTGCGAAAGGAAGACCATCCCTCCGGTGATCAGGCCGACACCCAGCCCCCAGATGATCTGCGCCCCGGGCGAAATCATCCGGCGGGGGTGATCCCATTCGAAGTTGGCGAAACTGACGCCGGTCCAGGTTCCGAACCCGGCGCCCAGTAGCGCGGCACCCAGGGCGATGAGTCCGCCCGTGAACGCCTCATGAAAACTCCGGTGAAACGCAAGCATCAGGAGAACCGCCTGGCCCACGACCACCGGCAGGGTCAGGCAGGTGGCCGTCAGCCACTTGATGACCGCCAGATTCTGCGGTGATACCGGAGCCGCCAGGAGCCGCCAGGCCGAGCGTCCCTCCATCGGGATCAGCATGATGCCGGCCTGGCTGCCGACGACCACCGCGGCGCCGAGTGCGCACGAGAGTGCGGTGAGAGGCGCCATCACGGCTCCCTCCGACGAACTGGTGGCCAATGTCATGAACGGGAAGAGGCACATCAGGATGCCGAGGCTGTACAGCTGGAACGACAGCCGGAAATCGCGGGCCACGATCGTCAGGTCCTTCCAGAGAAGCGGACGCCAGTCTCGCGGCACGAGATTTAGCAGAAATGTGAAGCGCTCGGACCGGACCTGCCGGCTTGTCGCCACGCTGGCCAGCCGGATCCAGCCATCGCGATAGGAGTGCGCGGCCAATCGAATCGACACAGCCACGAGGAGGGCCGCCACTCCGGCCAGCACCAGGAGGCGCGAAAGCGCCGCTCCCCAGTGCCCGCGAAGGGCTTCCACCTGTGCCGCTGCGGCCCAGGTCGAGGGCCACAGGAGCGCCGCCGGCGACTGGAAGACACGTAGAAGATCGATCCCATGATTCATCAGCCGATCCAGCTCCGCGGCCGAGCGAATCCTGGATGGGGCCAACTGCGGCAACGACCAGAGGAACAGCGCCAGTCCGAATCCGAGAATCGAGAAGAGGGCCCGCAACCGTTGCGTCGATACCCAGCGGGCCAATGGAATGCCGATGAGGTAGGTCAGCGCCACCGGGATGGCAAGAAATGAGATCTGGGCCACCGCGAAGAGGGCATACCAGGCCGGCCCGACCTTCGAAACAGCCCCGACCGCGATGACGGCCGGCATCGACAGGAAGAGGTTCAAGAGCAGATTCGACCACATCCCAACGGCGAAGCGCGAGCCGAGCACGACCCGTGGATCGACGGGGGTGGCCATCAGAAACTCGAGGTCGCGCGAAAAGAAAACCACGTGGAGCAGAAAGCCAAGGTTGAAAAAGATGACCATCGCCAGGGCCCCGAGCCAGGCCGAGTAGAGCGTGAGGTCGAGAAGCCAGGTGGCTTCCGGCGTCCGGCGGATCGCCTCGCCCAGCGCCAGGTAAATGACGGCGCCGAGCATCGCCAGCCAGAACAGGCCAACCGTCGTCAGCAGAATTCGCTGCCCCACGCGCGCGCGCCGGCCGCGGACCATCCCGGCCCAGGCAATCTTGAGCTGCCAGCCGAGGAGACTGAGTAGTGTCACCCGTCCAGCGCTTCCGAAAGGTCGGTGACGTCGTTGCCGCCGGTCATCTCCAGGAAAATCTCCTCGAGGCTCATCTCACCCATCCGCTCCGTCAATTCGGCCATCGTGCCCGTGGCCAGGAGCTTCCCTTTCGCCAGGATGGCCACCCGGTCGCAGAGACGCTCGGCGATTTCGAGGATATGTGTCGACAGAACGATGGTGATGCCCCGACCGGCCAGGTGGCGCAGGAGCAGCTTGAGCGTCCGGGCGCCGCGCGGGTCAAGCCCGACTGTCGGTTCATCGAGGAAGAGCAGGCGCGGTTCGTGGACCAGCGCGCCGGCCAGCGCCACCTTCTGTTTCATCCCATGCGAAAGACTCTCGATCAGGAAGTCGCCCCGGCCATCCAGTTCGAAGAGATGCAGCAGGCGCTGGGTACGTCCCCGGATCGTGTCGGCGGCGACGCCGTACAGTTCGCCGCTGAAGCGAAGGAATTCCACCGGCGTCAGTTTTTCGTAGAGATGGGGTTCGTCCGCCACGTAGCCGATCAGCCGGCGCGCCGCGCTCGGTTCCTTCTCAAGATCGTGGCCGCCCACCTGGACCGACCCTTCGCTGGGACGCAGGAGTCCGGTCATCAACTTGATCGTTGTGGTCTTGCCGGCGCCGTTGGGGCCAAGCAGGCCGAAGATCTGACCCGGGGCAATGTGGAGATCGAGATGATCCACGGCGAGGAGCGAACCGTAGCGACGGGTGAGGCCCTGCGCGCGCAACATAGGTGAGGCTAAGACTAGCAGAAGGGATTGAGCTTGCCATCGGAGGCAAATTTATCCGACAAGGGCTGGTGCCGCTCCCTTGAGCCGGATCGTCGTTCCTCCCCATGCCGCATAGGCCGGATCATGACTGAACAGGAGCATCTGCCGGCCGCGGGCCACCTCCCCCTCGAATGTCTTTCGGATCAGATCAAGGCGCACCGCGTCGCAATTGACGAGCACGTCGTCAACGAGAAGCGGGGGGCCGGCATCGCCAAAGATGCTGTCGACAAGGGCCAGGCGCAGCGACAGGTGAAGCTGGTCCCGCGTCCCCTGGCTCAATGATTCCGAATCAAAGGACCGCCCGTCGTCATCCACCACGTGAGGGACGAAATCCGAGTCCAGCGTGAGCTGTTTCCAGCGGCCGCCCGTGATCCGGTTCATCGGCTCGGCGGCCTTGCCGGCCAGTCGCTCGAGATGTCCTTCCTGGAACTCCGCCACGGACTGACGCAAAACATCCACCGCCATCCGGAAGGCGTTCCGTCGAAATTGGAGGGCGGTCAGTCGCTCGCGGCACTCCGCCAGCTCGTCTTCCAGGCACTCGGCATCATCGACCTGCCCCCCTTCCTGGCGGGCCCGGCGCAGCTTCAGCGCCTCGAGACGCCCCGACTCCCCCTGCTCCTCGGCCAGCAGGGCCTCGCGCTCCTGGCGCAGCTGCTCAACCTGCAGCGACACATCCTGCATGTTCTGATCCGCGTTGGCCAGGTAAGGCGATCGGGCAATCAGGTCGCGGGCCCGTGCATCGGCCAGCTTCAATTTCTGAAAAACTGTGTCGTAGTCAGCCTCGACCGTGGCCAGCGGCCGGTGGCTGTCCCGAATCTGCTCGTGGCGCGAGACGAGATCGGCCAGTTCACCGTACTGCCGCCACTCTTCCATGATTTCCGACAGGCGGCGATTTCCGATCCTCGGGCGAATGTCGGCATCCAGCCGGGCCATTTCCTCCCGTTGTGATTCGAGACGCGATTCCATCTCCAGGGCGGACGTTTCCAGCCGGATCCGTTCCCGCTCGCGCCCCTTGCCGAGAGGAAGTAGAGGCCGACAATCGAGAGCACGCCGACAACCAGGCCGATGGCCGGACTGGCCCAACCGACGCCCGCACCCCACATGGCCAGGGAGGTGACGAGGACGACGGCACCGCCAATGATGAAGCTTCGCCTGGTCTGGCTTGGCCAGGGATCGGCGGCCAGCTCGGCCTGCCGACGGCGGTGCTCGTCGGCCAGGGCCGCCACATCCCGTTCCATCGTCGACAGGTTTCGAAGGTTCTCGCCGAATTCAGGCCCCGCACCGCGGAAGTGGCCCAGTCGGGCGTCGATGTCGGCCTGCGCGCGACGGCACTCGGCATCGAAGCCCTTCACCTTTTCTTTTTCATCGCGCAGAACGCTGAGCCGCTTTTCCAGTTCACTGCGTTCGCGATTGAGCTCGAAGAACTCCCGGAAGCTGTCGAAGAGCAGGCCCTTCTGCTCCCGCTCCTGTTTGAACCGGGCCAGCGCGGCCACCGACGATTCCACCTCGGCCAGCAGCGATCCCCCCTGGTGGAGCGAGGTCCGGGCCCGTTCGAGGCGCGTACGAAGGGCGATGATCCGTTCCTCCAGCTCCTCGATTTCCCGCGGGCGGTTTTTCTTCCGGTTGCCCCAGGGATTCTCCCGCGTCAGTCCGAAGAACCGATCCTCGAGCCGGGTCAGCACGGTGTCGTAATCTCCCTGCTGACTTCCCGAAAGAAGTTGCCGAATCGTCTCGTCGATGGATGTCTCCATCTCACCCTGGCGGATGACCAGTGTGCGCTGGAACAAACCGCGGTCGGTGACGGCGAGACAGCCCTCGAGGACCTCGAGATATGCCGCCAGATCATCCGTCCTCCCCCGCGGATTGGCGTCCCCCTGGTACAGGACGTTGCTGTCCTTTCCCCGCCGGCGGGTCACGCTCACCTGGTGGCCGTCGAAATCGCGGCAGATCTTCCAGTACTCGTCGCCACGGACCAGGTCGACTTCGCCGCGAAAATGACGCCCGGCGCGCGGTCGGAAACGATCCTCGGTTGCCTTGTCCTCGAAGCCGAAGAGAATGGCCATGATCGATTCCTGCATCGTCGACTTGCCGCTCTCATTCGGCCCCTGGATGACATTGAGGCCGGGGCCAAAAGACCATTCCACCGGCCCCGCAAAGCGGCCGAAGCCGTCCAGTTGAAGTCGCTCAATCCTCATCCCGCACCTCCCCGGCACCAAATTCAGCCAGCCCGGCCCGGAGCGCGGCCATGACCAGCGGACGGTCTGCTTCCGGGCCGCCGGACAGGCGCTCCTGCATCTTGCGGACGAACAGGCCGCGCACCGTGTGTTCGGAAGCAAGACGCGACGCCAGACGTTCGTCGACGGTCAGCGACTGGTCCTCGATGTCGAGATGGAAAAACTGATTGGCCGCGCGGGATCGGATGACCGAAGCGTCGAAGCCGGCCGGGGCATGACCTGTCAGGGTCAACCGCACGATCCGGTCGAGGCCGGCCAGTTCCTCGAGCCGTTTCACAAGGCCCAGGTCGGCCTGGCCGGCCCGATCGAGATCGAAAATCTCGTCGATGATCCGGCGGCCCGGATAGGGGGAGCGCTCAACGGCGACCCCCACGTCCGTAAGATCGACGGTCACGAAGGAGCGCTCGCCCGACTCGCTGTACTTGAGCCCTTCCAGCGTCCCCGGGTAGGTGGCCAGGGTATCGCCAAACCACTTTTCGAGAAAGTTGTGATAGTGCCCGAGCGCGAGGAGATCCAGGCCCGATCCCGCCAGTTCCGCGGTCGGAATCGCCAGGTCCCGTCGGCGAAACTCCCATTCGGGACTTGCCGGCAGCGACCCATGAACCATGCCGATGTGCAGGCCGGGTCCGGCGGTTTCGTCGCGTCGCATATGGAGCAGCGGATCGGCCGGAGTGCGCGCCGGATCAAAGGCCAGTCCGTACAGGTGGACCGGCCGGCCGGCCGCCTGGATCGTCGTCCGTGAGACGCCGGGCGAGGTGATCAGAACCAGAGACGATGGAAATCGCCCCGAGCGCCAGACGCTGTCAGCGTAACCATAGCCGTCATGCGTGCCCGGAATGGCCGCAACCGGCAAATCGGCCAGGGCCAGGCGCGTCAATTCCCGCTGTACCAGATCGACCAGCGCGTCCGACGGGGCATGCGTATCGAAGATATCGCCCAGCAGAAGGACAAGGTCGATTTTCTGATCGGGGCGCAGCGCGAAATCAACGAAGCGGCTGAAGGCCCGATTCAAGTCCTCACGACGGGCGGCCGACTGTCCGCCGAGCCAACCCATCGTCGCGCCGAGGTGAAAGTCGGCACCGAGAAGGATCCTCATCCGCGACCCCGGGATTCACAGGGCGGCTTCTCCGTGTCGTCCGCGCCCGCCGATTCGTCGACGACTTCCGTCTCGTCCGTCCAATCATCCAGCACGCCGCCACCCTCCTCGTCCATTCGGTCCGTTTCCTCGTCGATGATCGGCTCGTCGGGATACTTTGTCCGGCGATGGTACGCCGACCGTTCATCATGCCGGCGTGTCTCCGTGTTCATCTGGGGCCGCACCCGCGGTTTTGGTCCCCGAACCCTGCGTTCATTCATGGTCTTGCCAACCCTTGTTCACTGCTTCGGCGACCTCCTCGTGACGCCGCTTCGTCCCGTGCCCGGCTTATCGGGCCGGGGCGGCCCTTCGCTTTGCGCTGTACAGACCCGCCGCTACCAGGTAGCCGAACAGGAACCCGGCGATATGGGCCCACCAGGCCACCCCGCCGCTATCCGGCTTGACCATGGCCGACTCGATGAGTCCCGACACGATCTGCAGACCAAACCATATCCCAAGAAAAAGCCGGGCTGGAAGCTCTGTTGTGTGGATAAAAAAGCCGAGCGGCACCAGCGTCAGGACACGGGCTCCGGGGTAAAGAAACCAGTAGGCCCCGAGTACCGACGCCACCGCTCCGCTGGCGCCAATCGTCGGAACCGTCGATGTGACGTTCGCCGCCAGATGCGCGGCGAAGGCGACGACGCCACCGCACAGGTAAAAGAGCAGGTAGCGGGCATGGCCAAACCGGTCCTCCACGTTGTCCCCGAAAATCCAGAGGAACAGCATGTTGCCGATCAGGTGCAGCCAGCCGCCGTGCAGAAACATCGAACTGAAGAACGGGATGAGCCCCTCCAGCCGACCGCTCGACACGGCCTTCACTATATCGACCGGAACAGCGCCGAACTCTTGCAGGAAGTGTCCCAGACCTTTCCCCAGCGACAGTTCGTAGAGAAAAAGCCCCGCATTCAGCGCGACGAGAAGCACCGTCACGATCGGAAACGTGGTTGTTCGATTGGTATCTCGGAGCGGAAACATTTGTAAACCTCTAACACTACGCGACTTAAGCGTTCATCCCGCTCTGCGCGGCACGGATCTCACGACTGAGTCCAAGCAGGGCCTCGTGAACCCGGGGGTCGTGGCTGACAATCAATCCTTCCTCGATCCGCCTGCCGGCTTCCAGGAGCCGGTCGAGCAGGAAGAGGATCCGGGCTGCCTTGAATTGCAGTCGCGCCCGATCCGGCGATGTGCCGAGCCCGCCCCGCCCCCCGGCGAAGTCATGGGCATCGACGGCCAGCGCCTGGTCCAGCAGCGAGAGCCCTTCCTCAGGATCACGCCGCGCCCGGTAGATGAGATCGGCCATTCGCTCGAGATAGAGGATATTCTGAGGCTCGAGGGCGATCGCCATCTTGAGATCGGATTCGGCCTCGTCAAGCCGATCCAGCGGCTCGAACAGTCCGGCTCGATTGAAGGCCAGGAAGGCCCGGTTCAGCGTTGGTTCGCTCATCAACTCCGTCACCAGCCGAATGGCGTCATCGGGTCGGCCCAGTTCCTGACGCAGGAAGACCCTCTCCAGGTGCAGGTCAAGGCTGTCCGGAGCGGGCGGGTGGCGGCGCGCCGCGGTCTCCAGCCGATCCAGCGCCTCCTCCGGTCGGCCGAGCCGGTCACGAAGGATTCGCGCTATTTCGAGGACCAGAATGACGCGATCGGGTGCTCGACGGTAGGCGGCTTCATACTGCTGGCAGGCCTCATCGCTCCGAGCAAGCCCCTCGAGAGCCTGGGCCATCAACTCGCGAACGACCCAGCTCTCCGGGCGAATCGCGTTTTCCCGTTCGAATGCCTCCAGCGCCAGGGCATGATCCCCGCTGCCCAGTCGGACGAATCCAGACCGACCGTCGGCACCCAACGATTCAAAACGCCGGCGTTCGCCCTCCGGACGACCGAGCAGGCGTTCCTCGAAGTCCAGGTCCAATTCGGAGCTATGCCCGGCCGGTGGGGAGGATTGATCGGATCCCGAATCCGGTGCCAGGGAGGCAAAATGGGCCGCCTCGCCGCCGGTCCGTTCCGAGAGGGCGATCCGGCGCGCCGCCAGGATGGCCTCGTCCTCGGGATTCCGTGCGAAGCGCGACGCCTCACCCAGCAGCTCGAGCGCCTCGGCATGAAGCCGCCGCCGCCCGAGACTCTCCGCCTCGTCAAGCATCTGGCGGAAGGCCTGCCGGACGGCTTCCTCCTCCCGCTCCTTAAGCCGCTGCCGAAGCGGACCGGAGCGGGCGGTGGCGTGGGCCCGGCCATAGAACCAGGCCGCCTCGCGCCACTGTCCGGAAAGGCGCAGGGCGTCGCCCCGTTCTTCCATGACCTCGGCGGATTCGCCGAAGAGGGAACGAAAGAGGTTCATTGCCCACCGACCGTGAAGCGCGCCGAGACCAGGGTGTCCAGCCGAATCTCGATCTCATCCCCCGGCACGATTGGTCCGACACCTTCCGGCGTGCCGGTAAAAATCAGATCGCCCGGCATCAACGTGAAAATCGTGGACAGCCAGGCAATCGTGTCGTCGACGCGAAAGATCATCTGCGCCGTATTGGCTGACTGGCGCACCGTACCGTTCAGGAGCAGCGACAGCTCGAGAGCATGGGGGTCCGGCACATCGGCCGCCCGGATGAATCGCGAGACTGGCGCCGAGCCGTCGAATCCCTTGGCCACCGCCCACGGAAGCCCTTTTGATTTCGCCATGGCCTGCACGTCGCGGGCGGTCAGATCGAGGCCGACACCGTAGCCAACCACGTGTTCCATAGCGTCGGAAGGGACAATGTCCCGTCCCTCGCGGCCCAGCAGGACGACCATCTCGACCTCATGGTGGATGTCGCGGGAGAAGCCCGGCAGGATAATTGGCTCACCCACCTCGAGCAGCGCCGTGCTCGGTTTCAGAAATACGATCGGCTCGGTCGGCACGTCGCTCCCCATTTCCAGGGCATGCTCACGGTAGTTGCGTCCGAGACAAAAAATCGTCCCCACCGCGATCTCGTCGCCAATTCCCTCAATCCGTACGCTCCCCATCGTTCCTTTCCACGGGCGCCTCACGGCGAAACCGTTGATCAATTCCCATTGCGATCGCTTCGTCTGTTTCCAGCGAACGAGCCAGCCCCGCCAGATCGAGATGCCCGCCCCGATACGCCATGACCGCCAGCGTGATGTAGCGATCCGAGAGGCCGGTGCCGGCATGCGGCCCCGTGTCAGCGTCCATTGTCCCCTCATCAGCCACAGCCGGATCGGGTTGCAGCTCTGCCACGAGCGGGGCGATTTGTGCGGTCGTTATCCGTCCACCGGCCAGCAGTCGGCCAAGTATCGCCCGGGGGTCGGCATCAAAGTATATCTGCAACTGGCGGACCAGTTTCGCCGGCACCGGATTCAACAAATTCTTTGAGACAGCCGAGAGATATCGGGTCAACGCCTTCTCCGGCACCAGAAACGCTCCGGCAAATCCGTGCGCCCGAAGCTCCTCCGCGGAATCACCACCACCCCCGAGCCGGCAGGTCCACGTGCGCCA
This sequence comes from Candidatus Eiseniibacteriota bacterium, assembly GCA_034440375.1. Classification (GTDB taxonomy): domain Bacteria; phylum Eisenbacteria; class RBG-16-71-46; order JABDJR01; family JAWXBZ01; genus JAWXBZ01. The sequence continues at coordinate 25,167 of JAWXBZ010000215.1, forward strand.
GGGATCGTGATCGGCAAGATAGTGGCCGTAGCCATGAGCCAGCGCGTAGTCGCGCGCGTGGGGCGAGGCCGTCGCGTCGATGAGAATGGCGGGGCCGGTATCGGCATGAAACAGGAAGGCCGACAGGAGGCCGCTCGCAGCGGGAAACGGCAGGGTGATGACCTTGACCCCCTGGTCCTCGATCATTCGCTCGAGGCGGTCGATGTCGGCCGGATCGGCGCCCAGCCGGTCGCGTTCCCGCTCGGCCAGGGTGATCCCATGCGCCAGGTCGTCATCGACATGCGGCTTCCCGTCCAGCAGATGGGATGGAAACGAGAGCGGCACCGAACCAAGGACAACTCGTTCCAGCGCGGCGTGACGAATTCCGATCGTCACGAATCGCGTAAAGAGCGGTGCCAGTCGATCGGCGTCGAGGCCGTTCTCCCCGGCCCGCCGAAGGAGGTCGACCAGCGGGTCCACGACGGCAATGGTCATGGCGTCCCCCCCGCGCTCATCGAATGACCCGGATGAGGCGGCCGGCATCCAGGTCGACGATCGCGAGCGCCACGAGACCCGGATGCTCCGGATCATCAAACGTCACGCAGGCCGTGGCGCCGTCGGGTGTCACGGCAACGCTTCCGGGCCGATCGAACGGAATGCCGATGAATCCAACGATGGAAAGAAAATCGAGCGACACCACATACAACCCGCGCCGCGCCGCAAGCACCAGCCGATTGCCCGCATGGGCAATGTCGCTGACCGGCTCCGGCAGATCGAGCCAGCCGATTTCTCGCCCCAGCCGGGGATCGATTTCGATGAGGCCCGTCCCGCGATTCCGATCGTGGGAGGCGATTCCGACCGCCACGACACCGCGCGGCGAGGGGACAAGGCCGATGAAATCCAGTTGTTCCTTCAGCGTCACCTGATCCAACACGCCGAGCGTGTCCGGATCGAGCCGGGCGAGAAAGGTGCCGCGCGCCACGGAAGTGGAAGGTGGGTCAAAGTCCGACGAGGGCTCGTCGTTCGAAAGCAAAGCCAGAAGCCATCGTTCCCGGGCATCGTAGAGGAGCCCGTCGTTGTGGACACCAATCGGCAAACTTCCAAGACGACGCTTATCCAACACGTCCTGGCTGTAGAGATCGATTCGCGACAGCGAGGCCCCGCCCGGCAGTTCGGGTCCGGCCGTGTCGAGCGTGTAATACCAGCCGCGATCCGCGCGCAGAGCCACGCCGCGCGAGTAGGCACCCGGTCGGAGCGGAATCGGCGGCGCCCCGAGCTCGGGCCCGAATTCAACCTCCAGCAGGGCCCGGGCCAGCGGCACCCGACCGAAGTTCGCGGCATCGACCGTGCTGGACAGCGCGTAAAGGATCGCCCCGTCGCGCCGAAAGTCCAGGCTCTCGAACGTGATTCCCTCGCCGAAATCGAGGACGGCTTCGATCGACCCTTCCGGCAGGCGGACGACCGTCATCGCGCCCGGGCTGCCGGTCGGCGCGATGAGGCGGGTCCCGGAAGGGTTGATCGCCAGGTCGCCCGGACCGAAGAGCCGGTCCCGAAAGAGGCTTAACTGGGCCCCGTCGTAGCGCGTGAATCCATGGAACGGCCAGTTCACCGGGGCACCCGGCGCTCTACCGCCAGGTCCGGGGGCGGTCGTGGCACATCCGGTCAGGAGTGCGGCCAGAACGATCGTCGAAAGATGGGGACCGAGCCTTGAAATGCCGGGTCGAGCCAGGGTCGGGTTCATCGCCGAATCTTGACACGGTCGAGCATGTGACTGACAGCCTCGTCGGTTCGTCCCACCGTGAATTGCTCCTCGACGCGCGTGCGGGCGGCCCGGGCGAGCGCCACACGGGCAACACCCGGGTCGAGTGCCGTATCAATGACCGCTGCCAGGGCTCCGGCGTCGCCCGGCGGTGCCAGCCAGCCGCTTCGCCCATGCTCGATGATTTCCGGCGCCGCGCCATGGTCCGAGGCCACCACGGGCACACCGGCGGCCATCCCCTCGATCAGCACACGACCGAACGGTTCGGGTGCGGTCGAAGCATGCACCAGGAGATCGGCTTGGCGCAGTAGCGGCATGATGTCTGGCTGAAACCCGACGAACCGGATCCGTTCCGCGATCCCGAGATCGCCACCCATCCGTTCCCACTCGGCGCGAGCCGGGCCATCCCCGGCCACCACAGCCTGGATCGCCGGGCGCCTCGCCGAGAGGCGCGCGATGGCTTGGAGCAGGACCTCGGCCCCCTTCCATGCGGTGAGCCGCCCGAGGAAGAGGAGGCGCCCCCCCTCTTTCGGCACCAGAGCGGCGGGCTCCTGAAAGGGATAGTCGACGAGATCGATCCCGTCGTAGACCCGGAGGATCTGGTCGGGATCGAAGCCGGCACCCAGGTAGTAACGCCGCACCATCTCGGAAACGGCCGCTCCGAATTGAAGTCGCCGGCCGAAGGCCCGGTGCGGAGCACGCAGCGGCTGGAGTCCGCGAAGGGCGCACACCACGCCCAGGCCAAGGTCCGATCCGGCGGTGAGCGCGGCCAGGTTTAGCGGGAGGGCATTGTTTCCGTACACAACGTCGGGGCGAATGGCCTCGATCCGGTTCGTCCACTCTCGTACGTGGCGAGCATGATCCCGCCAGTGGGATTTGTAGAAAGAGAGGCGCCGGTAGAAGGCCGACTCCCGCAGGCTGCGGCTGGTCGAGTGTCCGTTCAACCGTGACTCCTGCCCCGGCGGGGCCTCGGATCCGTGGATGACCTCGATGCCGAGCCCGCGGAAACGATCACTCCAGGCGTTCGGCGAGGGAAACCAGGCCACACCCGTCACGCCCCGGGACTTCAGTCCTCGCATCATGTAATAGAGGCAGATCGTCGAGCCCCCCACCCCGTGGCCTTCTTCGATGAAGAGGACTCGCATATGTCGAGAAGTCTAACAGCCCGACCCAGGAATCCTCTACCAGCACCATCGGACGCCCCGTTAACAACCGAGGGCCGGGTCTGATAGGTTCCCGTCGGTGTCGGGATGTCCGACGACAGCGTCGCCCGGCTCGACTGCAGTACCCGATTGCCATGGGAGGTGTTGATGCGCCGAACTCGTTTGCTCCGCTTCGCGCTGATCCTCGGTCTGGCATTGCCGGCATTACCGGCAATGGCCCAGGATACCGGGCAGCTCGAGGACAATCTGTCCGCCTACATCGGCAAGAATGCCGAGGGGTATCTCGGGCCGCTGCGCGATGGCGTCGGCGGCGCTCTCAATTCGGGCCTGTTCATGTATCCGGGAGTTCCATCGGGTGGTTTCCATGTCCGGCTGGATCTCCGGGCCATGATCGTCAGCTACAAGGACGAGGACCGAACCTTTATGGCCACCACCGAGGATTCGTTCGGTGACGACCCCCAGACGGTGGAAGCCCCGACGCTCGTGGGCTCGACCGAAAGCGTGACCGTGATCGACCAGGGAACCGGAGCGATCTACACGTTTCCCGGCGGCTTCGACATCGACCGTTTCGGGCTGGCCGCGCCGCAGATCACCATCGGCTCGATCGCCGGCACCGAATTGCTCGGTCGATGGATTGCCGTTGAGCCCGGCGACCTTGAAATCAAGAAGGTCGAGCTGTTTGGCATCGGCGCCCGGCACTCACTGAACCACTGGTTCGATTCACTGCCGATCGACCTGTCGATTCACGGCATGTACCAGACCCTCAAGGTGGACGACGATCTCGTCGACGCCAGGGCCCTCACGCTGGGTGGCGCCGTCGGCAAGAGCTTCGGCCTCCTGGCCGCGTATGCCGGTGTCTCCTACGATACGATCGACCTGGATGCCCGGTACGTCTCCGAGGCCTCCGGTCAGAGCGAGGAAATCAACGTCAACCTGGAAAAGAAGAGCGGCCTGAACCTTGGCCTCGGTGCCACGCTGCGGCTCGGATTTCTGCACCTGAACGGCGAGTTCCATGCCGCCGAACGGACCAGCTACGCCTTTGGCGTCGGCCTGGGCTTTTAAGGAGGGAGCCATGACCATCAATCGTGCCGTCATCGCTCTCGGACTGGGAGCCATCTTCCTGACGCTCAAGGCGGACAATTGCCTCATCGAAGATCGGACGCTGGAGGCCGTCGTCACCAAAACGCTGCCCTATGTCTGGCATACGCAGGGAAACAATGCGTCGGGCAGCGAAATGGCTTCGGCCAGCCTGGCCGGCGATGTCGATGACGCCCTGGACGAGTTCGACGGCCTGGTCGAGATCACGTCGATCCACATCGCCGGTAGCACCTACCGGGTCGTCGCGAACCGGGGGTTTGTCGGCGCCCACCAGGGAACCGTCACCATCGAGGCCAGCGGCCAGTCGCCGTTGACCATCCTGACGTACGACGTGCCCAACCCGCCGGGCAATGCCACCGGCGCCTCCGGCGGCACCGGTGTCGACATCAGCCTCGTGGCCGCCGGGATCAACTTTCTGAACAGTCGCCTCGATCAATACCTGATTTCCAGGAACCCGCTGCTGCTCAACTTCACGTTTCGAACGAACTGGACGTCTACAGATCCGGGGGAGACGGCGGCCTACGATTTCGACTGGGAAACGGCGCTCATTCTCCAGGTCGTCGGTCTCGTTGAGGTCCAGGTCCCGAATCCCTGAAGTCCGGTCACCCGGTTTGAAAATCAGCTGGTCAGAACGTCAATGTCTCCCCGACGGCGGGTCGATGCACCCGTCGCCGGGGGGAAATGTTTTCGGCCAGCCAGGCGAGGGCCGGCTCCTCCCCGTGCACCAGGACGACATGCCGGGGATCGAAATGCTCCACCATCGCCAGCAGCCGTTGACGATCGGCGTGCCCCGAAAACCAGAAGCGATCCAGATCCTGCGTCCGCCGCCGGGTCATCGGCCTGCCTTTCTGGAACTCGATCCACTCGCCGACCGGCGTCTGTTGCACCCGATGACCGAGCAGGGACGGATCGACCCACCCCACGAAGAAGATTCCATGCCGTTCGTCACCGATCATCCGCTCCGCCGCGATGGCGGACGACGTGCCGGACAGCATCATTCCCGACGTCAACACGTAAATGGCCGGTCGGGCCAGGGCGTGATCGAAGTTGGCCAGCTCATGCGATTCGATGACCAGGGGCCAGCGAGACAGCCGCCAGCGCCGCGGGAACATGGAGGGCTCGTCCCGGCAGCGGTCATGCACCTCGCTCATCGCCCGGCCAAGTCCGGAAACGCGAACGGGTACGCGGGGAATGCGCCGCCGTCCCATCAGCCGCCGAAGCATGACCAGGATTTCCTGAGTCCGGCCAAGGGCGAAGGCCGGCACGAGGACCGAACCGCCTCGCGAAAGCACCCGCTCCAGTCCGGCCGCAAAGCGTTCGACCTCGGTCTCGTAGCCGTCGCCCGAGTATTCCGCCGTCGCGCCGTACGTCCCTTCCATGATCAGCACGTCAGCCTTGACCGGAGGGGGCTCGGCCGCGGGCTGCATTTCGCGCGCATGCCCGCAGAAATCGCCGGTGTAGACAACGCGCGCGGTGCTCGATTCCACGACAAATCCCTGGCCGCCGAGCAGGTGACCGGTGGCGAACGGCGTCACCTCCACCCGCGAAGGTGAGGCAATCTGCGTGGTCTGTCCGTTGACCACCGGCCAGCCACGCCATCCGAGCTGCTCGACTTCGTCATGATGAAAAAGCAGCGGCTCCCCGTAGCGCCCGGCCTCCTGTTCTTTCCGCATCACGGCCACGGAGGCATGAAGCTGCCGGATCGAGAGCATCTCCGTGGCCCGGCTCCAGTAAATGCGAGCCCGTGGAAAGCGCTTGATGGCCAACGGGAGGCTGCCAACATGATCCAGGTGGGCATGCGTGATGAGGATCGCATCCACTTCCGCTGCGAGATCGTAGCGGGGGAGGCTGGCCAGACCTTCGTGACGGGGGTGCGAGCCCGCGTCGAGCAGGAGTCGTGCGCCGTCAATGTCGAGGAGATGGGCGCTGGCGCCGACCTCGCGCCCGCCGCCGAGAATCGTGAGGCGCACAGAACTCATGGAGAGATGTTAGCCGTTTCCGGCAGGTCGGGTCCGGTCAGTGCACCCGAAGGGGGCCGAAATCAACGAGCAGGATTGGCACGTCGCCCAGTTCCACGAACCCCCACGGTCGGCGCCTGGAGGCCCAGCCGGCATCCTCCGGGGGGAACCGGTAAAGTCGATCACCCGGCGTGACGCGCAGGACATCCAGGGCCTCATCCACTGCCACCGCATAGAGGCCGCTCAACGTCCGGAAGAGGATCAGGGCCCCTGGCGAGGCATGAGTCCTGGCGCCAACCTCAAAGATGTTCTCTGCCCGGACCAGCGGCACATTCTCACCGTTATACGGGATCGAGGCCAGGTCCGAGTGTTCGGCCAGCAACGAGACATCGGTCAGCACACCGGCCACGCGTTCGAGCGGTGTGGCCACGCGGACGCCGCCGACGGTAAACATCAGGAGTTCCAGTTCCACCAGTGCGGCCTGGCGATTGGCCCAGCGCATCATGAGGGCACTCAGGCCGCTGCCCGCGCCGATTCGGCGGTCGGGTGAATCGGAAAAATTCGATCGAGTCGGGTCAGGTGGAAGACGCGCATCGGTTCGCGCTGAACACCGGCCAACGCCATCTGGCCCCCGCGGCTCTTGATTTCACGATACAGCTTGACCAGAACCGCGAGGCCGGCGCTGTCGATGGCCGGGACACCTTCCAGTTCGAGGATGTAACTCCGGGGTTCGCCGGTAATCAGGGGAAGCAGGCTACGCTGCGCCTCGCCCGCCGAGCCGGCATCCAGGTTGCCGGTCAGCTGAATGCGAGTCCAGCCGTCGAGTTGTTCCGAGTGCAGTTCCATGACACTCGGTATCGGCCGGCCGGGAGGTTCCCCTTAGCAGAGAGCGTTCAACGCAGCCCGGCCAGTGCGGTCGCCGCGAAGAATCGGACGATTCCATCCGCCACGCGACGCGAGAAACCGGTCTGAAAGGTTCCCGACCGGAGTAGCGCCGCCTCCCTGGCGTTGGTAATGAAGGCGGTCTCCACCAGAATGGAGGGAATCTGGGGTGATTTCAGCACCAGGAAGCCCGCCTGCTTGACGCCCCGGGTGGTCAGGTCCGAATGGCCGCGAAGCGATTCCATCACCGACTCGGCCAGCATCGATCCGCGCTGCAGCATGTCTGCCTGCTGCATGTCGAACAGGATCGAGGAGAGATCGTCGTCCGCCTCCGGAGCCACGCCACCCATCAGGTCGGCCGCGTTCTCCAGCCGGGCCAATTCGCGCGAAGCCTCGTCCGTGGCGCCGGAGAGGGAGAGGAAGTAGACCTCTGTCCCGTGCGCCGAGGAACTCTTGCTGGCATTGCAGTGGACGCTCACGAACGCGTCGGCCTCGGCCTTTTCCGCCACCTCGAAACGACCCCGCAATGGGATGAAGCGGTCGTCGTCGCGCGTCAGTCGCGCCCGGAATCCGGGGCGCTTCTCGATCTCCTGAACGATCTTGCGGGCAATGGCCAGGCAGATCTCCTTCTCGTCCACGCCATGCCCGTGCGCGCCCGGATCCTGCCCGCCATGGCCGGCATCAACCATGACCATGATGGGGCGGTTGCGCAGGGGTGCCGGAATGACACCGGCCGCCGGTAGAACGGCCGGTGACAGTTGCCGGTTCGTCGCCGCCCCGGAGGCTGGCACCGCGGCCGGTTCCGTTTCCCGTGAAGCGGCGGCCACTCGCCCGGGAGCGGCATCCGGGCCAAAGAAGTCCAGGACCAGACGGGGGGGCTGCCCATCGGTGGCCGTCAGTTCAAACGCGCGATAGTCAACGATCTGATCCACGTCGAAAACGATCCGAACAGTCGACAGCTCCTGTTGTCCCACGCGAATCCGGTGCAGACGCCCGTCGCCGATCGCCACCGCACCGACGCCCTCGGTGGCCACCGCTTCGATGTCCACCACCACGCGGGCCGGATCCACGAGCGCCATCTGTTTCCAGGCCGTCGGTCGCGACAGCTCGAGTACCACCCGCGTATTTCCCTGTTGGCTGGCGTGGCGGATCTGTTCGACCCGAGCCGGCTCCGCGGCGCGGGCAAAAGAAGGTGCCACGAGAAACACGAGCATCGCGAGCGTTATCCGATTGCGGAAGGGCTTGCCGGTCATCGCCCCACCACCCGGATGGCCAGGTAGCTGACAACCCCGCCGCGACTGACCAGGAGCACCAGCGGACGGGTCCGGCCCCGGGCAGCCAGGATTGCCTGCCGCCAGTCATCGATGGTCAGGACCGCGCGATCATTCACCTCTCTCACAATGTCCCCCTCACCCAGCCCCGCTTCTTCGGCCGGACTTCCCGGCTCGACGCCGGTAACGGCCAGTCCAGGCTCGAAGCCGACCTGCCAGCCATCGGCCATTTCGCGGGTCATCGGTTCAATCCGGGCGCCAAGCCATTCTGTCGGCAGAGGCACCGTGGAAGGGGTGCCCGTTTGCGCTTCGGGCCGATCATCCGGCCTCGGCCCGAGTTCCACTTGACGGGTCACAACCTGCCCATCACGAAAGACTGTCAGCAGGGCCAGGTGCCCGACCGGCGCCTCCGCCACGAAGCGGCGGAACCGATTCACCTCTTCCACCGGTTGCCCGTCGATCTCCGTAATGATGTCCTTGGTTCGAAGTCCCGCCTTCTCGGCCGGCCCACCGGATTCGACATGCGCCACGAGGATGCCGCGTCCGATCGCGATGCCGAGTCCGTCGGCCAATTCAGAAGTCAGTTCCTGCGGCACGACCCCCATGTAGGCCCGTGTCACTCGCCCATTGGCGATCAGTTGCACCGAGACGTTGCGGGCCATGTTGATCGGGATGGCGAAGCCAAGCCCCTGGCCGGTCGGATTGATGGCCGTGTTGATGCCGATGACTTCGCCACGCGCATTGACCAGCGGCCCGCCCGAGTTGCCGAAATTGATCGAGGCGTCGGTCTGAAGAAAGTCCTGGTAGTCGGGACCTCCCCCCAGGATGTCGAGGTTCGCGCGCCCCTTGGCGCTGATGACGCCCACGGTGACCGACCCCGCAAGTTCACCCAGTGGATTACCGATGGCCACGGCCCACTCCCCGACTTCAACCGCCTCGGAATCGCCGAGACGCACAACGGGAAACGGTGGATCACCGGGGAGGGGACGGATGCGCAGGACCGCCACGTCGGTCTTGTCATCGGTGCCGATGATCTCCCCTCGATAGGTTCGCCCGTCGCTCAGGTGGACCGTGATGTTGTCCGCGCCGGCCACGACATGGTTGTTGGTGAGGATGTACCCCTCGGCATCGATGATGAAGCCGGAACCGCTGCCTGGCAGGTTCATGTCACCCGGCGCGTCGTTCGGGAAGAGCCGATGGTACAGGTCGGGAGGGACCCGGTCCGATGGGACGGTCGCGTCGGGCCCCCGTCGATCGGCATCGACGTAGACTACTGCCGGAACGACCCGGCGAGCCACCGCCACGAAGGGGCTCTGCGGTATGACCAACGCTTCCTGGTCGTTGGCGGGCGGCGCGGGGCGGGCCATGATTCCGCCGTTTCCGCCGCCCGGTGCGGCCCGTCCGGGGCCGCTCAACAGGAGCAGGCTGAAACCGGATGCCAGAAGGCCCGTCGCCAGCGAGCTGGAATGGTGCGTCATCGTCCTCCCGATCCTCATCCCCAGACCTCGAATCCCCCCGGACTCTCAGCCGGGATCATAGAGATCGGAACGCCGGCCGTGAAGTCCCCCGGCCGACGGTTGCGGGCGAACCGCCCGGAAGCGACATCTGGTATAAAGTCACCATGGACTTGCGACACCACCCGAATCGCCCCGGCGGGCCGGTCTACTTCGTCGGGGACGCGCACATCGGCACAGCGGCACCTGCGGTCGAGGCGGACAAGGAGTCGCGGCTCCTTCGATTGCTCGATGAGGTGGACGAGAGGGCGGCTGCTCTTGTTTTGGTCGGTGATCTGTTCGATTTCTGGTTCGAGTACCGTCATGCCATCCCCTCCCGCGGTTTCGCCGTGCTGGCCCGGCTCCACCGGCTGGTGCAGTCCGGACTCCCCATCGACTTTCTCGGCGGCAACCACGATTGGTGGGCCGGTTCCTTCCTGGAATCCCGGGTCGGCGTCCGCGCCCATTCGGAACCGATCGACGTCGAATGCCAGGGGCGCCGCCTGTTCCTGGCCCACGGCGACGGCCTCGTTCCCGGCGACAACGGGTACCGGGTGCTTCGCCGAATCTTTCGCAACCCCCTGGCCATCAAGGCCTATCGCTGGCTCCATCCTGATTTCGGAATCCCCCTTGCCACCCACTCCAGCCATTCCAGCCGCCGGCATATGGAAACCAGGCCGATCGTGGGTCCACATCTCTGGCAGACCGTCGCCACCCCCCAGTTCCACCGCGGTCGGGATGCCGTATTGATCGGCCACTTCCACCTCCCAATCCACATTCAGTCGCCCGGCCGCGATTTCATCGTCAACGGCGACTGGATGGGCCACTGGTCCTATTCGGTTCTGGAAGGGGGTCAGTTCACCCTCCGCATCTGGCCGGAAGGGCGCGTCGTGCCCCCAAAACAAACAACATAATATTTATATATGCATATTTGATACAAAAAGCAATCAGTTGATAACAGACAACTTACCGATGCGGTCCGAATCGGAATCTATTTGATAGAGGTATACCCCTGGCGCGATCCGCCGGCCATCGCTCCCAGTGAGATCCCAGATGATTGCCCCGGAGTCGGATTGATTTCCGCTCCAGATCTCCCGACCCGCCAGATCATGCACTGTCACCCGGGAGCCGACCGGCACCCAGTCAAAGGTTATCTGCCCCGACCCCGGACGAACCGGATTGGGATAAGCCACCGGTGTCAGGCGAAACGGAATCACATCGGACTCACCGGGACGGACCGTTTCCCCGCCGGGCCCGACAGCCGAAGAGCGCAGGCGCAGCTGTTGATCCGCGCCGGCCGGCGCGCCGGCCAACGTCAGCCTCACCGTTTCCTCATCCTCCCGGGTGGCCGTCACGACCTGGGGGCCCCCGATAATTTCGAAGTCGGCCGCCCTCGGATCCACCGGGGAGCCCGGAGCCAATGTCACCAGGAGTGTCGTGGCGTCCACGGAACGGACTCGCACCAGCGTCAGCGGTCGTTCCGGCACGGTCGGCATGAAGACGAGTCGCGCATCCTCCCCCGCCAGGAGAAGCCCGCTGTCGCTGACGAATCCGCCCAGAGTCAGCTGATATGTTGCCTGCGGATCCAATCCCGGCGCAAGTTCCACGACCAGCCGACGACCCCCCTGGTCGAGCAGGGTCGAGAGAATGCCATCGCGGATGTGCGACTGGCCTGTCACTTGATCCTCCCGCACCAGTATCAGCCGGCTCGATTCGTTCATCGTGATCGGCCGTGTCCACTCGACCAGGAGCCGCCGGCCGTCCCAGGTGGAACCGATCACCGGGTTGGAGGCAATGACGGTGACATCGATGGAGGCCTCGGTCCCGCTCCCGGAAGACAGCAGGCGATAACGATATCGCCGCCCAGCCTCGGCCATTGGATCGGTGAACGACTTGTTGCCGACGGGAACCGCCCACTCAACGGAGGGGGGCCCGGGATCGAGCGGATCACGGATGATCCTTCGCACCCACTCGCCAAACCAGTCCAGCTGAATGAGATCGCCGTTCGGCCCGGTACCCCAATGGCGCGCCCGGAGCAACAGCACTTCCCTTCTGACTGATGGCACCCCACGCTCGAATTCCGTGAGCAGCCCCGCCGACACCAGGTCCCCGTCCGGAGGCGCCAGGCCGGCCGCCGTCGGCAGGACCGTCAACCGGGAAGTGCGGAAGTTGGTTGTGATCACGTCTCCCGATGCCATCGGACCGTCGCCGACTCCCGGGACGAGCGCCTCCACATGCAGTTCGCTCGTCAAGGCGCTGAACGACAGTCGCCAGGCCCGACCGTTGATCGTCACCCACAACCATTCCTTCGCGGCGCCGAGTTCGAGGGGTATTCCCCCCTGCAGATTCACGGGATTGCCCGGAAAGTACCCGGCCATGCCAAGCCGTTGCCAGGCACGGTAGGTGCCTTCCTCATCCTGCCGCAGGACCAGCAGCCGATAGCAGCCGTCCCGCAGGGCCACCGTGGGCGACGGGACGTCGCCGATGACCTCGATGACCGCCAACTCGGATCGTCCGTCCCCATCGAGGTCGGTGGCCGCCACGTCGCCGAGGAAGCCGGATCCCAGGATCTCGGTCTGACGCCAGGAGAATCTCCCGTCGACACCACGCCGCCAGATGAGCAGATCGCCGTCGCCATCCACGGTGGCCAGGCCGATCCCCTCGCCGGCCTCAGCTTTCAACCGCACGATCGCCGGCGAGATGGTGTTGATCCCGCTGCTTGGATTCGCCAGGGCCTGGTCCAGGAGCGTCCCGTTCTCGCCGCGACGATGAATCCGAATCTCCGTGTTGAAGCTGGTCACGATGTCGAGTCCCGTGCCGGTCGCGGCGGGAATGAACGTGGCGGCCCACCCGTCGTTGATCTCGGCCAACTTGAAGGTCGGAAATCCCCCCGGCACGCGGGAGGAGAAGACCTGCGCCTTCTGCAGGGCCAGGACCAGGAGATCGGGCCGACCGTCACCGTCGAAGTCGCCGGCATCCCGCGGGATGCCCCGTATGTCACTCCGCCATGATTCCTCGAAGCTCGAGGATTCATCGTGATAACTCCAGGCGCGGAGATCACCGTAGAAAGC
>JAWXBZ010000216.1:0-4038 GCA_034440375.1 Candidatus Eiseniibacteriota bacterium
CGGCCGGCCGGCCGGGCGCGCGTCATAAGTCTGGTATTGCCCGAGCCGGAACGCTCGGGCCGGGTCGTCCTCGACCTGAAGGGGATCGGGAAGTCGTACGGGTCGAACCGCGTTCTCGATGGCGTCACGTTTCGGCTCCAGCGCGGCGACAAGATGGGCGTCATCGGCCTGAACGGGGCCGGCAAGTCGACGCTGCTCCGGTTGATCATCGGCCAGGAAGCGTATGACGCCGGCGAATTACATCTTGGCGCGGGCGTCCAAATTGGGTACTTTGAACAGGAACAGAAATCCCTCCGAGGTCCCCACTCGGTCCTCGATGAAGCTTGGAAGGTGACGCCCCTCGTCCCTGAAAACGAAATCCGCACCTTTCTGGGTGGATTTCTCTTCACCGGGGAAGATGTTTACAAGCCGCTGAATGCCCTGTCGGGAGGCGAACGAAGCCGGCTGGCCCTGGCCTTGATTGTCCGGAGCCGTGCCAACTTCCTCGTCCTCGATGAACCGACGAACCACCTCGACATCCCCTCGCGGGCGGTGTTCGAGGCGGCCGTGGCCCAATTTGAGGGGACAGTACTCGCTGTGTCGCATGACCGATGGTTTCTCGACCGCACCGTGAATCAGATCATGGCCATCGACAACGGCCAGGCCACGCTCTCGCTTGGCAACTATTCCGATTACAAGAAGCGAACGGCGCCACCGCTCCGTGAGGTGGCCGGTGGTTGATCGGCGTGTCCTCGTACTCGGGGCGATTCTTCTCCTGGCCCTTGCCGCCTGCACCAAGCAGGGGGAGCCGTTCATGCCCGCCCGGCCGGGGCACATCGATTCGACGAAGGTCGAAGGGGCCGAGTTCGGACGGTGGACCCGCAACAACAACCCCTATTACGTCATCAAGTCGGTGACCGTGCCGAGGAACCGGACGCTCACGCTGGAGCCGGGGGTGCTGGTCATCTTCACGAAGAAGGGTCTCAACCTGAATGTACGCGGCACGCTCCTGGTCGAGGGAAAGCCCGAGAGCCTGGTCACGTTTCGGCCCAACGCCAATCGGGGCCTTCCGGCCGCCCCGGGCGATTTCGGCAGCCTGATTTTCGAGGAGGCGTCGATCGGGCGATTCACATCCGCGCGGATCCTTTACGCCAACACCGCCATCATGGCCACTGACGCCGACCTGACGCTCCGTGGCTGCACCCTGTCCAACAGCCTCGTTGACGGTCTGGCGCTGACTCGTACCAATCTGGCGATGACCGACGTCACCATCGCCAATAACGGAGGGAACGGCCTTCTCCTCAATGACTGCGATTCACCGATTCACCCGGTGACAATCCAGCACTGCAACATCGGCAACAATCGCTACAGCGGCATCTGGTGCATCAATTCGGCATTCGTGGCCCGGCGGAGCGACATCCGCAACAATGGCGACGACCGGGTACCCCAGTTCTCGGCCGGCATTCACTGCGAGGGACTTCCCGGTATTGATCCGCCGATCCTCAAGCAATGCAACCTGTATCAGAATCTTCCGTGCGATCTGCGCAACCTGATGCCGTCCGGAATCGCGGTTGCGGCCGACAGCAACTACTGGGGTCCGGCAACGACGGACGAGATGATCCTGGAATCCAACCCGACGGCGCCGCCGCCCCCGCCCCTGCCACCCGCCAACAAGGACAACTGCAGCTTCAACGTCCGGCAGATCTGTGATGGGCTCGACTTCCCGGGTGGCAGCGGAACCAGTGGCGTGATTTTCTGTCGATGGCTCGATCAGCCGGCCCCGAACTTCTCCGGCTCGAGCATGGCGATCGGTGGGCGGATCGCCCGTCGCTAGCCTTTCCTCCGCGGCGACCACACTTCTATTTGTCGAAATGACAACGGTTTATAACTATTTATTTGACACCCAGTATTTTGACTAGTACTTTTGGGACATGCGAAACGCCTGTTTGAACTTCGTGAGCGAGTACTCGCCGGCGCGGGGAACAGCCTCCGTCGAAGCCATGCTCGACCGGGCCCGTCAGAATCGATACGACATGGTCGGCCTGGTGGATCGGGCCACCCTCCTCGGTGCGGCGCCCTTCATCGCCGGCGCCCGGCGGCGCGGTCTTGATCCGGTCATCGGGGTGGAATTCGAGGTCGCCTGCCTGGCCGATCCGGCACCACCGACACTTGACTCTCTGACCGCACCCGTCACGTTCCCCCTGGTCCTGTTCGCTGAATCCGAAACCGGGCGGCGGAATCTGGCCGATCTCGTCTCCCTCGCGCATACCCGCGCGGGCCAACCCTTTCTGATTTTCGAAGATCTTGCCGCGCACCATCACGGACTGATCGCCCAGAGCCCCGGTCTTGTCGGAGAAGTCTCGAGTCGGATCCAGCGGGGTCAGGCGGATCAGGCGGAGCGGCTGGCACTCCGGCTCGCCGAGGTCTTTGGGCGATCGGCCGTCTATCTGGGCGTTTCACTGCATGGCCTGCCGGCCGAGGCGCGCTTGGCAGACGCCGTGGCGGCGCTGGCCCGGAAATCGGGTGTCTCGATCGTCGCATCCGACCAGGTTGATCATCTCGACGATAGCGATCGACTCACACGAAATGCCAGGCTGGCTCTGGCCCATGGCCGACCACTGGTCGAAGTCAGCCGCGATCAACGCCTCGCGCCGGACAGTCAGTTCCGGACACCGGCCGAACGGCGTCGCCTTTACCGCGATCATCCGGAGGCACTGGAAAACGAAGTCGCGCTGGCCGAACGGTGTCTGGTGGCGAATGAGGTCACCGATGCCCCCGCCGGCCTCGACTACCCGCTGCCGGGCGGACGGACAGCCGTCGATTACCTTGCGTCAATCGTGGCGGTTCGCTGCCCGAAGAGCACACGCCATCGTCGCCGGCTCGAAAACGAACTGGCCGAAGTAAAACGGCTCGATCTTGCCGGCTGGTTTCTGCTCCAGTGGGATGCCCGCCGCTACGCGCACCGCCACGGAATCGATCTCCGGCCGATGTCCGGGGCGGTGCGCTCGTCGCTCGTCGCCTGGTTCCTCGGCCTGACGGACATCGATCCGGTGGCGGCCAACCTCGATGCCGCCCACTTCTACCTCGAAGCCACCGTCGGCTCTCCGACGATCACCTTCCGTGTCAGCGCGGGCCAGCGGAGCGAACTGGCCGCCTATCTGGAACACCGATATGGCCGTGAACGGGTGAATCATCCCGGCCGTACGGTCCGCCTGTCCCCGCGGGCCGCAGTTCGAGAGGCCGGCGTCCTCCTCGGCATGGCCGAAACGGACATTGCCGCCGCGGCGCGGCATGTACCGGAGTCACCCGGCGGGGATGTCGCCGCGGCCGTCGCCCGCGACGAGCACCTGGCACGGCGCTACGTCCGCGAATCGGCCACGCGCGAGTGGCTCGACCTTGCCCGCGCCCTTTCCGGCCTGGTCGCACGGGTCGAGGCCGACCGCGATCGCCTCGTGCTGGTCGCGAACGGAACCACCACGACGCGGCCCGTGGTGCGCGACGGCGGAGGACGTCCCTACCGGGAGTACCTGCCCGAATCCGTTGAATTCGACGGCGCAGACACCACCGGCACTCCGGTTGCCGGGGGCCCCGTCGTCATCCATCTTCTCACGACTGATTTTGAAGCTTCCGGCACCGGCGCGGGGGCCGACCGCGAACCGCTGATCGTGGAAGCCTCGCTGGAACATGTCGCCCGCCGACAGCCGGCACTGGCCGCGCGCTTCCGAGCCCGCGCCACCGGCGTCGAGGCAACCCCACCCATTGCATCTCGATTGAAACCGATCCTGGCCCGCACGCATGGTCTCCTCCTCGAAGAAGAGCAGCTTGCCGACATGGCCCGCGTGCTGGCCGGGTTCGACTCATTCCAGGCGGAGGCGTTCCGTCGGGCGCTGACCCGCCCCGTCTCAACGCCGGGTGTCACCTCGAGCCAGAGGGAAGCCTGGGTCGCCGCTGAGCGGCGTCGGTGGCGGCTCTCTTTTGTCGATGGAGCCGTGGCCGGGGGACTCGAACCGGATCAGGCCGAGTCGGTCTTTCTGGCGCTGGCCGAGGCGGCACCCCGCC